>NZ_JBWLKN010000037.1:0-60160 GCF_059026195.1 Streptomyces sp. A01 | reverse complement strand
CCAACTACGTTGAACAGTCGGTGAGCGACCAGCGCCGATGCCTCGCCGCATCCGTCAACTATCGCGAACGGTCACATATATCTCGGAGTGGTCCGAGCAGTACGGCGAGGGCCTGGCCGTAAAAGCCCCTGGCAAGGACGCAATCGGATGGGATATGCGTACGAGCCTCAAGGCTTCGACCATGGCGCACGAGCGCCTTATGCGCTCGATCTTCGACCGGAAACTGGTCCACGACGGTGACCGAAAGCTCCGTCGGCATGTACTGAATACACGAAGGCGCACAAATAATTACGGCCTCTCCTTTGGTAAGGAAAGCAGGGAATCCCCCCGCAAGGTGGACGCCTACGCGGCCTTGATGCTCGCGCATGAGGCTTTGTTCGACCTGCGGGCCCGTGGCAAGAAAATGCGGAAGCGCACCGGTCGCGGCTTCTTCCTGTGACCCGATTGATATAGTGTAGCTAAGGCGGTGATGTTGTGGCCGCCCCCGTTTCCGCTGCCGCTCTGGCGCGGCAGCTGCTGGCCATCCTGGGCCGAGATGGCGACCGGCTCCGGCGTATCGACGACTACCTGCACGGTCGGCACGCGGACCCGTACATGCCGCCGCAGGCCGACGACGAGTACCGCCTCCTCGCGCGCCGCGCGGTGTCCAACTGGATGCCGTTGTTGGTCGGAACCCCCGCACAGGCTTTGTACGTCGATGGTTTCCGGTCAGGCGAGGCGGGCGGCGGCCTCCCGGCCCCTGCCGAGACGACCACGGTCGAGTGGGCGCACTGGCAGCGCTCGCGCCTCGACGCCCGGCAGGCCGCGGTGTACCGGGGCGCTCTCACATACGGGCACTCCTTCACCGTCACCGAGAAGTCCCGCACAGGAACGGTGCGCACAAAGGGCCTGTCCGCCCTGCGCACGGCCGCCCTGTACGAGGACGCGGCCAACGACGACACACCACACGCCGCGCTCACCGTCACGGCGTGGCCCTCGGGCGAGTCGCTCGGCAAGGCCCGGATGTGGGACGCGCGCCACGAGTACGCAGTCACGTTCAAGGGCCTCGACGACGAGAAGGGCATCACGGTGTCGGCCGGGCGCCGGCACGGCGCCTCCGAGTGCCCGGTCACGCGTTTCGCCGCGAGCGTCGACCTGGAGGGCCGCACGGTCGGCGTCATCGAGCCGATGATCGCCCTCCAAGATCGAATCAATCAAACGATCTTCGACCTGTTGGTGGCTCAGACGTACGCCTCGGTGAAGGTGCGGACGGCGACCGGCATGGCCCCGCCAGTCCGGCGCGACCCCGAGACCGGCGAGGCCGTCCTCGACGCCCAGGGGAATCCCGTCCCGCTGCCGATCAACCACAACGCGAAGCGGTTCCTGTTCGCCGAGGACCCGGACGTGAAGTTCGGCAGCCTCGACGAAAGTCCCCTCGGAGGGTTCATCGAGTCGGTGGAGATGTCGACGCGACAGCTCGCCGCGATCAGCCAGACCCCACCACATTTCATGCTGGGCCAGATCGCCAACTTGAGTGCTGAGGCCCTCCTAGCTGCGGAGACGGCGCTGAGTCGCAAGATCGCGGAGTTCCGCACGGCCTTCGGCGAGTGCTGGGAGAGGGTGTTCCGCTTGGCGGCCGAATTGGCCAGCAACGCCACCTCCGCCGAGGATTACAAGGGCGAGGTCATCTGGCGCGACATGGAGCAGCGCAGCCTCGCGCAGGCCGCAGACGCGCTGGGCAAGCTGCGCGAGCAGCTCGGTATCCCGGCCAAGGGGTTGTGGCGGCGCGTTCCGGGCGTTACCCAGAACGAGTTCGAGGACTGGGAGCAGCTCGCCGAGGACGACGACTCGGTGGGCCAGCTCGCGAATGCCCTGCAACGAGCCACGCCCGAAACCCCGGACGCGGCTGAGCAGAGGGCCGCAGCATGAGCAGCGCGGCACGGGCAAAGGAGACCGACCAGGCGTCGGCCGCCTTCCACGTCGCGCTGTCCCAGATCGGCGCCGCCACGGTGGCCGACGCCCTGTCTCTGTGGCACGAGGTTCCGGCCGCGCAGCGCGCGGCAACGGCGTCCGGGTGGCTACGGAAGGCGATCACGCTGGTCATGTCGAGACGGCGCATGTCGCGCGACCTCGCTCGGGCCTACTACCGGCTTGCGCGCGCGCTTCAGACGGGCCGCACCGTCGCTGACCCGTACCACCCAGAGCCGACGCACGTCACACTCGGCGACCTCCGCCGGGAGTTCGCCGCGTTGGCCGGCACCTACACGCCCAGCTCTGACCCGGCGGGCGAGGCCGCGACCAGCAAGTCCGGGGAAGCCTCCCCCGCTCTCGCTGACGACTCCGAGCCCCTCGACAAGGACGCCCCGGCGGCGCCCGCGCTCGACGAGGACCGGGATCTCGGTGACGGAGATGACGACTGGGAGCGGGTGCTCGTCGAGGAGCTCGATGGGCTGCGCGAGGACGAAGAACGCATCGAGCGGGAGGCGGAGGAAGAACTCCGCACGGTCTTGGATGCCCTCGGCACGCAGAACCTCGACCGCCGCCTGGCCGAGGTCGACGACGAGCAGGCCGCGAAGAATGCCGATCGCCAGCGCGAGGAGGCTCACCGCCAGGCGGGCGCTCAACAGGCGGCAGCCGCAAGCCGAGTTGCGATGAACGGCGGCCGGTCGACGACGTGGAACCACATGCGGCGTGACCGTCGCTCCCTTGGATATGTACGGCTCTCTCGTACAGGGACGCCGTGCGGCTGGTGCGCAATGTTGATCAGCCGGGGACCGGTCTACAAGAGCCGCGAGTCCGCCACGTTCAACGACGGCGACAGGTTCCACGACAACTGTCACTGCTACGCGATGCCCGTCTTGTCCAGGCAGCAGTACGGAGCATCCGAGCTCTTCGCGCTCAACCGCGAGTACGAGGCCCTGTGGCCCGAGGTCACGAAGGGTCACACCGGTAAGAGCGCCCTGACCGTCTGGCGGCGGTTCATCCGCCAGAAGCAACGCGAACGACACAAGGCCGCAGCCCTGGAGGCGCGGCACGCCGAGAACGCGACCCAGGAGGCGTGATCCGTGACCGAGCAGACTCCTTCCCCGAACGACGACCCGAAGACCGGCGAGAACGAGCAGCCGCAGGGCGAGCCGCCGCAGTCAGATGAGCCACAGGGCCCTTCGGAGAACGAACTTCCCGAGTGGGCCCGTAAAGAGCTGACGAAGGTCCGCTCCGAGGCCGCCTCGTACCGAACGCGGCTCCGCGACGCCGAGACCAAGCTCAGTGAGGCCAAGGGCCCCGAGGAAGTCGAGGCCGCGCTCGTCGAGCTGCGCACGCAGAACGCCGAGCTGGAACGCTCCATCCTGCGGGCCGACATCGCCCGGAAGTACGAGCTGCCCGGCGACCTCGCGAACGCGCTGCGCGGCGAGGACGAAGCCGCCCTTGAGGCGCACGCGAAGGTGCTGGCCAAGTACGTCCCGGACCCGCTCCCCCCGACGCTCGGTGGCGGCCTGACGCCCGATGCCGGCGGCGACGGGGAGATGGACCCGCGCAAGCTCGCACGGCTCACGCGCCGCTGACCCTTCCCCCCATTAGCTACGCCTCCGGTCTCCGGGGGCTTTTTTCATGCCCCAGGAGGCTTAGTGACAGCCGAACACATGGTGGTCAAGCCCGAGAAGCTGATCAACGCCGCGATCGGGATGCTGGAGCAGGAACTGCTCGTCCCGAACCTTTTCACTAAGGAAGGGGTTGATCGCTTCAAGGGCGCAAAAAACGACACAATCAACGTGGTGGTCGAAGGTGTCCTGCCCTTCCACGACTACGAGTGGCGCTCCGGCTCGGCGGGCAGCTCCACGCCTGGCACCCGTCAGCGCGTCGTGTTCGACGAGTACGCCGAGCGGACGATCCCCGTCACCTTTGGCGGCAACGTCTACAACGGTGTCAAGCTCACTGACGAGCAGAACGACTTCGACATCGCCCAGTGGAGCAAGCTCCTGCGCCCCCAGGTGAAGGCGGTCGCACGCGGCCTGGCCCGCCGGGCAGTGAAGACCCTGGTCGATCAGCCCTACGCGGTGACCATCGGCAACGCCGAGAAGTCCATGCGCAAGGCGATCATCGAGGCCCGGCGCGTCATGAACAAGTTCAACGTTCCCGAAGGCGCCCGATACATGGTTGTCGGCTCGGACTTCGAGACCGTGCTCCTGTCCGATCCGGACCTGAACCTGGCCTCGAACGTGGGCGACTCCCAGGCAGAATCCGCCCTGGTGAACGCCACGCTCGGCCACCGGTACGGCTTCCGGTTCATCGTGGACCAGACCATCCCGTCCGACGCGGCCTACGCGTTCGCGCAGTCCGGCTTCATCTTCGCCTCGGCGGCACCGTCCGTGCCGCAGTCCGTCCCGTTCGGCGCCACCACGAGCTTCGAGGGCCTGGCCCTTCGCTGGCTGCGGGACTACGACAGCGAATACTTCCAGGACCGCAGCATCGTCAACTGTTATCAGGGCTTCCGCTCGGTGTCTGACGTGCTGGTCGGCTGGGACCCCGTCAAGGAGAAGGAAGTGATCTCCACTCAGGAGCACTTCGTGCGCGGCATCAAGCTCCAGCTCGACGGCAAGAGCGACTATCCCGAGGCTGCCTCCGAGCTCGCGAAGATCACGGGCGTCTCGGACGCGAAGGTCTGGACTCCGGTCGGCCTGAAGCCGGAGGACGACCCGGCCAACGCCTGATCGTGACACGGCGGGCCGCGTGACCTGGGATAGACCAGGAGCGCGGCCCGTTGCACCCTGCCGGAGCATGAAAGGCGAAGTTTCTTCATCGCCCCCTTGTCATGATGATGCGCCACACTTCCTGCGCTGCAATGAGCGCAGGAGCGGCGGGCGGCATCTCGTCCTGTCGCTGCCATGCACCCACACACTCCAGGGCGTGCTTGATAATTTGCCGCATGTAGTAACGGTCCATGATCGCCGCCTTTTGATGGTTCAGCAAAATCCACTTTTCAAGCAGTTCGAGGATTCCTAGCTCACGGCGCCGAACATCTTCATCGCGCAGGATACGTGCGGCAACTTCAGCGGGCACAATGAGGTTTTCCAGCGTCGCATGCCACTCACTCTGAATAGCCTCCACGAAAACTTGGGTGGCTGCTGTTGAGTCTTCATTTTGTCGGTTAACCAATGCATCTGGCAATGCGTCCACATGTTGGCGAACCCGAATCAATTCGGCGGCCAGGGTGGCTGCCGCCGACTTCTCAGCAGCATTCTTTTCTGCCTCTGTCGACTTGTGCTGTTGCCAAGCAGCCCCCAGAATCGAAGCTCCAGCACCAAGAATCGCTCCGACCAGGCCGAAGGCGGCTGTAATCCATTCAGTCACCTCTCCATTATCAGCCAACGGGGCCCTTTCAAACGCACGGCTGGGCGAGTGTCGGTTTCTCCGCTGTGCGACCTGCCGCCTGCTGCATGTAGTCAATTGCCGCCCACACCTAACAACGAAAGGGAGGTCGAGGCTTGGCCTATGCCACCCTCGACGAGCTGAAGGCCCGTCTCGACTGGGAACTCGACGACGACGAGCTGCGCATCGCGGCCGGGGCCCTGGAGGACGCGTCTGACCTGGCTGCCGCCTACGGCCGCGACTGGCCGGAGGAGCGCCCGCCCCGGCTGGTACGCACGCTCGTGCTCAAGGCCGCGGGTCGCTATGTCCGCAACCCTCACGGCTACACCCAGTCGAGAGCCGGTGACGAGACGCTGGCCTGGTCGGACGCTCACGGCCGCGACGCCGGTTCTGTGTATTTCGCCCGCGAGGAGATCAAGCTCCTCGAAGGACTGGCCGGCACCCGGCCGACCCTTACGAGCGTGGTCGTCTCCGCCTGGGGGTCGCGCGATCGCCCCGTGGGCGCGGGCCTCGTGCCAGTGGACTACGGCGGTGCCCCGTTCCCGTTGTTCTCCGATGGCGGAGGGCCGTGGTGAGCGTGCAACGCAGGCGCGGCCAAAGGGCCCGGGTCTGGAAGACCGTCGAGGTCACCGACTCGCGCGGGAACACCGTGACCATGGCCGACCCGGCGGGCCCGATCGAAGTCCGGGCCGCATTCATCCCCCAGCGCAGCGCCAGAGCCGAAGTCCCAGGCCAGCAGCAGATCAACGTCACCAGAATGGTCGTGGACGCACACCTCGACGGCGTCTCTCTCTGGTCCCGCGTGGAGTACGCGGGCCGACAGTGGGACGTGGTCAGCCCTCCCGCGTACCACCACGGGGACAGGCGCACCCGACATTGGTCGGTCGACATTCGGGAGCGGCCCTGATGGCAAAGGTGTACCGAAGCGTCGGCGGGCGAAAGCTCACCAAGGTCCTGGCCCGACTTGACGTCGTGCAGGCCGTATTGGAGGCACGTACCTTCGAGATCGCTGTTCGCGCTGAAGAGATTCTCCAGCAGCACCGCGCGGACGGGCACGCGGAGATCATCGTCGAAGAGGGCGGAGTGGACAAGTACGTCGTCCTCTCGGACGATCGTGGCCAGCGGGCCGCAATGTCTATTGAGTACGGCCGCCAGGCGTCCGTCGTTGTCCGTGAGGACAAGCACGGTAACGAATACCTCGACGTGATCCCGGAAATGGACGGCCTCTACGTGCTCGCCACCGCGTCGAATCTGCCCAAGAAGAGAAAGGGCAAGGTAAAGCTCGACTAGTGGCCGGTATACCTCCTCACATCAAGGCCCTGGCCGAACTTTCCCCCGTCGAGGACCTGCTGCTCGCGATCCTGCGAAAGCGGCTTCCGGGGGTACGCGTCAAATCCCTCATTGATCGGCACGAGAGATTCCCTCTGGTGCTCGTTCGCCGAGACCCGACTTTTGGCGCGTGGACTGCGGACCCGCGCTTCACGGACGCGGCGCGCGTCGTCGTGAACTGCTTCGCGGAGGACCCGGACGGCGACTCCGACGCTGCAATCCTCTCTGAAGCCGTGCGCGTAGTCCTGCGGGACTCCTGGCTCAACCACGAAGTCATCCCAGGCCGGGGCCACATCACCCGCGTCGACATGAACTCCTCACCGCGCCGGGCCTCGGACTGGGCGACCGCCACCGGGCCCGTGCAGTACGCGGATCTGCCCACGGGCGTATGGCGCTACGAGTCGATCTACGACATCCAGATCCGCAAACCGCGGCAGCGCCCCTTTCCCCTCCCCCACTAAGCACCGCAGACGAAAGGCCCGACCCCTTTCGGGGTGCGGGCCCTTTTTTATGCCCGGATGAAGGAACGTTTCTCTTCTTGGCGCTCAACGACAATGCAACTCTTGTCGTCGGCTCCGGCAATTACCTGACCGCCCCGGTCGGTACCGCCATGCCCGACGACCTCCTTGTGCCTACCTCTCCGTGGCAGAACGTCGGCCACACCAGCCTGGAAGACGTCTTCGGAATCACCTCCGAAGGCGGCGAGGCGACCACGATCGGCACGCTACAGAACAAGAGCCTCCGGACGAAATACTCGGCCCGCACGGAGACGATGACTTTCACCTTGCAGCAGTTTGATACCGCTGCGCTGCGGCTCTACTTCGGCGCCAACGCCCCGATTCTTCCGGACGGTTCTATTGGTGTCCCGGCTGACCCGCAGCCCACCCAGTCGGCATTCCTCGCCATTTTCATCGACGGCGAGTCGCATTTCGCGTTCTACGCGCCGAAGACTGAAATCTACCGCGCGGACGACATGGCGATTGCCGACACCGAGAGCCTCGCCGGTCTGCCCCTCGGCGTGAAGCCCATGGTCCACGGCAACAACACCTGGACCTACGCCGTGACCCCGCTCGGCGGAACGGTCGCGACCGGCGCCAGCGCGGGAACGCCCGGCTCCTTCACCCCTGCCGGCGCCGTGGCCCCGGCCGAACTCGCCGCGCTCGCCTCCGTGATCGCCACCCCCACCGCGAAGTGGGCGGCGGGCGAGCACGTCGCCCTCGGCGACAGCTCGAAGGCGGCCTGGGACGGCACCAAGTGGGTCGCCGGTACGGCCGTCTGACCTGCCCCCCCTCTTCCCGGCGCGAGCGCGCGGACCCGCTCGCGCCGGGCCTTCCCTCTGGGTCCGCCCCCCTTGCACTTCAACCCGGAGGTTCACACCCCCTTGGCTTCTTTCTCCCTCGACGCCATCCGCACCGCCGCCGAGGCGAAGTACGGCTCCACCGACATTGAGCTGGGCGACGGAACGACTCGCCTGCTCAACCCGCTCCGCCTGCCCAAGGCGACGCGGACCGAGCTGTCCCAGCTTCAGGACCGCATGGGCGGCGACGACGCCGACCAGGAGGAGCTGCTGTCCGAGGCGATCCGTCTGGTGGCCGAGCACCCGAAGGCGGCCGACAAGCTCCTGACTGCCGTGAACGGCGACCTGGCCGTACTCGCCGAGATCTTCGACCGCTACGGCAAGGGCACGCAGGCGGGGGAAGCCTCGGCCTCGCGCGACTGACCGACGACTTCGGCGAGGGCCTGTACGCGGACCTGCGGTACTACTACGGCGTTGATCTCGCCGAGGTGATCGCAGGCCGCGGGCCCTCGCCCGCGCTCGTCCTCCTCCTCGTCGCGAGGCTGCCTGACACTTCCCTGACTGTCGCCCTCGCGTCCGGCGGCCGGGACCACTTCGGCTGGGGCCAGGACCGCCACCTGGCGGCCGATCTCTACGACGCGATCAACAGCAACACCCGGGCCACAGGCCAGTGGGGCAAGGGCAAAGCTCCCAAGATCCCCTCCTTCCCCCGACCGCAGTCCAAGGCCAAGGCGAAGAAGAAGGTCGGCAAGCGACCCGCCACAGTCGCCGCGCTCTACCAGCAGCTCTCTCGGAGGTAGCCCTTGTCAGCGGGCCAGATCATCGGCCGCGTCGCCGTCAAGGTACTGCCGGACACGTCGGACTTCCGCAAGCGCGCGGAGACAGAGCTGAAACGGATCGAGTCACAGCTCTCGATCCGGGTGTCGACGAAGATCGACATGTCGGGTGTCTCAGCGGCTGCCCTCGAAGAGATACGGAAGATCAACAAGCGGAACCGGCAGGTTGACGCCCGCAAGATCCGCTTCTACACGACCATCTCAACCGACGGCATGGCGAACGCAGTGCGGAATGCCGCCCGCGAGCTCCAGCACCGGGCCAACAGCCAGAAGGTTGACTTCAAGGTCGACGACCTCAAGGCCACGGGCCTGGTCGAGCTGGAGCTCGACGAGCAGTCCGCAGACCGGGTGAAGCGCAAGCTCAGGGACTGGGCCGACGACATCAGCCCTCTCAAGATCCAGGTCGAGCCGGACATCGCGAACGGCTCCGGAGCTGCACTGTCCGCGCGGCTCCAGATGCTGACGCGCCCGCGTACGGTGCCGATCGTCCCCGAGCTGGACAACACCGCCGTCACGAAGGTCGCCACCGCGCTCGCCGCGCTCAGTGGCGCGCGGGTGCTGAACAACATCTTCGAGAAGCTCGGCAACACCCTCAAGAACCTCGACAAGTCCGTCCCCGTCATCGGCTCGCTGGCCCTGGCCATCGCGGGCCTGGCCGGGTGGGGCCTATCGGCGGCCTCGAATCTGGCCGCCCTGTCCTCGTCGATAGCGTCCATCGGCGCCACCGCACTGCTCCTGCCGGGCCTGCTCGGCGGCATGGCGGTCGGCCTCGGCGTCACGATCGCCGCGTTCAAGGACTTCAACAAGGTTCTGCCCGAGGTCAAGACGGCGCTGTCGGGTCTTCAGGACACGATCAGCGAGAACTTCTGGGCCAAGGCCGCCGAGCCCATCCGCACGATGGTCGACGAGCTCCTCCCGGAGTTCACGGCCGGTGTCTCCAAGACCGCCACCCAGCTTGGCGGCTTCTTCGGCGGTCTCGCCAAGTCGCTTCAGGGCGCGCTCGATCCGGCCCTGAACCAGATGTTCACCGACCTCTCGTCGTCGATCGACATCGCGACGACGGGCACGGGCGCCTTCGCGAACATCATTGCCGTCCTCGGCAAGGTCGGCACCAGCTACCTGCCGTCGCTGGCTCAGTGGTTCGTCGACATCAGCGAGCGGTTCTCCGACTTCCTCACCAAGAGCGAGGGGAACGGCAAGCTCAAGGGCTGGATCGGCGAGGGAATCCAGTCCCTGAAGGATCTGGGCTCGGTCCTCTACAACGTCGGCGGCATCTTCGCCGGCATCTCTCGCGCGGCCGAGGCCGCGGGCGGCTCCTCCCTGGGGATGCTGGCCGACACCCTCGAACAGGTCCACAGGACCGTGGACAGCGAGGGCTTCCAGACCGGCCTGACCAACGTCTTCACCGCCGCCCACACGGCGATGAACGCCATCGCTACCCAGTCGGGCCCGGCGGTCAAGAACCTGTTCACGGAGCTGGGTCAGCTCCTGACCGATGTTCTGCCGCAGGTCGGCGAGATCATCGGCACCGCCCTGGATGCGGTCGCATCGGCGCTCGCGCAGCCCGCCGTGACCGAGGGCGTCAAGGCCATGTTCGACGGCATCCAGACCGCCGTCACCGCCCTCGCCCCGGCGATGGCACCGCTCGGCCGGGCGCTCGGCGCGCTCATGCAGGTCATCGCAGCGTTCGCCGCCATGCTCGGCCCGCTGATCGCAGCCACGCTCGTACCGCTGGCGAACGCCTTCACCGCACTCGCGCCTTCGATCACGCCGATCATCAAGCTCCTCGGCGGTGCGCTGACTCAGGCGATCCAAACGATCGCCCCGATCTTGGCGCAGCTCGTCCCCGTGGTCGGCCAGGCGCTCAATAGCGCCTTCCAGTCGCTGAGCAGCGTTCTGCCGACGATCAGTGAGGCGTTCGGCCAGATCGTCACCGCGCTGGCGCCGGTCATCGCGCAGCTTGTCGGGGCGCTCGCTCCGATCTTGCCGATCATCGCCCAGCTCTTCGCTCAGATCTTCTCCGCACTGGCACCGCTGGTCACCACGCTGGCGTCCGCCCTGGCGCCGATCCTGCCGGTGCTCTCGGCAGCTCTGCAACAGGTACTCACGGCGCTCCAGCCGATCATCCAGGTCGCGCTTCAGATCATCACGGCGGTCATTCAGCCGCTTCTGCCGATGCTGAGCGAGGTCATCCAGTCGGTTCTTCCCCCGCTGGCTGACGCGATTCAGCGACTGCTCGAAGCGATCCTGCCAGTGCTTGACGCGTTGCTGAAGGTCGTCAACGTGCTGATGCCGGTGCTGGTGCCGGTCATCCAGTTCATCGTCGAGCTGCTGGCTAACACGCTGGTCGATGCGATCAACGGCGTCGCGCTCACCTTCGAGGGCCTCGTCGAGATCGTGAAGGGCGTCTGGGACACGATCGTCGGTGTCCTGAAGATCGCCTGGGGCTTGATCAAGGGCATCTTTACGGGCAACTGCGACACGCTCAAGAAGGGCTGGACTCAGTTCTGGTCCGGCCTGTGGAGCTTCGTCAAGGGCATCTGGGACACGATCCTCGGCGCCTTCAAGACGTTCCTGAGCGTCGGCATTCTCGGCGCGGCCACCAAGGGACTGAAGGCCATCGGCGGCGCCTTCAAGTCCGGGTGGCAGGCGGTCAAGGGTTTCGGCGAGAGCGCCTGGAACGCCATCAAGTCGGGCTTCAGCTCGTTCGGCTCGTATCTCGCGGGCCTGGGCCGGTCAATGATGTCCGGGCTCGGCTCGCTCTTCTCAGCAGGCTGGCGCGCGATCACCACGGCTGCGGGCAACGCGATGCGGGCCCTTGGCCGTGCGATCTCGACCGGCATCACCGAGGCGATCAGGGCCGTCAAGGAACTGCCCGGCAAGGCCAAGGAAGCCCTGAGCAACCTCGGTTCAACGCTCGTCAGCGCCGGTAAGGCATTGATCGGCGGCCTCATTGACGGCATCAAGTCCAAGTTCGGTGCGGTCAAGAGCAAGCTGGGCGAGCTGACCTCGAAACTGACCGACTGGAAGGGCCCGCCGAAGAAAGACGCGGTCCTCCTGTACGACGCCGGACGGCTCATCATCCGCAGCCTCATCAAGGGCCTGGAGAGCCAGTTCGACAACGTGAAGGCGGCACTGACCGGCCTGACGGCAAAGATCCCGAGGGACGCCAGCAAGGGACTGAAGGACCGGGTCAACCGGGACCGCACCGCGCTGCTGAAGCTCGCGGCCCAGTGGGACACCGGGTCGAAAAGACTCGAAGCAGCGCGGGACAAGCTCGACAAGCTGCGGGATCAGGCCAGCGATTACGCAGGCCGGGTCGCGGACCGGATCGTCGACACAGGCGACGTGACCAAGGCCAAGGACACCTCCTTCGCCGGGATCGTCGCCGATCTCACTCAGGCAGTCGATCAGGCGAAACGATTCGCTGCGGCGCTCGCGACGCTGAAGGCCAAGGGCCTGGGCCAGACAGCGATCGACCAGATCGCCAGCGCGGGCCCGGAAGCAGGGCTAGCTGCGGCCGAGTCGATCGCGGCGGCTGGCAAGGACGGCATCGCCCAGGTCAACAAGCTCCAAGACGAGCTGGCCAAGTATGCCAAGCAGGCAGGCAAGACGGCCTCTGTCGCAATGTACGCCAACGGCATCCACATGGCCGAGGGCTTGGTCCGGGGCCTGGAGCTGAAGCAGAAGCTCATCGAGAAGCAGATGTTGACGATCGCTGACGCCATGGTGGCGGCGATTAAGCGAAGCCTCGGCATCCGGTCGCCCAGCAGGGTGTTTGCCCAACTCGGCAGCTACGTCGGCCAGGGCTTTGCTCAGGGCATCGAGGGCGAGTCGGGCCGGGTGGCCAAGGTGGTCGATGCCATCACCGCACGCCCCCGTGCCGCCGACTACACGAGTGCTGCGCGGTCGGCGTCGGCCGCCATCACGAGTGGTCTTGGCCCAGCCGGAAGTGGCGGGGTGACGAAGGTTCTCAATTACTACGCGGCCCCCGGGGCGTCGATCAGCTCCCATGAGGAGCTGTTCGCGGCGGCCCACCGCGCACGAATGGTGGGGTGGTGAGTGAGTGACTGCACTCCTGTTGGAGACCGAGCGTGATGCGCTCGACCTCAACGGGGTGGCAGCCGACGGGTTCGGATACCAGGCCACGGCCGGGGCAACCGGCTTCGGCCTGCCGTCCGTGAACGCACAGTGGCTGGAGGGCGCCGGAGACGGCTCCCGATGGCGCGGGCAGCGAGTCCTGTCCCGCGAGATCGACATGCCGCTGGACATCGTGGGCCGGGACCGGCAGCACCTCAGTCAGCTCGTGTCCCGGCTCGCTCGGGCCGTGGCGGGCGAGATGCGCCTCGTCCTGGTAGACGACTCCGGTCGGCGCTGGTCCACGCTGGTCTACCGGACAGGCGGCGGTGAGATCGACCTCGGGTCTGGAGGCTCGGACATTCAGACCGTCCTCTCCCTTCGGGCGCCGGACCCGTACTTCACCGCATCGGGGGTCTCCTCACAGACGGTCGGAGGCGATCCGGGAACCACTCCGTTCCTGTCGTCCCTGGCCTCGATACCTCTCGCGGCATCACAGGCCATCGGCGAGATGACGCTGACCAACAACGGTGATGCCGACGCCTATCCCGTGTGGGAGGTGCACGGGCCCGGCCAGGACCTCACGGTGAAGTCGCCGACTGGTGAGACGCTGCGCTGGACCGGCTCTCTCACCGCCTCGGAGTGCCTGATCATCGACACCCGCAACGGGTCGGTGACGGACGCCACGGGAGCCAACCGGTACGCCCAGCTCGCACCGGCACCCCGCTTCTGGACGATTCCACCGGGCGTCTCGACTGCTGACGTGACCTTGATCGACACCACCGCGGCTTCCCGCATCGTCTGCTCCTGGCGCCCACGCCGATGGATGGTGATCTAGCTGAAGCTCACTGATCTCACCGTCGAGGTACGGGACCGGACACTGACTCGCGTCGGACTGATCCGCCCCGAGGATCTATCACTGGAGCTGGAAGACACCTTCAACAACGTCGGTACCTGGAAGGCGACGCTCCCCAGCGAGCACCCCCTCGCGGACGAGCTACGCCTTCCCGGTGCCGGCCTGATCATCACCGGCCCCGGCGACGTGCTGATGTCCGGCCCGGTTACCTCGTCCGAGTACGCGGCCACACCGGAGGACCGCCACGGAAGCATCGTCTTCGAAGGCGTCTCCGACTCGGTGACCCTCCTCGACATGCTCGCCTGGCCCGAGCCGTCGAACCCGGACGTGACCACGCAGTCGACCGGCCACGACGAGCGCACCGGCCCGGCCGAGACCCTGATGCACGCGTACGTCAACGCGAACTGCGGGCCGGGCGCCCCAGCACCCCGACGCCGCGTGGGCCTGGTCATGGGCCCCAACGGCGCGCGTGGCCCCGTGCTCTCGAAAAGTGCCCGCTTCCCCACCCTGGGCGAGCTGCTGACTGCCATCGCGGTCGTTGCCGACCTCGGCTTCCGGATCGTGCAGCGCGGCAACCAGCTCGTCTTCGAAACCTTCCAGGTCGCCTCCCGCACGCGGGAGGTACGCCTCGACGTACTGGCCGGCACGCTCGCCGGTCAGCGCGTTTCGGTCTCCACGCCCGGCGCGACCCGGGTCATCGTCGCAGGCCAGGGGGAGCAGGAGGCCCGCACCTTCGTCCCCGTCGACAGCCCGGCCTCTGTCGAGGCCGAGGGGGACTGGGGTCGCCGCATCGAGCGCTTCGTCGACCAGCGCAACACCAACGATGCCAAGGAGCTCAGGCAGGCGGGCGACGAACTGCTGGCAGACACCGGATTCACTAAGACCGCTGTGCAGGCCGTACCGGTCGAGGACAGCGCGATGGAGTTCGGCGTCGACTGGGGGCTGGGCGACCGGGTGAGCGTCGTCACGGGCGGCCAGGAGCTCACCGCGCCCGTTACCGGTCTGGTTCTCAAGGCGGGCGACCAGGGCTTCCAGGTCGGCACCCTCCTCGGCGACCCGACCGGCTTCGACCCCAGGGCCGCAGCCGCCCAGCGTTCGCAGATCACCGAGCGCCGCGTCTCCGCCCTGGAACGCAATGCAGAAGGAGGCGGGGCAGATCCCGTCATGAGTCTCATGGGAGCGTGGTAGTGGCCAGTACGCCGAAGGCTTTCTTCCGGGCGGCGGCGCCCGCCGGGATGGCGACGGTCTACACCGTCCCCGCTGCGGGGCTCGCAGTCGTGACGAACATCGTCGCCACGAACCCTTCGTCCACGACGAGCGCGAGCGTCACCGTCCGGATCGGCGGCGTGCCTCTGCTCTCGGGCGTCGGCATAGCGCCGAGCGGTGTCCTCACCCTCGACCTCCGGCAGGTGCTGACCGATGGCGACACGATCGAGATCCAGGGCAGCGGCGCCCAGGCCCACATCCATATCAGCGGCGTGGAGGTGGTCTGATGAGTCTGAGCGTCTGGCCCGCTCCAGAGGACAAGGGCATCGTCGGCCCCACTGGCGCCCAGGGGCCGATAGGTGGCACCGGTGCCACCGGGCCGCAGGGCCCCAAGGGAGACGCCGGGCCCACCGGCCCCGCCGGACCAACCGGACCGCAGGGAGCGGCCGGACCGCTGGGCCCGGCGGGGGCGGCGGGGGTCGTTCAGTCCGTGTGCGGCATCAGTGCCGCCTCCATCACGCTCACTGCGGCCAACGTCGGCGCGCTTGCCGCCTCGGCGCGCGGGGCCGCGAACGGCGTCGCGGCGCTGGATGCCTCCGGCCGTGTGCCGGCCGCCCAGCTCACGGAAGTAAACGAGTGGCGGCCCGAAGACCACCAGCTCATCACCTGGGCTTTCGACCCCGCAGTGGCCAACTCCACCGGTCTGTACCCCGGTGCGGGCCCGATCCGCGTCACAGCCGTACGCCTCCGCCAGTCCGCGCAGGTGAGCCGCATCGTCTGGCACGCCACCGGCTACGCGGGCGGGCTGACCTCCGGCTCCTGGGCCGCGATCTACGACGCGAACGGCAACCGCGTGGGAGCCACGGGGGACATGTCGACGGCGACGTATGAACCAGCGGAGGTACACAACGCGGGTGGCGCGGCCATCAGCTCGCCCCTCACCTCCGCCACCGCGCTCGCCGCCGGGACGTATTACGTCGCCTGGCGCATGCAGTACAACACGTCGACCGGCGATGGCCCGGTGCTCTTGGCCGCCGAGTCGAGCGCAGGTGCCCCACCGAACTTCTTCGGCCTCAACGGGCTGCGGCGCTTCGGCTACTACGCCTCCGGGGGCACCACCGCCCCTCCGTCCATCTCCGTCACCTCCATGCTCAACGGCGCAAACCGCTTCTGGGTGGCCGTGGCATGACGAAAGGCCCTGCGTGAAAGCGATTTCTGCCACCGTCCCCTTCCACCGGACGGGCGAGTTCCAGAAGGTGTACGGCTCGGTGGAGGTCGTGATTGGCGAACCGCTCGCCTCGTACCCCGATCTGACTCCCGACGAGCGGGAAACGATCCTGCGGGTCGCCGTCGCTGCGGTCCGCAGTGCTCTGCCGAGGGACCTGGAGTCGATGTTCCCCTCGCTGCGCTTCGCCGAGGACACGAGTATCTGACTCTGACCCGCCCCCCTGACCTCCGGCCTCCTCCGCGACATGCGCGGGGGCCTTTCCACTGCCACAGGAAGGACCCGTTCAGTGGCGAAGAGCTCGTATCCCTTCGATGGGCAGGCTGCGACCGAGTCTCAGTACAGCCGCCTCTTTCGCGAATTTCAGGACTCGGGAGTCGTCGGCACGGCTGACGGCCTAGACCTCAAGGTCTCCGCGGACGGGTCCGGCATGAAGGTCTTCGTGCGGCCGGGCTTCGCGATCCTGCGCGGGCACGCCTTCTTCTCAACGGCGGTCGAGACGCTGAGCGTTGCGGCGGCCGACAGCGCCGAACGCCGCGACCGTGTGGTACTGCGGCTGGACCCCACAGCGAACAGCATCAGCCTGGCCATCCTGAAGGGGGTGGCCGGTGGTGATGCGATCGACGTGACGCAGACCGATACCGACATCTTCGAGCTGCCCCTCGCGCTGGTCCGGGTGTCACCCGGCGTCACGAACATCGACGCGGACGCGGCGACCGATGTACGGCGCTACTCCGGTTCGCGTGTCGGGACGTGGACGACGAACACTCGGCCGACCGCGCCGCGCATCGCCCAGCTCGGCCTTAATCGCAGCACGAAGGCGTGGGAATACTGGGACGGCGCGGCCTGGGCGGATCTGGCACCCACCGTCACGTGGTCGAACATCTCCGGCCGTCCGGCCACGTTCGCACCGGCCGCCCACACTCACGCTTGGGCCGAGGTCACCGGCAAGCCGACAACTTTCCCTCCATCCAGCCACACACACGACTGGGGATCGATTTCGGGCAGGCCCTCGACATTCACCCCGGCCACGCACTCTCACACGTGGTCGTCGATCACGAGCAAGCCCTCGACGTTTCCGCCGTCCTCGCACTCCCACTCCTCCTATCTGGAGGCCGGGGACACGATCGCCTGGGCCAACGGCTCGAAGCAGCCCCACAACAACAGCGCTTCCGGCTCGGGGACCTGGTACGCGGTGTGGGTTGAAGGGAACGGGCGGTTCTGCCGCAACACGTCGAGCATCCGGTTCAAGGAGAACGTCCGCGACTACGGGGTCCGGCCGGAAGACGTACTGGCCCTGCGGCCGGTGATCTACGACCGCAAGGCGACCGAGGAGCGGCCCAATCCGCGGAAGGGTGAGGTCGGCCTGATCGCGGAAGAGGTCGAGGAGACCCTCCCGTGGCTCGTGAACTACTTGGACGGCGAGGTCGACGGCCTCCGCTATGACTTGCTCGGCGTGGCGCTCCTGCCGGTCGTGCAGGACCAGGAGGCGCGGATCAACGCTCTCGAAGAGCGCGTGTCAGCCCTCGAAGGTCAGGTGAGCGGCACGTGAGCACCTCGACCTCGGCTGCTCTGATCTCGGCCGCTGGAACGGTGGCCGTGACCTTCATCGGTGCGCTCGTCGAGCTGCTGCGACGCCAGCACCGCGTCATGGGCGAAGTCCGCGATCAGGTCTCCAACACTCACTCCACCAACCTCCGCGACGACGTGGATCGCGTGATCACCGGCCTCGGCCAAGTGCTCGACGGCCAGGCGCAGCACACGCGGGAGATGGCCGGCATCCGCGATGACCTGACCCACGAGCGGACCGAGCGCCTGGCGGTGGCCGAACGTCTTGACCGCCATGTCTCCGCCACGCCCGAACACAACTGACCCAACCCCCTTCAAGCCCCGCTCAATCCGGCGGGGCCTTTGTCATGCCCAAGGAGGCAGCACTTCTTGACCGCGCACATCTACCCGAAGGCCGACCCCAGCTCGCAGTGGTACGGCAAGACGTACCCCGGCGACACGATGCCGCACCCGAACGTGATCGTCCTGCACACCACCGAGGGCAACTCGTTCCCAACGTACGGCGGCGGCGGCTCGGCGCCGAACTTCACGATCAAGGGCGGCGTCGTTCGCCAGCACTTCTACGCCAACCACAGCGCGCGGGCCCTGGTGAACAAGTCGGGTGGAGTCCAGACCAACACCTTGAACTGTGTTCAGATCGAACTCGTGGGCACGTGCGACAAGGGCGGCCCCGGCCTGTACTGGCCGAACGCGTCGGACGCTGACCTCGCGGCCCTGGTCGACCTGGTGAAGTGGCTGACCGACACCTACCCGATCCCGCTGGTCTCCACTTCGAAGCCGTGGCTGTCCTACCCCAGCTCGTACGCCTCGCGGAGCGGTCAGCGCATGTCGTTCGCCGAGTGGAACGACTTCCGGGGCATCGCTGGTCACCAGCACGTTCCCGAGAACGATCACGGCGATCCGGGCAACTTCCCGATCAAGCGCCTGATCGAGCTGGTGAAGGCGAAGAAGGCCGGCACGCAGCCCGAGCCGTCGCAGCCCGCGTCCTCGATCATCGCCCTGAAGTCGGGGGTGAAGCCGGGTGCCACCCATGGCCAGGTCGCTGACCTTCAGCAGCTCCTCATCAAGGCCGGGTGCGGACCGATCCACGGTGCCGTCACCAACCTGTACGGCCCGGAGACGCAGCGGGCGGTGGCCCGATTCCACGACGCCAATCCGCGGTACCGCTCGGCGGGCGTGGCCCACGATCCGAACATCGGCCCGTCCGGATTCGTCGCACTCCAGAAGCTGGCGGGCCGTCGATGAGCAAGATGAAGACGCCCGGCTTCAAGCCGATCAGCCTCGTCGCCCTACTGCCTGTGCGCTACCGCTCCCGCGTCGGTGCGTTCCTCGCCGCGCTGGGTGTGGTGGTCTCCATCGCGTCCATCGTCTACGCCGACAGTCCGGAGGTGGCCGTGATCGTGCAGATCCTCACCGCCCTCGGCGTGGTCGCCCCGAGCGACGACGACCCTGGAGAGGAGCCCCAGTAACCGAGTCCCCCCGCTGGCCCGTGTGGTCGGCGGGGGGCTTTCCGCGTTTCAGGACCTTTCTTTCGCCTTCGCCTTGTTGATCTCGTCGACCGTCGTCACCCGCGTACGCCTGCGGGGACGACCGGTTGACTTCTCAGACTGGGAGGCCGGGCTCGGGCGCTCGGTTGCCGGGTCGGCGTTATCGCTGGAGGGCCCCGGCGTGTCCTGGGTCAGCGCCGCCTCAAAGGGCTCGGCATGGTCGCCGCAGCGGTCGGTTTCCGCTCTGCGGCCGTCCTCCGTCGTAATGGTGTACCTGACTACGGGCACACCGAGGCGCTGGCACACGTCACAGACCTTTGCTTCAACTAGCACAACCCTTGGCCCCTTCTGATCGTCTTGACTGGTTCAACCATTACATGCCACTGTAGTGGTGCGCGTGCGACGACGGGGCCGCACGCCATAAAGGAGGACGAAGCGAGGGAAGGGCCGCCATGCCGCCGAGGAGCAAAGTACAGAATCACGACGAAGCTAAGCGCTGGCTCCTGGAAGGCAAGTCCTACGACTGGATGGTCCAGAAGTACCGGGAAAAGTACAACATCACGACCACTCCTGGGTACTGGGCCACGTACGCCAATCGAGCTGACCTCCCCCTCCGCCTCACCCGCGACACCGAGCTCATTCCCTGGAAGATCGCCGAGCAGCACCGCTGGGACTACAACCTTGTAATGCTGCGCTGCGAGGCACGCAAGCGTGCGGGGAAAGAGCTGAATGACGAGGAAGCCTCCAAGCTGGAAAGCTGGAAGAGCTGGCTCAAGGAAGAGAACCTCGTCATCTACTACGACCCCGAGACCGATGACGGGTTCTTCGCGGTCCCCCGAGAAGAGCGGGACACAGATCTCGTGCGGGTGCCGGAAAATCCGGCGCTCCTTCGCAGCAAGACGACACGCACCAAGAGCGCCAAGTAGCCTGTCCGCTCTGCTGGATGCCACGTGTTCGGAGATACAGAAAGGCCGCTTCCCCTTAGCTGTGGGAAGCGGCCTTTTGCTTATTAGGCCACCGATGCCGGAGACCACGGCATCGAGGCGAGGCGGCTCAGCATTTCTGCGGCCGTCATCGCCATGGCTACGAGCTGGCTCGGGTCCTCGGGCATTTTGTCGACATGCTTCCACAGCAGAAGCGAGCCGTGAATCATGTCGTCCCACATGACGGGAACGGCCACTGAGTCCCAGCCGGTCATGCATTCCTGCCGCCCGATGGCGAACCCCATCGCGCGGATGTCCGTGAGGGACTCGATCAAATCTTCGTTATCGCGGATCACCCCGGGGCCAACGCCGTCAGGCACAGGTTCGGCCAGAACCCGCTCCTGGATGGACACCGGCATGTGGGCGAGGATCACCCGGCCAGACGCCCCCGTGCGCAGGGAACGGCTGTACCGGACCAACTCGAAGGGGTCGATGCCGATGCTGCGGGGATCGAAATCTCCGATCGCATACTCGGTGCAGATCCGGCGAGCGCCGACGACGGCGTAGTACGCCACCAGACCGCCCGTCGCGCGCTGCAACCGTTCGAGGACCGCCTGAGTGGCGTCGGGGTCGGGGGTCTGCGAGAGCGCCTGCATGGAGAGTCGGAGGGCTCCCGGCCCCAGCCGGTACCGGCCGCTACCGACCTGCACGAACGTCCGGTCGGCCAGGCCGTCCTGGAGAATGCGGTAGACAGTGGCTACATCAAGATCTATTTGTTTGGCGATTGCTGTGGGGCCGTGACTATCCCCCTCAAGATCAGCGAATGCACGCTGAACCAAGAAGACCCTTTTGCCGTGCGCCGTTCCCTTGGTCATAAGCTTCCCTGAACCATCCGCCGTACCGCCAAGCGGCGGCACAGCCGGAATCCCATTTCTTAGCTACGCACGCTTCCCCGCAGGCGTGACCGAAAGAGAGGTTACTACCGAGTTACCTTGATCGTTACCTTGCCTACCGTCTTGCGGCTTTTAAGATCGAAATGAGCCTGTGCGGCGTTGCTCAGCGCATAGCACGGCCCTATGACGGGCTGAAGATCGCCCCGCACCGTGGCCTCGAACAGGGCTTTCATCGAATCCCTCAGCGCGTACCGCACTCCATAGAGGTTGGGCAGCCAGAAGCCCGACACCATCTTCGAGGACTGCATGAGCTGCTCCACGGGCACCTCACGCCGGTCACCCGAAACGCAGCCGTAGACGGCCATGCGCCCCCGAGAAGCGAGCGCCTTCAGCGTGGCGTCGAACACCTCGCCGCCAGTCATCTCCAGTGCTGCGGAGACCGGGCCCTCGTTGGCGTCGAGGATGCGTGCGGTCAGATCGCTCGTGGTGGACGAGTCGAGGACGGCGTCAGCGCCTAGGCTGCGAACGAGCTCCGCCTTCTCTGGACTGCCGGCCATCGCGATCACGCGAGCTCCCACGCTCTTGGCGAGCTGCACGGCGAGTGAGCCCACACCGCCTGCTGCGGCAGGGATCAGGATCGAGTCGCCCTTCGTGAGCTGGAGCACCGTATGCAGCAGGTGCCAAGCCGAGTTGCCCTGGAGGGTCAGAGCAACTGCCTGCTCGTCGCTGACCTCATCGGGCACATCCCACGTCAGGGCGCGGTGCACCAGGGCCTGTTCGGCATATCCGCCGCCGCGGCTGAGGGCGACGACTCGGCGGCCGTCCGCGAGCGTCCCCATCACCTCATTGCCAGGCGTAACGGGGTACTCCACGGGTGCCAAATAGCCATTCTCCCGGAGGTGCACGTCCGCGTAATTCACTCCAGCTCTTGAGACCTTCACCACATGGTGTCCGGCGATGGGGGCCGGCTCCGGCACTTCCTGAGCCTGGAGCACCTCCGGGCCGCCGGGCCGGGCTATCACAATCGCGCGCATGATCAATTCCTTGAAAGGTTGCGTGGATGCACCACTCTAGATCTCCCAGGACACCTCTCCGCACCTCTTTTCACCTCGCGAAATGATCAGGAATGGCTGGAGTGAACCGGCAGATCAGGCACCGTTTCGCGGCCATTTCGCGACGCGAAATCTGACCAAGTGGGCCCTGTTACTCCGGATACGGTTTGAAAGGGTTGACCCGCCGATACACGCCAGGCAAGATCCTGGAGGTATTCGTACTGACGTTCTGTCGACTGGCGCAAGGGGTGCCGGTCCGGGGAGAGGGGAGCCGGTGCATGTCGCACGGCCAGCGGGTGGCCACCATCGATGACGAGCCGATCAAGACGGTGGAGCTCGTCACGCTGCCGGGGGTGATGCTGTATGTGGACCACGGCGAGTGGGACTACCACATCACAGTGAGCCCCGAGCACACTCCTGGTCACCTCCGGCGGATTCTGGAGGCTGCGGAGCTCCGTGGCCTTGATCTGCTCGACCAGGACGCGTGCGTACCCACTCTTCTCGCTGACGATTCGGTCCGCCTCTACCTTCAGTCCGTCGCCTGACCTATGGAGTCTTGCTTGCCCATCAACCTCGTCGACCTGCCCGCCTCAATCCCTGCCGTGCCCCGGGATCGCTGGGGGCGCCCGCTCGTTGTCCCGCAGGGTGGCGGTAAGCCCCGGGGGCTGACCCGGACCACCACCTTCATCGATTGCATCGAGGACAAGAGCGCTTTGACCGCCTGGGGGAAGCGCATGACGCTGCTCGGCGCGGCGCGTGAGCCCTCGCTGCTGAACCACTTGAAATACTTGAACCCTGAAACGCGGGAAGGCAAGGCGGCCCTCAACGAACTTGCGGAGCGGGCGGTTACCGCCGCTGGAGCCCACGTTAAGCGGGAGCGAGGGACGCACCTACACGCGCTGTCGGAGCTAGTCGACGACGCCAGGGAACTGCCGCCGGGCACAACATCAGCGGATGCTGCGGATATGGCGGCATACGCAGCCGCGACCGCGGATTTCGACGTGGTGGCGATGGAGCAGTTCGTCGTGGTCGACGAGCTGAGCGTCGGGGGAACCTTCGACCGACTGCTGCGGTATGCCGGCCCCGGCCCGGACGGGCGACACATTGAAGGGCTGATGATCGGCGACCTGAAGACCGGCTCCGTGCAGTACGGCGGCCTCAAGATGGCGTCTCAGCTTGCCGTATACGCACACGGCGAGTTGTACGACCACACCAAGTTCCCGGTTGACGGAGCGGATGCCAAGGAACTGGCGGCCTGGAAGCGGCGGGAAGTGCCAGCGGGCGTCGCCGCGGCTGCATACTCCCGAACCCCTGGGGTGAACCAGGACTGGGGGTTGATCATCCATTTGCCTGCGGGTTCAGCCCGCTGCACCCTCTACTGGGCTGACCTCCGCGTCGGCTGGGAGGCTGCGCGACTGGCGCTGGACATCCGCCGCGCAAGGGCCACCAAGGGCGCACTGGTTCCGTTCCACCGAAACGATTGATATAGTGGTACCAACGTTGGACAGGACACCCATTGCACCGAAAGAAGGGGTTCACATTGACCGGCGAAGTCGCTATCGCCATACCGCCCGAAGAGCCGCAGGTCACCTTTCGTGGGGCGGTTGGCGAGGTTCGCGAAGAGATCGTCACCTCGCTCGGATTCGATCGTAAGAGTGTATCTGGATTGACTCTGTACGAGCTCGCCGCAGAAGCCAGCCGACATGCACGGAGCACCTCGACCGTCATGCGCGGCTTCCCCGGCGCCCGCATCGTCCCGCAGGGCGAGCACGGGAGCGAGAACGCCGAGGGCAGCACCCCTCCGGCAGTTCAGCAGGACCCGTCGAATTCGCTCCCCGAACAGATCGCGGCGTGCATCACCGCCGAGGAGCTTCGTCGCCTGTGGGCCACCAACCAGGACGCCTTCTCCGACCCCGTGGTCATGGAGGCGTGGAAGGCCCGGGGCCGGGCCCTGGCGGGTTCGTGATGAAGAACCGCCTTCTCGGCGCGGCCCTCGCCGTAGCCATCGCAGCGGGCTCCCTCAAGGGCCGCGCCCCAGTCCACCGCACCCCGTACACCGTTCACCGACAGAGTGGAGATCAGTAGTGCCGCTTAACCTCAAGGACATTCCTACCGCCAACGGCGGATGGTTCAAGCCCGTGGAAGCCGCCAGTGCCGTGGCGATCCTCGTGGAGGTCAAGGACTGGGAGCGCCAGAGGCCCACGCCCAACGGCCCCAAGGACAGCGCGCTGTGCGATGTCACCGTCTTCAAGACCCCGGAGAAGCTTGACCGGCTCACGCCCGAGGTCTCGAAGGGGCAGCGCATCGAACAGACGGTCCTGGCCCGGGACCTGGCGACCCTCGTAGGCGACGCCGTCCTCGTCACCGTGACCCAGGTCCCCGCGACCAAGCCCGGCGCCCACCCGGCATGGGTGTGGAAGCAGGTCACCGACATGGGCATCCGCAACAAGGTCATCGCGTACGCCGAGCAGCGTGACGCGGCAGTCGACGCGGCCGTGGCTGCCGCCCCGTCCTTCGACTGACCGTTACCCGACCTCCGCTTGACGGGGGC
This sequence comes from Streptomyces sp. A01, assembly GCF_059026195.1. NCBI lineage: Bacteria > Bacillati > Actinomycetota > Actinomycetes > Kitasatosporales > Streptomycetaceae > Streptomyces > Streptomyces sp. A01. Next base: position 35,513 of record NZ_JBWLKN010000037.1, on the reverse strand, counting down.
GGCCATAGCGGTCGCCCCCGTCCGGCGGGTGATGAGGAGGAACTCACGCTTGCTCACCCCCGCACGATCTCTGACCCTGCACGCGGAGTCCGGCAAGGAACTGCCCCGGATTGACGCCTTCGAGTCCCTCTACAACCTCGGTTGCCGTCCCCGGCACGGCGAAGTCGTGATGATTGCCGGCAGATCGGGGACGCAGAAGAGTGGCCTGGCCTTGTACTGGATCGCCCAGATGAACCTGCCCACCTTGTACTTCAGCGCGGACATGTCCGCCTTCACGGCGTCGAGCCGGTTGGCGAGCATGATGACCGGCGACACCACAACGATGGTGGAGGCCGGCATGACCGCTGGCGGTCGGTACCGCGAGGAGTACCTAGACGCACTCTCCGGCTTGAACCTCACCTTCTCCTTCGGCTCCCCGATCACCTGGAAGGCGGTCGACGAGGAGCTCGAAGCGTGGGTGGAGCTGTGGGACGAGTACCCGGCCGTGATCGTCGTCGACAACCTCATGGATTTCGAGAACGCCGAATCGGAATACACCGAGCAGATGGCCGTGATGTCCGGTCTTACCGAGTTGGCCCGTGCAACCGGGGCGACCGTGATAGTCCTGCACCACGCGAGCGACAAGAGCTGGGAAGCCAAGAGCGATCCATGGTCGCCGCCTTCCCGCGACCAGGTCAAGGGCGGGCTCAGCGAGAAGCCGGAGTTGTCGCTGTCCGTCGCACTGGACCCCACGTCGATGGAGTTCAGGATCGCGGTGATCAAGCAGCGGATGGGGCCGTGTGATCCGACCGCGAAGCGGTACGCGACGCTGCGGTGCCACCCGGAGTACACCAGGTTCACCAAGCTCGAACCCCGTATCTCCCCTCTCCCCCAGCCCGCGCCACGGCAGTGGTCGCCGCTCGATGCCCTGAAGCAGTGAGGATTGTAAGAGTTGAACGATATTGCGGCGCGGAACCGCAGGAACAAGCGGCGAGGAGCCGACTGGGAGACCGAACTCCGCGATGAACTGCGAGGCTCCGGCCTCGACGTTGAGCGCCTCCGCCTCACCGGCAAGGACGACGAGGGAGACCTCGTGATCCGCCGGGGCGACGGCCGCTTCCTGATCGTCGAAGCGAAGAACGCGAAGTTCGAGCCGGGGACCTTCATCGGCGAGGCCGAGAAGGAGCGCGCCAACTTCGCGCAGCACCGGGGACTTGACCCCGCTGCGGTCGACTCGGTGGTCATCGTGCGGCGCAGGGGCGCGAGCTGGCGCCGGGCGTACGTCCTGACCACGGTCGAGGCGTTCTTCGAGCTGGAGGCCGCCCCGTGAGGCAGTACGAGGAGGCGCAAGAGCACGAGCGGCTCGCGTGCGAGCTGAGCGAGTTGTTCGACGACACGGCGGAGCCGCAGGGACTCAGCGCCCTCGGATACGACGCGCGCGCCCGCCATTTCAGGGGACGGAGGATCGCGTGATCTTCGGCGCAGTCGTCCGACATGACTTCGACGACGCCGTACGCGAGAAACCCGCCCTGGAGGCCGTGCTCGATCACTACGGCGCCAACGTTGACTGCCACCGGGCCACGGGGATGACCCGCTGCCCACTCCACGAAGACAACACTCCGTCGCTCTCCTACAACACGGACCGGCAGGTCTGGAAGTGCCACTCCTGCGGTCGGGGCGGCGACTCATTCACTTTGATCATGGAAAAGGAAGGCACCGACTTTGCCGGAGCGCGAGCCTTTGCGGCCTCTGTCGCCCTCACAACGCGAGATGTTGGAGGAGGCCACGACCACCTATCAGGCAGCGCTTACGGGTCACGCCGCACGGTATCTCCTCGATCGCGGGATCGGGCCCGACGAGGTGGATACATTCCGGCTTGGCGTCGTCAATGACCCCTTGCCAGGCCACGAGCGCTACCGAGGGATGCTCGCCATCCCCTACCTCGGCCACAGGCGCCAACCGCTCACCATCCGATTCCGCTGCATCGAGGAGCACGACCACCGCGCCCTCGGACACGGGAAGTACAACACCGTCGCGGGCGACATCCCCCGGATGTACGGCGTCGACTCCGCCCACGCGGCCAGCGACGAAATCCACCTCACAGAGGGCGAGTTCGATTGCATCATCCACCGGAAGATCGGCTGGCACTCGGTCGCCGTTCCAGGGGTCGAGATGTGGTTCGCCCGCCACCGCCGGATGCTCGCGGGCTTCTCTCGCGTCTGGATCTGGAGCGACCCGGACGAGGCCGGAAGCAAGCTCACGACGACGGTCTGCCGCTCGCTGCGGTCAGCCAAGCCGGTCCGCCTCCGGGCTGGCGATGTCACCGAGACCTACATGGCCGGAGGCGCACAAGCCCTTCTCGACGCGAAGGAGGCCGCGGCTTGACCGGCGGAGTCAGCAACACCCTGCCGGGCAACCCCGGCCCACGCCTTCAAGCAATCTGGGAAGCCCTCGACGAACGCGAGCGTGAAGCATTCGAGCGGCACCTCCTCCAGGACACAGCGGCGGAAGACCTGGTCTGGATCTTGGGCCGCTTCGGGCACCGGGTCTCCGCCTCCACCATCCGCACGTACCGGCGCCGCCTGCGCCAGGAAGAGAGCGTCAGCCCTTGACCGATTCACTGCTCGACGAGCTCCTGTCCAAACCCGTGGGCCCCTCCATACCGGCCCGGCAGACTGATCCGGACCGCGACTTCACCCGCCAAATCGAAGTCTCCGGAGACGCCGCCGAGGTAACCGTGCGCGGCCCTGCCGAGGCTGTGGACGAGGACGCGGCGACCGCGTACCTGCGGGCACAGGGCCTCGACCCTGCGGAGTGGTCGGCGAAGGGTTTCCGCTCCTCGGAGTGGACCATGCCGAACGGTGAGACGGGCCTTTCGACGCGCTTCACCTTCGCCCGCAAGGCCGCCACCGTGGAGGCACAGCGGCCGGATCTCTCCGAGCTGCTGGCGGCCGTCGAGGCATACACCCCGTGGTGGCCTGTCCACGGCCCCGAGAAAGGCGACCACACCTTCTTGGTCGTGCTCGGAGACATGCAATTCGGCAAGTCGGACGGGGATGGTGTGGTCGGCACGCTGAAGCGCACGATCGAATGCCTGAACAAAGCGGCTGAACTGCTGGAGACGTACCGCGAGCGGTTCGGCATCGGGCACGTCCACATTGCTTGGCTCGGCGATCACATCGAAGGCTTCCAGTCTCAGGGCGGCGCCAACTCATGGCGTACCGACCTGACGCTCACCGAGCAGATCCGCCTGACGCGACGCGTGATGCTCCACGCAGCCCTGACCTTCGCCCCGCTCGCCGACCGCGTGACCATGGCGGCGGTACCGGGCAACCATGGCGAGGCCGTACGGATCAACGGCCGCGGAGTCACCCGCTACGACGACTCGCACGACACCGAAGCCCTGATCGCGGTCCGCGACGCTCTGGAGCTGAACCCGGAGCTGTTCGAGCACGTCGAGTGTTTCGTGCCGGACACCGACGAGCTGACAGTCGTTGTCGAGTGCTCGGGCACCGTAGTCGCGCACGCCCACGGCCACCAGTGGCGACCGGGCAAGCACTTCGACTGGTGGAAGGGCCAGGCGTTCAACAAGCAGTCCGCCATGCACCAGGCAGACCTTCTGCTGGCCGGACACCTGCACCACGAGTTCGTGGACACGGATGGCCCAAGGACGTTCATCCAGCCTCCGGCCATGGAGAGCGAGTCGACCTGGTGGCGGCACGCGAAGGGCACGGCAGGTGCCCCCGGCCTGGTGGTCGCTGTAACGAAGGACGGCCAGGTGCCGGTGAAAGAGGTGGTCCGATGAGAATCCAGCTCGTCGACATCGAGGAGCCCCAAGCCGCGACCGAGGCGGACTGGAACATCCTGTCCGACCCGCAGGTGGAGAGCGTCGCACGGGCGGTGGCTCGCGGATTTGCCCGTGACTACGGCCTGACGCTGGAGTATGAGGACGCGTACCAGGAGACGGTCATCATCGCCGCCGAGCGGGCCGCCTACGTGCGCCAGCTCCTCGCCGATGCCGGGGCCGGACTGCTGCACCGCTGGCTCTCACAGCGGCTTCGGGACCGGTGGCTGACCGAGGCGAAGCACCGCTCCGCCCACGTCTCGTACGAGGCCGCACGTAACGCGGCTACTGGGAGCGGCCGGTGACGGCGTACGACCGGCGCCTGGTCGAGCACCTCCTCCCGGCGGTGTGGGACGCCGAGACGGCGTACGGCACCCACAACCCCCAGGCCCCGGACGCCGACATGCCCAAGGGCAGCGTCGACCCCAAAACCGCAAGCCTGCTGTTCGCCCACCTCGCAGACATCCGGGGCGGCTGGGAGGCGTGCGAGCTGTCCCTCGGCGAGCGGCGGGCCCTGTTCCTGCGGTATTCCCTCGACTGGCCCGACGAACTGATTGCGGCATATGACGGGGTAACAGACAGGGCCGTGCGCTACCGCTTGGAGCGAGGGGTGGGCAAGGTCGCCGCCCATTTGAATGGACACCAGTACATCGACGGATACGACGGACTGACCGATGCCGTCTGAGTGAACGCTCTTCCAGCGCCCCTGGTCAGACGGCCGGGGGCGCTTCCGTGCCTTACTGCCTCCCTGATCGTCGTTCGCCGCTTAACTAAAGACGGGTACCGTCGTGACAGGCCATCTCACGACAGGAGTTGAGGCCACGATGAAGCAGTGGAGTGACTACAGCACGGGCGAGCGACTGCAAATTCTTCGAGGTAGGGAGGTCACCCAGGAGCAGCTAGCCGAGCGTACTGGCCTGTCTGTCGCCACCATCCGTGCGGCCGAGCAGGATCGCCGACTTACCCTTCCGACTCTCATGCGATTTTCCAGTGCGCTTGGGGCTGACATCTCTGTTATCCAGGGTCAGCAAGCTCCGCGACGTGCGATGGTCGCAGATGACCGGCGAATGGTGCGCGCGCTCTCCTCCGCCGTGCACGACACTGCGGCCGGCATCCTTCCCGGCAACGCCGAGCCGATGACGCTGGAGGAACTGCACGGCACGATCGACCGGTGCTGGTCCCTCTACTGGGGGGGCAGCTACTCGGAGGCCGGAGCCCTCATCGCGCCAGCGTTGATCAGCGCATCCGCCACGCTCCGCGACCAGCCCGCGGATTCCGATGCGGAAGCGTGGGGGGTCCTGTCCGATACATACCGCATCGCCGCCTATGTAGCCAACCTCGTTGGCGTACGCGACCTTGCATATGCAGCGATCGGACACGCCAAAAATGCCGCAGCCAAGGCGGCAGATGACATGCGCGCGGCTCTCGTGAGTTCCGGTCGTGCGTGGGTGTACTTGCGAGACGCACGTCTGTCCGAGGCTCTGTCATTGGCGGAGAGGGCCGCGACAGACATCGAGCCACGCTTCTCCACAGCCACGGCTGACCAGCTCACGGTCTATGGTTCACACATCAACTTCGCGGCTGTTGTGGCCAGCAGGATGGGTAACGAGGTCAGGGCGGCTGACTATCTCTCCCAGTCCCACGCCACAGGGGCTCGGATGGGAAGGGAAGTGCGCGTCCATGGCACTTTGTTTGGTCCCGTATCCGCCACTACGCAGGCGGTAGGCATCAACGTGTCCTTGGGTCAGACGGGCAAGGCCATGACTCTGATCAAGTCCTTGACCGATGATGATCTGGAGAAGCTGACCGACGCCGCCCAGAACCGGTTCAAGATGGACAAGGCCCTGGCGCAGGCGGACGCGAAGATGTACGACGCTTCGCTGGAGACGCTCGAAATGGCACTTCGCAAGGCCCCGGAGTGGGCAAGGCATCAGACGCTCCCGACCGTGATCGCCGAGAAGGTCGGGCGGCAGTCGAACGCGCGCTTGCGTCGAGTCTCGAAGCTCATCGGTATCCGCACGCCCGTCGATAATGGATTCGCTTCCGCCACCGAAAGTTCAGCCCTGTAGTTCACTCACAGCGAGAGTGCTACGCCTCGTAGCACTCCTCGACGTTCATTCGTCAACTGTCCTACGGGTGGGCTTGGTTGGGCCGTCGTGGGACTCGGCGAGTGTTATGGCCTCGGCCTTTTAGGACCGTCAACGGCGCGGCACTCTGCTGTATATGACGCCACGCACCGACCAACAGGCACGTCGGCGGCGCAGTATCGCCGATTCCGCGAGCGGCTTTCCCGAGCGCAACCGGGTCGTTCTCTATGTCAATCACGACGGCGACAGTGTCCCGGGCTCCGTCCTGAGTGACCTTCGCGCGGACGCCGAGGCTCGGGACTGGGTTGTGACGGCCGTCCTGGTGGACCGGGGTCCTGTCTCGCGGTCACGCCGTGAGCGGCAGGGGTGGTTTGAGGTATCCCGCATGTTGCGGAACGGCGACGTGGAAGGTGTCGTCGCGCCGACCGAGGCTCAGATTGCCTCCACGCCCCGAGAACAGGCTGACTTTCGCGCCTGGCTCGCATCGATTCACAGGTTCGCGCATTACCTCGTCCAGCCGGGCAACGAGTCCCCTGCCGTGGCTGTCGTCGAACCCGAGGGTGCTGAGGCATGACTCAGCCCTCCGCTTCCAGCACCACCGCGCTAGCAGCTCCGCGCCTGCGGTTACCGTCCACCCCCGCATCCGCGCGCACGGGTACCGAGCCGAAAGTTGGAAAGTCCGCGATGACGGCTGACCGCATGGTGATGTCATTCCCACCAGAGGCAAGACGTGTTGCGCAAATGCGGCGCCTCACAGCCGCACATCTCGAACGCATCGGCCAGGTCGCTCCGGAAGTGATCTACACAGTTCAGCTTCTCGTCAGTGAGATCGTGACCAACGCGGTCCATTACGGGGGCGAGGAGCCCGTGACCTTCGCACTCTCTTACGACCCGACGGGCGAGGTGTGCATCGAGGTCGACGACCACTCGGCCGGCGCCCCCGAGGTCAAAGATGCAGGCCCCGATGATGAGGGTGGGCGTGGGATGCAGCTCGTTGCAGCCCTCGCGCAAGAGTGGGGGCGGAAGGGCACCTGCACGTGGTGCACCGTTCCGGTGAGGGCGGTGACTGCCTGATGGCCCGCCACGCGCGGTGTAGGCGCTTCTCCCTCACGGTCCACGGTCGGCCTTCCCCCAGTGAGGCCATTCCGCTCGTCGAGCGACGAGAGCCGGGTTCCGCATGTAGACACCAGCCGGTCAGCCTGACGTCTGCCGCGTTGGAAGCGACCGACGATGGAACGCTCCGACGCTTCCTAGAGGCCCTGCGGCAGTGGCAGGCGGAGGAACCGGGAGAGCCGGTCATTGTCACACCTGAAACGGTACGCAGGACAACGGACTACGTATTGAGTCACCACTTCGATGAGGCGCCGGACAGTGGTCTCGGGGCCACTGTCGACACGTTGCGGGAGTACCTGAGCGCCCTCGCCGAAGCGGCAGAGCACGAGTTGGACACCGGGCGAGCTGTAGTGCGGGAAATGGTCGTGAGGGCACGGGCCGTCTCGGACGACGAGCAGCAGCCATCGCTGAAGATTGCCCGGCATGCCGCCAGAACGGTGCGGGACCTGCTCACTCTTCTCGATCGCGAGGGCTGGCAGGGCACTCCTGTGAAGGCGGCATCGTGACTATTCCAGCAGCGTTCTTCAGCAAGAACATTGAGCGGCCGTACGGGCTGCACGCACCTCACCCGGTCACTGGTCAGCGATCCTTGGTTCCGTACGTCACCGCGTGGGACAGCGAAACAGGAGTCCCCGAATCAATGCTCAGGGTCGAGTTCGCGCCCAAGCCGAGGCTCGCCTACAAGGGGCGCCCACTCCCCACCGACCGAGACGGGGCTGGGGCTCTTTGGGCGCGAATCAAGTCCTCCCCTGGCGTGGGTGAGCCGCAGTACGACAGCATGCACCCCTCCCGTCAGTACGTATGCATGTACTCCATGAAATGCCAGATCTGTAAGTCTCCAGCAAGCCGCAACGAGGACGGTTGGCTTTTCTTCAATTGGCGCAATGTGCTGGACCCCCCGACCTGGCCCGAGGGCGCGCTTACGAATCAGCCGCCGCTGTGTGAAGTACATGCGGCACTCTCCGAGAAGCTGTGCCCCCGCTTGTGCAAGGGCCGCTTCGCCGTGCTGCGAGTCAAATCGCCTCGCCTCTGGGGCGTAGGCGGCACCCATTACCGCCTGACGAAGGACGGCTGGCGAGCCCACGAAAGCAGTCTGTGGTTACGCAACAGCGATGAGGGACTGCGCGCGATGCTCGTGTCACAAATGATCCGCGAACTGCGCAACGTCACGGTCGTTGGCATGCGGTAAGTGCCACCGGCCACATCCCCATGAAACCCCCGGCCCCTCTCTCGTGACGAAACCCCCTGGGGAGCGGGGTGCCGGGTTCAAAACTCAAGCAAAGGACAGGTTAGGTCGTGGACGCATTGTCGAACCGCGAGCGCAACATCCGGCGGCTCCTCAACCCGCCGCGCCCGACGCTGCTCGACCGACTGCGTTCGGGCTGCTACGAAGCGGAAGAGTGGTGGTGCCGGCACGTCACCGAGCGGGAGCTGTACCGGCACCTCGACGCTATGGGCCGAGCGTTCCGGGCACAGCTTCCGCTCGACTGGGACACACCGGAGTTCGCGGAGAGACAGCTTCGCCACCTCGCCGAGAGGGTGGCCACCCAGCCTCCGCCCGAGTAAGGGCTTCTACCGACACTTCCCCACGCCGTTTCTCAGGCTGCGTTGACTGATTCAACTCACGGCAACCAGCCCCGTTCCGGCCGTACGGCCCGCTCCCGACAAGCGAGCGGCAACCGCATCAACCATGGGAGGAATCACTGTGACAGCGATCATCGCGGAACCATCGGCCCATCGACGGCCCACCAAGTTCCTCTGGCTGGACCTAACGCGCAAGTGTCAGCTCCAGTGCGCGCACTGTTACAACGCATCCGGGCCGAACGGAACGCACGGCACCATGACTCGCGACGACTGGTTCAACGTCTTAGACCAGGCCGCCGCGCTCGACGTCCGGCACGTTCAGTTTATTGGGGGAGAACCCACGCTGTATCCCGGCTTCGAGGCTCTGGTGACACACGCGCTGGGCCTCGGCCTCCAGACGGAGGTCTACAGCAATCTGGTGCACGTCCCGCCCACTCGCTGGGAGCTATTCCAGCGCAACGGCCTATCCCTGGCCACGTCCTACTACTCGGCCAGGGCGCAAGAGCATGACGCGATGACCGGTCGGCCCTCCCACCGTCGCACCCGGGCCAACATCGAAAAGGCCGTACAGCTCGGCATTCCGCTGCGCGCCGGCATCGTCGCCGAGACTGACGAGCAGATCGCCGAAGCACGCCGTGACCTGGAAACGCTGGGCGTCAAGCGGATCGGCGCGGACCGTGTCCGGCCCTTTGGCCGGGGCGCGAAGGGGAAAGCACCGGAGCTGGCTGGTCTGTGCGGTCGCTGTGGCAACGGGGCGGCTGCCATTGGCCCCGATGGGGCGGTCTCCCCGTGTGTGTTCTCCACGTGGATCAAGGCCGGAAACGTGCAGGACGCCGCCTTGGGGGATGTGCTCACCAGTCCCGCCATGTCTGATGTCGCTGCGGCCATTCGCAAGGTCCGCGGGGCTAAGGTCTGCAATCCTGACTGCGTTCCCAACAACCCCTGTGACCCAAGGTGCGAACCGGCCTCTGCCTGCGATCCGGGAACGCCGCCCAGTGATTGCGACCCGCGAAGGTAAAGCACCTGAAAGGACCCGATGTGGCTGACTTGCCGGACTCTCATTTTCGGGAGCTGATCCGCCCGCACACCGGCCAGGTCAGCCACGTTCGAATTCCGGAGCGTGGGTTCAGCTCGGACTTCGCCGCAGTGATCACCAGCGAGAAGGGCGAGTTCTTCGTCAAGGCCATGTTCAACCATCCAGGGGGCCGCCGGGAGTCCATCATCCGGGAAAAGCTGATCAACTCCTACGTGCAGCCTCTTTCCCCTGCCCTGCTGTGGAGTGCCGAGGACGGGTGGATCGTCCTCGGATTCGAGGCCGTCGCCGGGAGGGCATCCAGCTTCAAGCCGGATTCGCCAGACCTGCCCGCGATCACCGGCAGCCTGGGCCGCATCGCGGCAATCGACCTTCCCGACGTGGCTCGGGACTGGCCAGAGACGCGGTGGGACGCCTACGCGACGGATGCCTCGGACGTGGAACTGTTCCGGGGGAGCGCGCTGATTCACGCCGACATCAACCCGAGCAACGTCATGGTCGGTGAGGACATGGTGTGGCTGGTGGACTGGTCATGGCCTACCCGGGGCGCTGGCTTCATCAGTGCGGCCTGTCTGGTTGTGCAGCTCGTATCGGCCGGGCACAGTGCTGAGGGCGCCGAATCCTGGGTGGCTGGATGCAAGGGCTGGGCGGAAGCTGACCCGGCAGCAATCGACGCCTTCGCCGCCGCTATGTGCCGCATGAACCAGTCGCTTGCTGATCGCCATCCTGACGCGGAGTGGCTCGAAGGCATGGCCACTGCCGCACGGACCTGGGCCAGTCATCGAGGCGTGGCTGAGAGCCCAGCCACATAGAACCTCGTTGGACACATGACCAACGCGTGACCAACAGCGGCCAGAAACAGTCGGAAACACCTGGATAGAGGCCGCACGCGGAACAAGCGACGAGCCCCTGACCAGATGACAAAACACCTGGTCAGGGGCCCTTTCCTGGACTACTCAGGCCAGGGGTGGCGGCCCCGACCGTCTTTTTCTCGCTTACGCGATCCGTGCGGACTTCTTCGCGTCCGTACCGCGGCGCACGCGTCTTTCTTCACGTGCCCCTCCGGTGCGCCGCACGCACTGCTTGTCCGCGGCTCGCCTGATCCTCGCTCGCTGTTCACCTCGGCGCGCGGCCAAGTGTCCACCTCCTGAGACGCCGCCACGGACGGGACAGCACGGAGCCGCGGAAAGCGGAGCCGCAGAAGGCGGTCCACAGAAAGCGGAGCCGCGGAAAGCTGTGGAGATGACGGCCTTCACCGCCGCGCGGTGACCTTGTCGGCCAGCGCGGTGAAGTCCGCCCAGGGCCTGGACGGCTCGCGCGGGTCCCACAGCCGCTGGGCCAGCGCGCGCAGCGGTGTCCTGATGCCGCGCGCCACCTGCCGGGGGGTCTGCGCGTCGGCGAGGTCGCACCACACGGCGAAGCGCGCGCCGAGCACCTTGTCCGGACCGCCGAGTCGCCTCGGTACGGGCCGCGTACCGCGCAGCACGCGGGGCGACCACTCCTCGTAGACGCGGCGCCCGGTCGGATAGGTGAAGTCGTTCGGCTCGCCCAGCACGTAGTAGAGGTATTCGTCATTGACGTTGATCACCGGGCGTCCCTCGCGCAGATACTCCTCCGGCGGCCGGGCGCCGATCTCCTTGCCCGTCCAGTACTCGACCTCCCGGTCCGCGTGGGCCCGCACGGTCCCGCCCCGGAAGAAGCCGTCGTTCCACGCCTTGACCCGGTTGCCGGACTTCCGGACCACCGCCGCCCGGTCGTTGAGCCAGCCGGTGGCGAGGTCCTGGACGCGCGCCTTCGGGCCGTACTTCTTGCGGGCCAGCGCGGCGAGCCGCGGATAGCTCGCCTCCGGGTCACTCACCGTCAGGGCCTGGTACTCGTCCCCGCCCAGATGCCAGTACGGGCCGCCGCCGCCCTTCCCGGCGAAGAGCGGCGTGAGTTCCCGTACGAGGTCGTCCAGGATGCGGGCGGAGCGCGGGTTGGCGATGTCGATGGCGCCGGGGGTGGCCCTGCCGTCGGCGGAACGGAGCTGGAGGGAGGGGTGGGCGCGGATCACCGCGCCGAGGTGCCCCGGCGAGTCGATCTCCGGGATGACGGCGATATGCAGCCCGTTGGCCAGCCGTACGACCCGCCGCACCTCCGCCTTCGACAGATGCCGCTTCGAGACGATCTCCGGGTGGGACGAGCTCTCCACCCGGAAGCCCTGGTCGTCGGAGAAGTGCAGCCCGATCTGGTTGAGCTTGAGATCGGCCGCCTCCCGCACCCGGGCCTCGATCCAGCGGGCCGTGAAGTGCTTCCGGGCGGTGTCGATCATGAGGCCGCGCTGCGGGCGGTCGGGCCGGTCGCGCACGACCCCGGCGGAGAGGCGGCCGTCACCGGAGCGCAGCGCCTGGAGCACGGTGCGGGTGCCGTAGAAAACGCCCGCGTCGTCGCTGCCGGTGATCAGCGCCTGCCCGTCACGCACCGTCAGCACATAGGCCTCGCGGTTCTGTCGCGCCGCTTCACCGTCCGGGGCGCCGTTCGCTTCGCGGGCGTCTGCGGCTTCTCCGGCCTGTTGCGCACCTCGGGCGCCACCGGTCTCGCGGGACTTCTGCGCCTGGCGGGACTCCTGACCCTCGTGGGACTCCCGCTCTCCCCGGCTCCCGCTCTGCCCCTCGGGCCGTAGCGCCAGGGCGATGTCCCCGCGCCGGGCGGGTCCGTCGGCGACAGGGAGGTCGAGCGCGCCGGCGAGCCGCTTGGCCTCGTCGGCGAGCGGCCCCTCGCGGTCGGTGACGACGCGGCTGCGGGGGCCGGGCCGCCAGCCGGGCCCGCCTTCGGGCTTGTACGAGCGGACGGCGGGGACCGTACGGGGCGCCGGTGGCGGGGGCGCCGAGCCCAGCGGGCGCGGCGACCTGCTGTCGAGCGGGACGCTGTCCGGCGAGGGCGAGGGGGATGACGACGACGGCGACCGGGGGGACGAGGGCCCGGAGTGGGCGGGCGGGCGCTTGGGCCCGGAGTCGTCGCCGCCGGGGAGGCTCACCAGGGCGAAGATGATGGCGACGGCGACCACGACCGCGGTGGCGCCGACGATGACCGTGGCCTTGGAGACTTCGCGAGGCATCCTCATGGAGCAAAACTCCCATTCAGGGGCGAATGCGGTGTGCCGAGCGGTGCTTATGGACCATCAAGCGCGCGAAAACTCTCTCGTCCGGGTGAAATCACCACCGTCGCCGGGCAATGCCGGAGTCGCGTCGTTACGGTGACGGCTCACCTCTCCCTCCACTCCCCTCTCCGCTCATCCATCTCCGCGGCCTCTGCTTCTTCCTCTTCTTCCTCCGCCGCTTCCCTACTCCTGCTTCTGTCCGCTGCTTCGTCCGCTCTTTCGCCCACCGCTTCGCCCGCTGATTCCTTCCGTCTCAGGTCCCGAGTCTTTCCGCCGTCTCGCGCTCCGCGCCCCGCCTTCCGCTCTTGCTCCACATTCCCGTCGCCCTCTCTCCGTCCTTCTCGTTTTCTCTTCTTCATCGCGCGCCTTCGCCGCTTCCACCGCCCCACGCTGCTCTTTCTTCACCTCCTCCCCCCACCGCCACTGCCGTTCCGCTGGTCCCGAGGAGGCCACGCTGTCCAGCGACATCCCGGACGTCCTGCCCGGTCAGCCGTCCGCCCCAGCGCACCGCAGAGGACCGGCCCAGCCCCGGCCTCCGGCCGCGCTTCAGGCCAAGACCGCCGCCACCGCGCCGTCCGCGCCCGCCAACCCGCCCGTCGCCGCCCCTCCCCCGCCCGTCTGCGGGCTTGACCGGCTGAACGCCGCCCCGGCCGGTGCCGCCGAAGCCGCGCTGCTCGCCTGCTGCGGCAGTCGCCGCTGGGCGCGCCGGATCGCCGCCCACCGCCCGTATCCCGATCTGGACTCGCTGCTCGCCGCCGCGGACGAGGCCAGCTACGACCTCACCCTCAGCGACCTCGTCGAGGCGCTCGCCGACGAGTCGGCGGTGCAGCACCCGCCCTCGGGCTCGCGGGGGCCGGGCACCCTGGCGGCGCATACCGCGCTGCGGGCGGCCCACGCGGCGTACGAGTCGAAGTTCGGGCATGTCTTCGTGATGTGCGTGGACTCCTTCCCGCCTGGCCAAGTCCTCGATGAGGTGCTGGCCGCCATCCGCGTACGGCTGGGCAACGAGCCCGAAAAGGAGCTGGCGGTGGCCGCCGAGGAGCTGCGGCGTACCGCCCGGGGCCGCCTCGCCCACCTGGCGAACGGGCGTCGCGTGGAGGGCGGTGGTCCGCTTGAGGCGAGCAGGTGAAGCACGGCGGACACGCCCGGCCCCCGCCACCCGGGTCACAAGCCGGCTGTTATCCGTCCGCACCCGCCGCAACACCACGTAACTGGACGTCATACGCGCATGTCAGCTAGCCCGTCCGTGGCTGATTGATCACACCTAACGACCCCGGGTCGGGGAACCGACAACACGTCGCTACGATGGCCAGGGCCGGTGGACCGTACCCGGCCGGGCCCGACCGACAGTCAAGCCGGTGGCCCCAGTCCCCGCTCCCGGAGGGTTTACCGTGCCGGCTGGAACGCTGTACCGCGGCCGGGAAGGCATGTGGTCCTGGGTGGCTCATCGAGTCACCGGCGTGACCATTTTCTTCTTCCTGCTCGTCCATGTTCTGGACACCGCGCTCGTCCGCGTCTCTCCTGAGGCGTACGACGACACGATCGCTATCTACAAGAACCCCGTAGTGAATCTCATGGAGTACGGCCTCGCCGCCGCCGTGCTCTTCCACGCGCTCAACGGCCTGCGGGTCATCGCCGTGGACTTCTGGTCGAAGGGTCCGAGGTACCAGAAGCAGATGCTCTGGGCCTCGGTGGGTATCTGGGTCGTCCTGATGGCAGGCGCCTTCTACCCGATCATGCAGCACACCCTGCGCGAACTGTTCGGGAGCTGATGATGGCGACTGACACGACCTCTCCGGTCGACAACACGGTCACATACGACGTCGACCACCCGGCTCCGGTCATCGAGCCGCCCCGCGCTCGTACCGCGAAGTCGCCGAGGGCCACCCGAACGAACTTCGAGATGCACGGCTGGCTGTTCATGCGGCTGTCCGGCATCGTGCTCACGGTCCTGGTCCTCGGGCACCTGCTGATCCAGCTCGTCATCGACGGCGGTGTCTCCCGACTGGGCTTCGCCTTCGTCGCGGGCCGCTGGGCCTCGCCGTTCTGGCAGGCGTGGGACCTCGTCATGCTCTGGCTCGCCATGCTGCACGGCGCCAACGGGCTGCGCACGATCATCAACGACTACGCGGAGCGCGACAACACCCGCTTCTGGCTGAAGATGGTGCTCTACTTCGCCACCGTGTGGACCATCCTGCTGGGCACGCTGGTGATCTTCACCTTCGACCCGAACATCCGCTAGACCGGGGCTGACGAGACATGCAGATCCACAAGTACGACACCGTCATCGTCGGCGCCGGTGGCGCCGGGATGCGCGCGGCCATCGAGTCGACCAAGCGCAGCCGGACCGCTGTCCTGACGAAGCTGTACCCGACCCGCTCCCACACCGGCGCCGCCCAGGGCGGCATGGCCGCCGCCCTCGCGAACGTCGAGGAGGACAACTGGGAGTGGCACACCTTCGACACGATCAAGGGTGGCGACTACCTGGTCGACCAGGACGCCGCCGAGATCCTGGCGAAGGAGGCCATCGACTCCGTTCTCGACCTGGAGAAGATGGGCCTGCCGTTCAACCGGACGCCCGACGGCACCATCGACCAGCGCCGGTTCGGTGGCCACAGCCGCAACCACGGTGAGGCCCCCGTCCGCCGGTCCTGCTACGCCTCGGACCGCACGGGCCACATGATCCTCCAGACGCTGTACCAGAACTGCGTCAAGGAGGGCGTGGAGTTCTTCAACGAGTTCTACGTCCTCGACCTGCTCCTCAGCGACGTCGACGGGGTCAGGAAGTCCGCGGGCGTCGTCGCGTACGAGCTGGCGACCGGCGAGATCCACGTCTTCCAGGCGAAGTCCGTGATCTTCGCGTCCGGCGGCACCGGCAAGTTCTTCAAGGTGACCTCCAACGCGCACACCCTGACCGGTGACGGCCAGGCGGCCGCGTACCGCCGCGGGCTGCCGCTGGAGGACATGGAGTTCTTCCAGTTCCACCCGACAGGCATCTGGCGCATGGGCATCCTCCTCACCGAGGGCGCGCGCGGTGAGGGCGGCATCCTCCGCAACAAGGACGGTGAGCGCTTCATGGAGAAGTACGCGCCCGTCATGAAGGACCTCGCCTCGCGTGACGTCGTCTCCCGCTCGATCTACACCGAGATCCGCGAGGGCCGCGGCTGCGGCCCCGACGGCGACCACGTCTTCCTGGACCTGACGCACCTGCCGCCGGAGCAGCTGGACGCCAAGCTGCCGGACATCACCGAGTTCGCGCGGACGTACCTGGGCATCGAGCCGTACACGGACCCGATCCCGATCCAGCCGACCGCGCACTACGCCATGGGCGGCATCCCGACCAACGTCCAGGGCGAGGTGCTGGCCGACAACGACACCGTCGTGCCGGGCCTGTACGCCGCGGGTGAGGTCGCCTGCGTGTCCGTGCACGGTGCCAACCGGCTCGGGACCAACTCGCTGCTCGACATCAACGTCTTCGGCAAGCGGGCCGGCATCGCCGCCGCCGAGTACTCGGCCAAGCACGACTTCGTCGAGCTCCCCGAGAACCCGGCATCGCAGGTCATCGAGCAGGTCGAGCGGCTGCGCGACGCGACAGGCACGGAGCGGGTCACCGAGATCCGCAAGGCGCTGCAGGAGACCATGGACGCCAACGTGATGGTCTTCCGTACGGAGCAGACCATCAAGACGGCGGTCGAGGAGATCGGCGCGCTGCGCGAGCGGTACCTCAACGTCTCCGTCCAGGACAAGGGCAAGCGGTTCAACACCGACCTGCTGGAGGCCATCGAGCTGGGCAACCTGCTCGACCTGGCCGAGGTCATGGCCGTGTCGGCGCTCGCCCGCAAGGAGTCACGCGGCGGTCACTACCGCGAGGACTACCCGACCCGCGATGACGTCAATTTCATGCGGCACACCATGGCGTACCGCGAGGTGGGCGACGACGGCACCGAGTCGATCCGGCTCGACTACAAGCCGGTCGTACAGACCCGCTACGAGCCGATGGAGCGTAAGTACTGATGAGCAGCGCGACCCTAGAGAAGAACTCACCGGCGTCCGGTGACGCCGAGTCCGCGCAGGCCTCGCACCTGATCTCGGTCACGTTCCGGATTCGCCGGTTCAACCCGGAGATCTCGGACCAGGTGGTCTGGGAGGACTTCCCGATCGAGATCGATCCCAAGGAGCGTGTCCTCGACGCCCTCCACAAGATCAAGTGGGAGGTGGACGGCACCCTCACCTTCCGGCGCTCCTGCGCGCACGGCATCTGCGGCTCCGACGCGATGCGCATCAACGGCCGCAACCGGCTCGCGTGCAAGACGCTGATCAAGGACATCAACCCGCACAAGCCGATCACGGTCGAGCCCATCAAGGGCCTGACGGCCCTGAAGGACCTCGTGGTCGACATGGAGCCGTTCTTCCAGGCGTTCCGCGACGTGATGCCGTTCCTGATCACGAAGGGCAACGAGCCGACGCGCGAGCGCCGCCAGTCCGCCGAGGACCGCGAGCGCTTCGACGACACGACCAAGTGCATCCTGTGCGCCGCGTGCACGTCCTCGTGCCCGGTGTTCTGGAACGACGGCCAGTACTTCGGCCCGGCGGCGATCGTCAACGCGCACCGCTTCATCTTCGACTCGCGTGACGAGGGCGGCGAGCAGCGGCTGGAGATCCTGAACGACAAGGACGGTGTGTGGCGCTGCCGTACGACGTTCAACTGCACCGAGGCCTGCCCGCGTGGCATCGAGGTCACCAAGGCCATCCAGGAAGTGAAGCGCGCGCTGATCACCCGCCGCTTCTGACCTGACGGCCGACCACTCGGCGCGTACGGAACGAGAGCCCCGCCCCTGGCTACAGCTGGGGGCGGGGCTCTCGGTTTGGTGACCGTCTCGGTGCGGTGACCAGTCCCGATGCGGTGACCAGTCCTGGTGTGGTGGCTCGTGCGTGCGCCCGCTCAGCGCGCGACCGCGGCCGCCTGGCGTACGGCCGGGCCGCCGGTCATCGGTGGGGCGGTCGATGGCGCGCCGGCCACCGGGACGTCCGACAGCGCCGCGTACTCCGTCAGGGCCGTGCGGCGGCGCTGGAGTTCGGCGATCTCGCCGTCCAGCCGGGACAGCTGGCCGCCGAGGACCTCGGAGGAGTGCTCGCACGAGAGCAGTCCCGGCTGGTCGTCGTGGGCGCACGGCAGCAGCTCACGGATCGCCTCGGTGGTCAGGCCGGTCGCGAGGAGTTCGCGAATGCGGAGGACGGTGCGCTCCGCGCCGGGCTGGTAGCGGCGGTAGTCGTTGCTGTCCCGCTCGGCCCGCAGCAGACCCTGCTCCTCGTAGTAGCGCAGCAGTCTCGTGCTGACACCCGTCCGCTGCGACAGCTCGCCGATCCGCATCGCGTTCCCTCCGTTGTTCCGTGCTGTTCTACGTCGTTCTACGACGCTCTACGTCGATCCACGCGGTTCTGCGTCGTCCTGTATCGACCTGCGTAGATCTGCGCCGATCTTTGGTGTTCCGGGTCGTTCACGCACGTCGTCCCGAGCTGGGTCTCCGTACCGGCTTGACCTTCACACTGATGTCAATTGCCAACCTGTCGGCCATGACACAGATTCCCGCACCGCTTACCGCTTCCCTCTCCACCACCGTCACCGGCTCAGGGCCCGGTCTGCTCCTCGCGCACGGTGCGAGCGGCAGCATCGAGGGCAACTACGCGCCGCTCGTCCCGGCCCTCGCCCAAGGTCACACCGTCGTCGCGCCCGACTACCCGGGCTCGGGCAAGTCCCCGCGCGCCAGGGAGCCGCTGACGCTCGACGGTCTCGCCGACGCGGTCGTCGCCGAGGCGGTCGCCGCGGGCGTGGAGACCTTCACCCTCGTCGGCTACTCGCTCGGCACCGCGGTCTCCGTACGGGCCGCTACCCGGCACCGGGACCGGGTGAAGGGGCTTGTGCTGACCGCCGGTCTGATCCGGCCCGACAACCGGGCGCGTACCTCGGTCGACCTGTGGCTGCGGCTGCTCGCGCAGGCCGACCTGACGGCGTTCGCGCAGTTCGTGGCGGTCACCGCTTACAGCCGCGCGGCCTACGAGGCCATCCCCGCCGACGAGCTCGGCGCGACCATCGAGGCCATCGCCGCGCATGTCCCCGTCGGCACCCCCGAGCAGGCCGCACTGGTCCTTGAGGTGGACACCACCGCCGAACTCCAGCGGATCGAGGTCCCCACGCTCGTCATCGCGACCACCGAGGACCTGCTCATCTCGCCCGAGAACTCGCGGGCGCTGGCCGCCGCGATCCCCGGCGCGGAGTACGCGGAGCTGGCCAGCGGCCACCTGCCGATGGTGGAGCGGCCGACGGAGTGGCTGGCACTGATCACGGCGTTCCTGGAGCGGCACGCGCTGTGACGGAAGGGGCGTTCCGGGCGGGCGGGGCGGCGGCCCCGCCCGCGACGGGCCTGTCCCGCCGAACAGGGCCCGCTCCCTCCCACGGACGGGCCCCGCCGCGCGCCGCCGCCTCCCTCAGAGCCGGTCAAGCTCCCACAGCCGCCAGGTGCCCGTGCCTTCGGAGAGGAACTGGGTGCCCGAGATGGAGTCCTTGCTGACCACGGTGTCCTTGCCCTGCCACAGCGGCAGCAGCGGCACCTCGTCGGCCACGAGCCGCTGGATCTCCTGGAAGTCCTTGACCACCCGCTCGCGCTCCGGGCTCTTCTGCGTGTCGCGGATCAGCTGCTCCACCCGGGAGCTGCGGTAGCCGCTGTGCAGCGTCGAGTCGGCGCCGAGCAGTGGGCTGACGAAGGTGTCGGCGTCGAGGAAGTCCGGGTACCAGGTGATCCCGTACGCGTCGAAGTCGCCCTTGGCGAAGCCCGTCTGGAACGCGTCCCACTCGTACTGCTTGAACGTCACCTTGAACAGGCCGGTCTTCTCCAGCTGCGCCCGCAGCTCCTCCCCCTCCGCCTTGGCGGACGGGCCCGGAGGGTAGGCGAGGTCGAAACTCACCGGCTTGTCGATGCCCGCCTTGTGCAGCAGCTCGCGGGCGCGGTCCGCGCTGGGCTCCGGGTACATGTCGTAGAAGGCCGTGTTGTGGCCCGTGATGCCGCTGGGAACGATCGAGTAGAGCGGGTCGACGGTGCCGCTGTGCGCCTTGCGTATCAGCGCCTCGCGATCCACGGCGGCGGCGATGGCCTGGCGTACGGGCATCTTCTTCATCGGTGAGTCGCCGCGCACGTTGAAGACCAGGTTCGACGCGGAGGCGCCCTGGTTGTCCATCACCTTCACCGAGGAGTCGGCCGCCGAGAGGGTCTTCAGGTACTTGGCGGGCAGCGAGCGCGCCGCGACGTCCACGTCCTTCGCCGTCCAGGCGTCGCGCAGCTTCTCCGCGGTCTTGAAGTACCGGACGTTCACCGGCTTGCCGGTGTCCTTCAGGGCGCCTTTGTAGTCGGAGTTGGGCCTGAGTTCTGCCACTTTGGCCGACTTGTACTTCTTGAGGACGTACGGACCAGAGCCGTCGACCTCGTCGTCCGTGCGCAACTTGTTGCCGCTGTACCGCTCACGGTTGAGGATGGAACCGGCGCCAGTGGCGATCTTGTACGGGAAGGTCGCGTCCGCAGAACCGAGATGGAAGACGACCTTGTTTTTCCCCGCGACCTCGACCGACTTCAGCGTGCTGAGCAGCGGACTCGGCCCCTGCGGGTCATGGATGGTGGCGATGCGGTCGAAGGAGAACTTCACGTCCAGCGGGGTGACCTCCCGGCCGCCCGCGAAGCGCAGCCCAGGCCGCAGCTCGCAGACGTACGTACGCAGCCCCTCACCCTCGAAATCACACTTCTCGGCGGCGTCGGGCACGGGCTTGAGCGACCCGGGCTTGAAGGTCATCAGAGACTGGAAGACGTTGCTGTACAGCCCCCAGGAGCCCGCGTCGTACGCCCCCGCCGGGTCGAGGTTGCTCACCTCGTCGGCCGTCCCCACCGTGATCGGCTCGCTGTCCTCCTCCGAGGACGAGAGCAGTCCGCATCCGCTGACACCCACGCTCGCCACTGCGGCGGTCGCGAGCACCAGCCCGATGACAACGCCCCGCTTGCCGACCCATCGCATTTACGCGCCCCCTCCGGCACCCGACATCACAGTTGAAAACACGCGGGTGCACGCCGGAACGCGTAGACAAACGCGGCCACACGGCTCCCCACCCGTTAACGCGCATCACCCAATCACACGGTTGACTGGTTTACCACCGACCGACATTTGCCGTTCGGAATTTGGCTTCTTTACGTACGCGTACACCGCACTCACGCCACGACCCGGCGGGAGCGGGTCGGCGGACAAAAACAAGTGGCTGGCCACAGAAAGGAAAGGGGCCAACGTGCCGGAGTATGAATTGCCGGACCAACTGGAACATCTGGGACTGGAACAGCGGTATGCCACCGTATATGCCGCCATTCTCCGCACCGGGTCGAGCACGACGGAGGAACTGGTCGAGGAGCTGAAATGGGAGCCGGACGTCGTCGACGAAGCGGTGAACCGGCTCATCGAACTGGGCCTGGCCGCCAGCGTAGGCCGTGCTCAGGCGGCGGTCGCCGCCATCGAACCGACGTTGGCCATCGAGCATCTGGCCAGTATGCGGACGACGCAACTCCACCGTGCGCGGCTGGACGCGATGAACGCCTACCGGGCCTACCGGCGCACGCGGCCGCAGACCACCGACGACATCGTGGAGGTCGTTACCGGACCGCAGATCGTCGAACGCATCGAGCACATCGAAAAGGCCGCGGAACACGCGGTGCTGCGTTTCGACTCCCCGCCCTATCACACCGGCGGCGGCCCCAACCCGATGGAACTCAGCAACCTCGAACGCGGTGTGAAGTACCGGTGCCTCTACTCCAAAGCGGCCGTGGAGAACACCGACTACTACGCGAGCAACATCAAGCCATGCATCGCCGCGGGCGAGCAGGCCAAGGTGCACGAGACCGTCCCCGTAAAACTGACGATTTTCGACCACCGACTCGCCATCGTGTCGCTGTCGTACGTCGAAGCGGAAGCCAACGATTCCCTACTCGTCGTCCATCCGTCGAGTCTGCTCTCCGCACTCACCGGCCTGTTCGAGACGTCGTGGCGGTCCGCCTATCCGCTGCATCTCGGGGACCGGCTGCCCTCGGTGCTGAAGCCCGTACAGCGCAACATCCTGCAACTGCTCGCCACCGGGGTCGCCGACGAGGCCATGGCGGAACTCATCGGCGTCAGCAGGCGCACCCTGTCCCGGCACATGCAGGAGCTCTACGCGCTGGCCGGGGCCACCACCCGCTTTCAGCTGGCGCTGACCGCGGCCCGCAAGGGCTGGCTGTGAGCCAGGTCCCGGATCGCGAACATCTCGGTGTGCACCCCGCCCTGGAGGGGGACCGCCCGCGGTGACCACACGAGCGCCGCGGGCACCTCAAGCACGGCCCAGCAGCGCTTGGCTCCCCAGAGCTGTTCACAGCCGTGCGCGAGCGCCAGCGCCTCGACGACGGCCAGCCCCCGCCCGCCCTCGTCGAGGCGGTCGGCGTGCTGCGCCACCGGCTGCGCGCCGCTGTCGTCGAAGACCTCGATGATCAGCCGATCGACGTCCAGATCGAGGCCGAGCACCCGCTTTCCGCCGCCGTGCACGACCGCGTTCGTCAGCAGTTCCGAGCACACCAGCGCCACCTCGTCGGCGAACACCTCGTCCGCCAGCATCCCCCACCGGCCCAGCGTGTCCAGGACGCGACGGCGCGCCGGACCGACGGCGGACGGCGCGGGCGCTACGGGAAAGCGGAGGGTGGTGGGCGACATGGCGGTACCGCCTTCGTTCGGAAAGGGCTGCCCCTTACTTCTACTCGGCCGGGGCCGACGTAAGTGGCGCGCTTTGGCCACTGTCCAAGAAGGGCACCAGTGATGGCCCTGTCACACTGTGTTGCACCGTGCCATGCTTGGCCCCATTCGGCCGGATATATCGGGATCTCGCCGCACTCGGTATGCCGCCCGGCTGGACGCCATGTTCGATTCCCGCCGCACCGGCCGGCGCCTCGCCGACCGACGCCTCGCCAGCCGATTGGGCGGCTGGCCGATGGGCTGGCCGGGCTGGCTGACCGGACTGGCTGGACCGGCTGGGCTGACTGGACCGGCTGGGCCGGCTCGACGGTCAGGCCTGCGTCGACGCCAGCTGGACGACGGTGATGTCCGGCGGCGCCCCCACCCGCACCGGTGGGCCCCAGGCGCCCGCGCCCCGCGTGACGTAGAGCTGGGTGTCCCCGTACCGCTCAAGGCCCGCCACCGTCGGGTTGGCCAGCTCGGCGACGTAGTTGCCGGGCCAGAGCTGGCCGCCGTGGGTGTGCCCGGAGAGCTGGAGGCCGACGCCGTGCTTCACCGCGTCGTGGATCACCACGGGCTGGTGCGCGAGCAGTACCGAGGCGCGGGACCGGTCCCGGTCGCCCAGCGCCCGCCGGAAGTCGGGGCCCTGCCCTTCGTCCTCGCCCGCGACGTCGTTGACCCCGGCGAGATCGAAGCCGGGCAGCTCCGTGCGCTCGTTCTCCAGGGGCCGCAGGCCCAGCTCCCGTACGTGGTCGACCCAGGCCTCGGCGCCTGAGAAGTACTCGTGGTTGCCGGTCACGAAGAACGATCCGTGCCGCGCCCGCAGATGCCGCAGCGGCTCGGCGGCCGGTCCCAGGTCGGCCACGCTTCCGTCCACCAGGTCGCCGACGACGGCGATCAGGTCGGGGTTGACGCGGTTGATCGTCTCCACGATCCGCTGGGTGTGCGCCCGGCCGAGGACCGGCCCCAGGTGGATGTCGCTGACCACAGCGATCCGGTAACCGTGCGCCTGCCGGGGAAGCTTGGCGAGCGGCACGGTGACCCGCTTGACGCGCGGCCCGCGCAGGACGCTGTAGGTGCCGTAGCCGACGGTGGCCGCGGCGACGGCAGTCGCCCCGACAGCGACGGTCCGCGCGACGAACAGCCGCCGCGAGGACTCGGCCGCGGCGTCGGCGGGGGCGGCGGTGTCGGCGGTGTCGGCGGTGTCGGACTTGTGCGCGCCGGCGCCGGTGACGGCTGTGGCACCGGTGGTGGCCGCGGCCTGGGTGGCGGGCGTGGCGGCGTCTGGGGCCGCCGCGGTCTTGTTGGCGGCCGTATCAGCCGTGAGCACCGTCGCGGCGGGGCTGGGCGTGCGAGCGATACCGGGAACGGAAGCGGGGTCGGGCGCGGAGTCGGGGGCGGGGGCGGGCGCGGGACCGGTTTCCGCGCGCTGCCGGGCCCGGCGTTCCAGCCAGCGCCGCAGCAGCGGCCGGACCGCCTCGCCGACCAGCAGCGCGAGCGTCACGTAGAGCAGGACCGCCAGCCACATGTACCCAGGCCAGGCGATGACCCGTTCGATCGCGAAGGGTGCCCCGGCCCGGCCGCTGACCATGGCCCCGACGCTGAGCAGCGGCAGTACGACCAGCGCCCACGTGCCGACGCGCCGCGCCCACCCACCGGCTGCCGTCGTGTCCTTGATCAGCCGCCGCCACACGTACCAGTGGACGACGACAAGCAGTGCGACGACCAGCAACGCGACGAGCGCGAAGACAGCGACCATCCCCCGTACCTCCCCTTAGGCCGAAGAGTCTTCCCGCCGATGGGCGCGCACTCCACGGAACCCGAGCACGCCGATCGCCGTCCCCAAGAGAAACGAGGTGATCGCGAGCAGTAGATGCACCCAAAAGTACGCGGTGGGGTCACCGGAGTCGCTGAAGGCAAGCCCACTTGAGTCTTTCCACAGGTTTTTCACAAAGGTGAACCAAATGAACCAGCTCCAGACCCCGAACGCGAGCAGGAACCAGGACGCGGGGCGGCTGAGCTTCATGTCTTCCAGTATGCGAAACCGCGCGGCCGCTCCTCCGGCAGGGTCATGCTTTCGTGAGGCGTCAGCGCGGCCGGGACCGGCTACCGATACGTTCATCAGTGTGCCGACGACTCTCTGTGTATCCCCCGCCACCCGCCCGAGCGGGCGACGGCGCGCGGCCACGGCCGTGACGGCCGCCGCGCTGCTGCCCTGCCTGCTGTCCAGCGCCGTCCCCGCGTTCGCGGACGACGGGGGTGCCAAGGAGCAGGAACCGCAGCCGCCCGCGGCCATGTCCACCGTGGGCGGCGATCTGCTGGGCAAGCCCGGCACGCAGGTCCGGCTCGGCCCTGGCGCGCCCGCGCTGCCGAATGGGCTGACCGGCCGGTCGTGGATCGTCTCGGACGCGGTGACCGGTGACGTGCTCGCCTCGCACAACGCCCACTGGCGGCTTCCCCCGGCCAGCACCCTGAAGATGCTGTTCGCCGACACCGTGCTGCCGAAGTTCCCGAAGGACCAGACCCACAAGGTGCTGCCCTCCGACCTCACCGGAATGGGCGAAGGCAGCAGCCTGGTCGGGGTCAAGGAGAACTACACGTACTCCGTGCACGACCTGTGGCTCGGTGTCTTCCTGCGCTCCGGCAACGACGCCGTGCACGTGCTGTCCGCGATGAACGGCGGCAAGCCGAAGACCGTACGGGACATGCAGGCGCACGCCAACAAACTCAACGCGCGGGACACGCACGTCGTCAGCCCCGACGGCTACGACGAGGAGGGCCAGGTCAGCAGTGCGTACGACCTCACGCTCTTCGCCCGGTCAGGGCTGAAGAAGCCGGACTTCCAGGAGTACGCGGCGACGGTGCGGGCGAAGTTCCCCGGGGAGATGAAGAAGCCGAAGAAGGGAGAGAAGGGCGAGAAGGACAAGAAGGGGAAGAAGGGGAAGAAGGGGAAGAGCAGCAAGCCCGAGCGCGAGTACTTCGAGATCCAGAACACGGACCGTCTGCTGACCGGGGACACGGACCTCCCTCCGTACCAGGGGCTGGCGGGGGTGAAGAACGGCTCCACGACGCACGCCGGGGCCACGTTCACCGGTGTGGCGCAACGGGGCGACCGGAAGTTGCTCGTCACCGTGATGAACCCGCAGAGCGATGAGAGCAACGCGGTCTACCGGGAGACCGCGAAGCTCCTCGACTGGGGCTTCGAGGCGGCCGGCTCCGTCGAGCCGGTCGGCAAGCTCGTCGCACCGGGCCCAGAGGGAGCCGCCGGCTCCGGCCAGGACAGCGGCGCGGCCGGAAGCGGCAAGAACGGCCACCAGCAGGCTCAGGCGACCGTCGCCGGGGACGGGGACGACGCGAGCGGCGCCTGGAAGACCGCCGGGATCATGGGCGGCTCGCTGGCTGTTCTGGCGGCCGCGGTGTACGCGGTGCACCGCCGTCGGCCGCTTCCCGAGCTGATGCGCCGTCGGCCGCGGGACTGACCCCCGCGTCCGAGGTGCCCGGTGCGGAGGAGGCCCCCGCCTCCGCACCGGAGGCCTCCCCGCCGGACATCTCCGCACCGGGCACCTCCGCTCCGCCCGCCTCCGCGCTCTTCTTGCTCGGGGTCGCGGTCCACGCGGCGCAGTACAGCGACAGCTTCGAGGTGAAGTTGATCCACAGAAGCAGTGCGATGGGCGTGCCGAACGCCCCGTACATGCTCTTCGCCGCCACCCCCTTCAGATAGCCGCTGAGCAGCGTCTTGAGCAGCTCGAAGCCGATCGCCCCGATCAGCGCGGCGACCACGACCGCGCGGCGCGGCGGGGACACGCCGGGCAGCCACGTCAGCACGTAGCACAGGAGCAGGAAGTCGGCTCCGACCGCGGCGGCGAACGCGGCGAGCCGCAGCAACCAGCCGCCCACCCCTCCCTCGTCGATGCGGAGTTGGTCGGCCGCCCAGCCGACGGCGGTGACGGCGAACGCCGAGACCGCGAAGGAGCCGAGGGCGACTCCGCCAAGGCCCAGCAGCACCCCGCCGTCCTTGAGCTTGCGCAGGACCGGGTTGCCCTCCTCGTCGTCCAGCTCCCAGACTGCGCGCAGGCACTCGCGCAGCGAGCCGACCCAGCCGATGCCGGTGAACAACAGGGCCGCGCCCGCGACGACCCCGACGGTCCCCGCGTTGTCGACCAGGGAGCTGAGATCGAGCTGCCCCGAGATGCCCGGCACCTGATCCGCGAGCTTGCCCTCCACCTCGCGCAGCTTGGCGTCGCTCAGCACCGCCGCGCCGATCGCGGTTCCCACGGTGATCAGAGGGAAGAGGGCGAGGAAGCTGATGAACGTGATCGCGGCGGCGAGCCGCGTCCAGTGCACCCGCTCCAGCGTCTCGTACGCGCGCCACGCGTGCGTACGCATCAGCCGCGCGATACCGGGGCCGATCCACGGCAGTCGGGTCAACCAGTCCATGAACGTTTTCTACCCGTACCTGTGCGTTCATGCCTGATCGGTGACCGCCCCCCTGGCGGCTTCCCTGGCTGCTCCGGCATGAGGGCACTCCGGCGCCCCGCCCCGGCGGTCGGGCGAACTCGGCTCGCCGCGAGCCCGCACGGCGGACGTGGCCAGGTCAGTAGTGACTCGACAGGCCGGAGCCCAGCACCGTGAAGGCGTGGTCGGCGGCGGCGACCGCTGTCGGATAGACGGCGTCGGCGCTCTCGCCGTCGGCTATCCGGCGCCAGTTGTCCAGCGCCAGTATGCGCTGGGTCGCGATCACCTGGCTGGCAGCCAGCCGGTCCGTGAGCGCGCCCAGTTCCGCGGGGGCCGGGCGGCCGGTGGACTCGGCCGCCGCGGCGCGCAGGCTCTCCGCCAGGGCCTCCTCGGCCCGCGTCGTGTACTCGTAGAGCCTGGCCACCAGGCTGGGCGTCCCGTACAGCAGGCGGTGGAAGGCCAGCACCGAGTCGTCGTCGTTGAGTCCGGTCACGGGGTCGCGCCGGTCCAGGCCGGAGCGGAAGTGAGCGTGCAGGGCGTCCAGCGGGGACTCGCCGGGGGCGCGCTGGCGGACCACCCGGCTCGGCTCTTCCTCATGGTCGGCGAACCGGTAGAGAGCGAGGTCCTCCTTGGACGGGAAGTACCGGAACAGCGTCGGCTTCGAGACCATGGCGGCGGCGGCCACCTCGGCGACGGAGACCTGGTCGAAGCCCTGCTGAAGGAAGAGCGATATGGCGGCGTCGGAGATCGCCTCATACGTCCGCTGCTTCTTGCGCTCGCGAAGACCCGGCTGACTGTGCCCCCGCTGACTGTCCAGAGCGCGACCCGGCTGACTGTCCATGGCGCCAGACTAGCAAAAACGTGACCCAGTTAAAAGCGCGGCCGCGAAAATTCTCTTACTCAGTTGCGTTGAGTCGGGTGCCCAGCACCGGAGTGTGGCTCGCCTGGCGCGGGACTGCCGGGGTCTGCCGCCCCAGACTGCCCGCAGGCCCGAAAGGGTATTCGCGCTCCAGCCTCCAGACCCCGTCGTCACCCTGCTGATAGAGCGCGAACCCGGAGATCGTCCAGGCGGCCTCGTAGTCCTTCAGCTCGGCGTACGCCTGGTCCATCGCCTCTTCGGAGATGCCGTGCGCGACGGTGACGTGCGGGTGGTACGGGAACTGCAGCTCACGCGCGCACGGCCCGGAGGCGGCCCGTACGAGCTCCTGGAGCGACGTGCACTCCTCGACGCCCTCGGCGAGCTTGACGAAGACCACCGGGGACAGCGGACGGAAGGTGTCCGTACCCGACAGCCGCATGGGAAAGGCCCGGCGTCCCGCCGCCACCTGCGCGAGATGGCGCTCGATCCCCGGCAGCGCCACCGCGTCCACCTCGGTCGGCGGCAGCAGCGTGACATGCGTCGGGATGCCGTACGCGGCAGGGTCCCCGAAGCCCGCGCGCCGCTCCTGGAGGAAGCTGCCGTACGGCTCCGGGACCGCGATCGAAACGCCGATCGTTACGGTCCCCACTGCGTTCTCCCTTCCGCACCGCTGTCTCGTCTCGCTGTCCGTCACACCCTGTGCCCTCATGCTCCGTGCCGCGCGCCCGTGTCAGTGTGACGGCTCAGCCGCCGTCACGGCTAGGTTCCTCAGTCCCCAGGGCGCGGGCCCATCGGCCCGTACGGCCCCGCGCCCCAGGTGAGAGGCGCGGAAATCCGCACGGCCTGCGGAATCATTCATTCGGCGCTGCTCGGCTTCCGCACCGCCCGGCGCCCTCGCCCGTTGGTCAGCGTCTGGCGGGCAGCAGGCCCACCTTGTCGTAGGCCAGTGCCAGCGTCTCCGAGGCGACGGCGCGCGCCTTGTCCGCGCCCTTGGCCAGGATGCTGTCCAGCGTCTCCGGGTCGTCCAGGTATTCCTGCGTACGGGTCCGGAACGGCGTCACCCAGTCGACCATGACCTCAGCCAGGTCGGTCTTCAGCGCGCCGTAGCCCTTGCCTTCGTACTTTCGTTCCAGCTCGTCGATGCCGATGCCGGTGAGCGTGGCGTAGATGGTGAGCAGGTTGCTCACGCCGGGCTTCTTCTCCTCATCGAACCGGACCACCGTGTCGAGGTCCGTCACCGCGCTCTTGATCTTCTTCGCGGAGACCTTGGGCTCGTCGAGGAGGCTGACGATGCCCTTCGGCGTCGAGGACGACTTGCTCATCTTGATCGTCGGGTCCTGGAGATCGTAGATCTTCCCGGTCTCCTTGACGATGTGCGCCGACGGCACGGTGAAGGCGTGGCCGTAGCGGCTGTTGAACCGCTCGGCGAGGTCCCGGGTCAGCTCGATGTGCTGCCGCTGGTCCTCACCCACCGGCACCTGGTTGGCCTGGTAGAGCAGGATGTCGGCGACCTGGAGGACGGGGTACGTGAACAGCCCGACGGTGGCCCGGTCGGCACCCTGCTTGGCCGACTTGTCCTTGAACTGGGTCATCCGCGACGCCTCGCCGAAACCGGTGAGGCAGTTCATCACCCAGCCGAGCTGCGCGTGCTCCGGCACATGGCTCTGGACGAAGAGCGTGCACCGCTCCGGGTCGAGCCCGGCGGCGAGCAGCTGGGCGGCGGCGACCCGGGTGTTGGCACGCAGCTCCTTCGGGTCCTGCGGAACGGTGATCGCGTGCAGGTCGACCACCATGTAGAAGGCGTCGTGGGTCTCCTGCAGGGCGACGTACTGGCGGATCGCGCCGAGGTAGTTCCCGAGGTGGAACGAGCCTGCTGTGGGCTGGATACCGGAGAGCGCGCGGGGACGGTCAAGGGCCATGCGCCCCATTCTCTCAGGTGCGCGGCACGGCCATGGCCCCCGGTGGGGGATGGACGGCCGGTCATGGCCACCACCAGCGGCTGCCCCGCGCGATGATGCTGCGGAAGGGAGGCGGAGGAAGACGGAGGGGAGGCGGAGGCGCGTGGGGCGGGGATGAGCCGGGGCCGACGGTCGGTGACCGACGGATCAAGAACGGGTGTCCCGCTGCCGAATCCACGACACCTTCCACGACACGATCGCGACACGTGAGCCCTCCACCGTGACCAATGTGAAATTTTTCTTCGCAATCCGCCCAAGCGGCGATAGAAATGATCCTGAGCCTGCCCTGACTCCGTAAGGATGGAGCGCACGTGACCGCTATGGAACGCAGCATCGCCGCCGCCGAGGCACACAGCGCGCACAACTATCACCCGCTGCCTGTCGTCGTCGCTACCGCCGAGGGCGCCTGGATGACCGACGTCGAGGGGCGCCGCTACCTCGACATGCTCGCCGGATACTCCGCGCTCAACTTCGGACACGGCAACCGGAGGCTGATCGACGCCGCGAAGGCCCAACTGGAGCGGGTCACCCTCACCTCCCGGGCGTTCCACCACGACCGGTTCGCCGAGTTCTGCACCGAGCTGGCCGCGCTGTGCGGCAAGGACATGGTGCTGCCGATGAACACCGGCGCCGAAGCCGTCGAGACCGCGGTGAAGACCGTTCGCAAGTGGGGCTACCGGGTCAAGGGGGTGCCCGACGGCCAGGCGAAGATCGTCGTGGCCGACAACAACTTCCACGGCCGCACCACCACCATCGTCAGCTTCTCCACCGACCCGGAGGCGCGCGCCGACTACGGCCCGTACACGCCGGGCTTCGAGATCGTCCCCTACGGTGACCTGGCCGCGCTGGAAGCCGCCGTGGACGACAACACCGTCGCCGTCCTCATGGAGCCGATCCAGGGCGAGGCGGGCGTACTGGTCCCGCCGCAGGGCTACTGGGCCGGGGTCCGCGAGCTGACCACGGCGCGGAACGTGCTGTTCATCGCGGACGAGATCCAGTCGGGCCTGGGGCGTACGGGCAAGACGTTCGCCAGCGAACATGAGGGCGTCGTCCCCGACATGTACGTCCTCGGCAAGGCGCTCGGCGGTGGCGTGGTGCCGGTCTCCGCCGTCGTCGCGAACTCCGACGTCCTGGGCGTCCACCGCCCGGGCGAGCACGGCTCCACCTTCGGCGGCAACCCACTGGCCTGCGCCGTCGCGCTTGAGGTCATCGCGATGCTGCGCACCGGCGAGTACCAGCAGCGGGCGACGGAGCTGGGCGAGCACCTGCACCACGAGCTGGGGCTGCTCGTCGGCGGCCCGGGCAGCGCGGTGGAGGCCGTCCGCGGGCGCGGGCTGTGGGCCGGGGTGGACATCAGCCCGTCGCGCGGCACCGGCCGGGAGATCTCCGAGAAGCTGATGGATCGCGGCGTGCTGGTCAAGGACACCCACGGCAGCACGATTCGGATCGCGCCGCCGCTGGTCATCAGCAAGGAGGACCTTGACTGGGGGCTTGAGCAACTGCGGGCGGTCCTTGAGGGCTAGCCGAATCCGGCGGTAGCCGGGCAGGGGGCCGGTCCTGGCCTGGTCCCTGCGGCCCCTTACCCAGCTACCGCTGGGCTGCCCTCAATCGCCGGACGGGCTTGTTTTGGGACCCCGCCCCTCTACGCGAGGGCAGGTGTCCTCAAACGCCGGACGGGCTTGATTTAGGAGCCCGCGAACGCCGGACAGGCTCGGTTCAACAGGCTTGGTTGAGGAGTCCGGTAGCGACGGCCGCCTCAAGCGACAGCGGTGCGTCCGCGGGGCGCGGTCGGGGCGTTGAGGGAGGGGTCCGTCAGGACCGGGTCGGCGGTGCGGGCGTGGGTCAGGGTTTGGGGGTCGAGGCGGGCGGTGGCCAGGCCGGGGGTGGTGGTGCCCGCGTCGGTGAGGAGGGTGCCGTCCGGGTTCCAGATCGCGCTGTGGCCGTAGCCGTCGTACGGGCCGCTGGGGCCGCTGTGGTTGGCCAGAACGACGTAGCTGGTGTTGTCCAGGGCTCGGGCCGGGAAGACCGTGGCGCGCTGGTGGGCGCCGGAGCCCCGGCCGAACATCGCGCCCACGAGGTAGGCGTGGCAGCCGTCGAGGGCGGCGGCGCGGGCGTGTTCGGGGTAGCCGGAGTCCCAGCAGATGCCGAGGCCGAGACGCCATCCGTCGAGGGTGAGGGTGCGGCCGCGGGTGCCGGGGCTGAAACCGGCGGCGCGCTCGCCCGGTGTGACGTGCTGCTTGTCGTAGCGGGCGGCGTACCGGCCGTCGCGCCCCAGGACCAAGGCGGAGATGTGCAGCCGCCCGGACTCGCGCGTGGGGGCTCCGGCCACCACCGCGGTGCGGGTCTCGGCGCAGACGGCGCCCAGCGCGTCCAGCCGGGCGTCCGCGGAGTCCAGGGTGAGGCTCCCTGGGTCGGCCGCTATGCCCGGCAGCTCGTAGCCGGTGAGAAAGAGCTCCGGGAGGACCAGCAGGTCCGCTCCCTGGTCGGCGGCGCGGCGGACCAGGTCGGCGGCGACGGCGACGTTCGCTGGGATGTCCAGCGCGGCGCAGGTCGCCTGCCCCGCCGAGACGGTGAGCGTTCCAGCGGGCACGGCATGAAGATCGTTCATGCCGCTCAAACTACCCCGGGCCGGGAAGGCCCTTCCGGCACGGGTGCCCGGCCCGGGACCGCCGGTTCGCCGCTGCCCCGGCGCCTACGGCAGCGCCCGGCACAGGGCGTTCAGCGCGCCCGCGTACGCGTGGTCGGGCGGCGTGCCGTAGCCGATCACCAGGGCGTCGCCGACGACGTCGTCGTACGGGGCGTCGCCGCCGCCGGTGCCGGCGCCGAGCCGGTAGCGCCGCAGCCCGTCGAGGGCGAGGCCCTGCCAGGCGGCGCCGCTGACCACCGACTGCTCGGTCCCCGGCGGGAGTTCGAGCACCGCGTGCAGGCCCGCCGCGATGCCGCTGACCCTGATGTGGGGGGCGCGTTCGGCGAGCGCGGTGATGAGCTGGTCGCGGCGGCGCTGGTAGCGCTGACGCATGCCGCGTACGTGTCGGTCGTACGCGCCTGAGGTGATGAACTCCGCGAGGGTGAGCTGGTCGAGCCCGCCGGTCTGCGAGCCGGGCTTGCGCTTGAGTTCGGCGACGGCGGCGAACAGCCGCTCGGGGAGGACCATCCAGCCGAGGCGCAGCGCGGGCGACAGGCTCTTGCTCGCTGTGCCCATGTAGACGACGTGTTCGGGGTCGAGTCCCTGGACGGCGCCGACGCGCTGGCCGTCGTAGCGGAACTCACCGTCGTAGTCGTCCTCAAGCACCACGCCGCCCGTCTCGCACGCCCACTTGACGACGGCGGCCCGCCGCTCGGGCGGCAGGGCCACGCCGAACGGGAACTGGTGCGCCGGGGTGAGCAGCACCGCTCTGGCGTTGGTGGCCGCCAACTCCTCGACGCGCGGGCCGTGTTCGTCGAAACCGATGGCGACGGTACGCAGCCCGCAACCGGTGAGCAGGTCGCGGTGGACGTCGAGGCCGAACGACTCGACGGCGACCAGGTCGGCGTCGGGGGCGGCCTGGGGCAGTGCGGCGGTCGCTCCCAGCACCTCGCCGACGAGTCGCAGGCCCTCGGACAGTCCCGAGCAGATGAGGATGCGTTCGGGGGCGGCCCGTACGCCTCTGGCGCGGGCCAGGTAGTCGGCGAGGGCGCGGCGCAGCTCGGGGCGGCCCGCCACGTGCATCCCATAGCCGAAGGCGTCGTTGGGCGCGTTGGTGAGCGCCTTGCGGGCCGCCGTCAGCCAGGCGGCGCGCGGGAAGGACGAGACGTCGGGGGAGCCCGGCATCAGGTCGTATATGGGCGTGGGGGCCGGGCGCGCCGCCGAGCGCGCACGCGGGGGCCCCGGCGCGGGCTCGGGCGGCACGGCGCGTTCGGCGACGCGGGTGCCGGAGCCCTGGCGGGCGGTGAGCCAGCCTTCGGCGACGAGCTCGGCGTAGGCGTCGGCGACCGTGTTGCGCGCGATGTCGAGGTCGGTGGCCAGGGATCGGGAGGAGGGCAGGCGGGTGCCGGGGGCGAGCCGGCCCGACCGTACGGCGTCACGGAGCGCGCTCGTCAGCGACGCCCTGACACCACCGGTCGCGCTCAGGTCCAGATGGAGATCGCTGCCAACGGCGAAGTCGGCGGGGTCTTCACGTGCCACCTCAGTGGCCCAAGAATCTGCCATGGAAATGGACCATACCCGTGGGCTACTGCGGTCGTAGCGTAAAAGCCATGCCGACGAGCGAGACCGCCCCGCAACGCAGACTGAGGATGGCCTTACCCAACCTCGCACCTGAGTTTTACAAGGCCATGATCAACCTGGATGCGGCGGCCAGGAGGGGACTCGATCCCACCCTGGTCGAGCTGGTGAAGATACGCGCGTCGCAGATCAACCACTGTGCTTTTTGTATCAACATGTATACCCGGGACGCGCGGATGGAGGGCGAGACCGAGGAACGGATCTACTTGCTGAGCGCGTGGGAGGAATCGCCCTCATACTTCACCGCCAAGGAGCAGGCGGCGCTCGCGCTGACCGAGGCGGTCACCGTCCTCACCGACGGGTTCGTGCCGGACAAGGTCTACGACCGTGCCGCCGAGCACTTCGCCGACGCCGAGCTCGCCCAGCTCGTCAGCCTGATCATCACCATTAACGCGTGGAACCGCATCAGCGTCACCAGCCGTATGTCCCCTGGCAACCCGCCCTCCGAGGAGCTGTGATGTCGCCCGAGTCCTCCGCCAACACCGTCGAGGCGTTCCGGGCCCTGCACCAGGGCCGCGCCGCCGGCGACCCGCTGATCCTCCCCGGGCCATGGGACGCGGCCAGCGCGCGGATCTTCGCCGATGTCGGCTTCCCGGCACTGGCGACGCCGAGCGCGGGCATCGCCGCCTCGCTCGGTTACGAGGACGGCGGCGGCACGCCGGTGGACGAGATGTTCGCCGCGATCGCCCGGATCACCAGGGTGGTGGACATCCCGGTCTCCGCCGATGTCGAAGACGGTTACGGGCTGGCCCCCGCCGAGCTGGTGGACCGCCTCCTCACGGCGGGCGTGGTCGGCTGCAACCTGGAGGACACCGACCTCACGGCCAAGAAGCTCAAGGACCCGCAGGAGCACGCCGACTGGCTGGCGCAGGTCCGGCAGGAGGCCGGTGACCGGCTGCTGATCAACGCGCGGGTGGACACCTTCCTGCGGGGCGACACCACCGCGGGCCCGGCGATCGAGCGCGCCAGGCTCTATGTGGGGGCGGGCGCCGACGTGGTGTATCCGATCCTCGCCCCGGCCGAGCTGATCAAGGAGCTGGCCCAGAGCATCGACGCCCCGGTGAACGTGGCGTTCATGCCGGGCGGCCCGGGCCCGACGGAGCTGGGCGAGCTGGGCGCGACGCGTGTCACCTTCGGGCCGGGGCTGTTCCACGAGGCGATGGAGGCCCTACGGGCCCACGCGGAGCGGCTGCGCTCCGTCCAGCTGGGCCGGTAAGCCGGTAACCCAAGACTGGGGGCGCCAGACACGGGGGTTTTGGCGCCCCTCCCTCGCCCCCGCCGCGCTCCCCCGTGGCGGGGGCGCCACACGCGGGGGCGAGGGGCTGTACCCGGGGCGGGGGGGGGGGGGGGGGGGGGGGGGGGGGGGGGGGGGGGGGGGGGGGGGGGGGGGGGGGGGGGGGGGGGGGGGGGGG
>NZ_JBWLKN010000036.1:0-61175 GCF_059026195.1 Streptomyces sp. A01 | reverse complement strand
AACCTGACGGCACATCAGCCGAGTACGCTCAGAAACCCGGTCCTGACCAGCGGTGATACCGAACTGCGACTGGAGTACTAGTGCAGCAGTCAGAGTTCGTTGCCTGAGTTGGCCGGCTTCGCTGTCCCAGACATGGTGGGGCTGGACGAAGCTGACCTGTGGGCTGGGGAGTTGGAATTGGTCTTCGCCCGTGTGGCGGGCCGGTTCTCTCGGGTAGATCCGCGGTGGCGGATGCGGGACTACGTGCGTGGCCTGGTCGCTCCGGTGGAGCGGAAGAACGGCTGGCAGCTGGCCGCGTACGCAGATCACCGCGGACCGGCCGGCTTCCAGCAAAGTCCCTGACAGCCGTGGCTTCGCAGAGGCCGGCCACCGGTCGGCGGCATCAACGGCACTGCGGGTCACTACGCCTCTTGCTGCCCACGGCCTTCGGCAACACCCTTTAGCTGCGTTGTCGCCCGGGCTGGGCGCGGGGAACGCGCTGAGCTGCTGGTGCGGCTCGGGGTGGTGGCGGTGACGGGGCTGCCGAATCCGCCGCTGTCCCAGATGGTCAGCTGGGACGCGGGTGGCCGGCCGAGAGCTGAGCGGGACCGGCCGCGCCCGGTACGGCAGCAGAGCCCCGAGACGGCAGCAGGGCCCGGACCGCGCGTCGCGGTCCGGGCCCTGCCCCGTGCGGAGCCGCCCTGCGGCGGCCGCGCGTCAGCTCTGTGCGGTGTCGTCGCCCGCCTGCCCGGCGCCCTCAGCTGCGCCTGCCTTCTCGCGCATCTTGCGCACCAGCTCCGCCTTCTGGTCGGCTGCACCCTGGCGGTCGAGGTTGCGGTGCGGACCGTTGTTCTGCCGTTCGGCGCGGGACAGCTTCTTGCGCTGGCCACCGCCCATGCCCACGGGGTTGTTGATGTTCTTGCTCACGGTCACGGGTTCTCCCGGTAATGATGTGAAGTGATCTACGGATTCATCGGCGGGGGACGGGCGGCGACGTCGCAGGACGTCAGCAGGGGCCCATCACGCTCTCACTCGTAAATCAGCGTCTGGAAGAACATGACAAAGACGATACCCGGTTCCGTCGGCCCCGCACACCAACCTGTTCGCCGCCCCGGCGTCGGCCGGACCTTCGGCGAGCGCCCGGGGCCAGCCGTTTCCTTCCGGGAATCTCAGCACCGCCATCACCCGCCGGTGGCCACCGCCCGCCCCGGGCAGGTCCACATGGGCGTTACTGGGCCGCCACGGGCGTTGTCCGTGGTCGCGAGCACACTGACAGCATGAGAGATCATCTCACTCGCGCCCCGCCGTTACGGGACAACCTTGGGGACCTGTCGCGAAAGTGCGGGTCGAAGCTGGTTGTTAGGGTCCGGGAATGGCGCGACTGAAGATTGAGATATCCGTTCCTGAGAGCCACGTGGAGAGCGTGATCGACGCTCTCCACGCGGCCGGAGCGGGACGGGTGGGCGAGTATGCCCGGTGCTCCAGTGTGTGGCGGGTGACCGGCGCCTGGCAGCCGCTGCCCGGCTCACAGCCGTACGACGGCGAGGTGGGCACCGTTCAGCGCGGCGAGGAATGCAGGATCGAATCGGTCTGCGATGAGGACCAGGCCCGTGCGGTCCAGCAGGCCGTTCGCGCCGCCCACCCGTACGAGGAAGCGGTCATCCACTTTCTGCCCCTGTACGAGCCGTGAGTCAGCCGACTGCCACAGGTCAGCGACTGCCGCAAGGACCTCGACTGGCTCAAGGTAGCGGCTGCCGCGGTAGGTGGTGGCGGAACCCTCCAGGCGGAGGATCGGCGGTGGCATCGGATTCGAGGCGATGGGCGCCGCCGGCCATGTTCAGCTGCTCAGGTACCGCTGACGGACAACCGGAGCCGGTAAGAGGAGTAACACCATGAACCTCGACAACCACCGCGTCGTCATTACCGCTGCCGGCCGCGACTTCGGGCGCACGCTGGCTATCCGGCTCGCGGACCTCGGCGCCGAGGTCTTCCTCTCCGCACGCCGTCTGGGCGCCGCCGAACGTGTCCGTGACGAGATTCGCGATCGGGGCCATCAGCGGGCCCACGCCTTTGCCTGCGACCTGACAGACCCCGCCTCGATCCGCGACTTCGCGTCCAGCGTCGCCCGGCACACCGACCACGTCGACATCCTGATCAACAACGGCTCCCGCTACCTCGACGGCCCGGATCTTCAGTCAGCCCCCGACGCCGACATCATCGACACCATCTCCTCCGGCGCCACCGGCACTGTCCTGACCGTGAAGCACTTCCTCCCTCTCCTTCTCCATTCGGACAAGCCGGATGTGGTGACGATGGTCTCCGCCTGCGCAACGGCCGGCCACCACCGCTCGGACGCCCACGACGCCTTCTACGCGGCCAAGAGCGCCCAGGCGGGATTCACCGAGATCCTCTCCAAGCGCCTGAGGCCCCAAGGAGTCCGGGTGATATCCCTCTACCCGCCCGACTTCGACAACGCCGACCCGCTCTCCGAGGAGTGGGACACCACCCCGCGCGGGTCCCAAGACCCCCTCACCGGACAGTCGCTCGTGGACTGCGTCCTCTTCGCGGTCGCCCAGCCCCGCGACTGCTTCATCAAGGCGTTCCACTTCGAACAGGTCTGATCGATGCCCCCGCCAGTCGACAAGACGGCTGAGCCGGGTTCGGAGCCGCCCACGAGTCCCTTCGGCCAGGCCCAGGTCAGCGGGCACGGCTGGTCGCAACCCGCGACGACCTCAACGCACGCCATAGCGATACGAGTCCGACGAGGAGACCTGAGCCCGGAACGGAGGCGACACAAGGAAAGCGGCAGCACTCTGCTGGTGATGTCGGCAGGCCACACTGACCACCTACGGATCAGGCGCGCCAGCGTTGTGCGTAGCCTTCCCGCAGCGGTCCGCCGGCCCGGTGAACTCAAGGTGGGCACCGAGAGAGTGCGCCCACCCGGGGCCGAGAGCGCCGTCGTCCGCCTTGCGGGAGTTGTACGTTCGGCGCCAGGTGAGTAACGCGTCCGACGTCGGTACATCGGTTTCGGACCGCACGAAGTCGCCTATGGCGGTGTGCACGCGATACCCGGCGTACGCATACCCGGGGAGGTCGCCGAAGATCTCGCGCTCGGGCCTGGTGTGGATCGACGTCATAGCGATGGACCTTTCGCCGACGATGCGGGCCCCGCGGACAGGCAGCACCTCATGGCACGGATCGCCCGGCCAGCATAATGACGGCGCCGTCAGACTGAACTCTCGTGACAGTCAAGGGATTTGGCCACACTGGGGCGCACCAGGGGCGGGCAGCCGCTGACCTGACGATTGGCCTCCATCACCGTCCCGGGAGGTGTGGCCGCGCCTGTGCGGGTGGAGCAGCTCGGTAGTTCGCTGGGCTCGTCCGCCCCACCCCGCAGGCTGCTGCTGGACCACCGGCAGCGCCAGCAGCGTCCCCGCGTTGAGGACGAAGAGCCGGTTCGCGTCGCCTGCGGCCGAACGGCCCTGCCCGCCGGTGAGTGGGTAGGTCTGGGCAACACCGCCGGGTGGAACGCCGAAGGCCGCTCACGCCGGTGTCCCGGCTCTCCACCACCCATACGCTGTCCGCCTGAACGACCGGCGGGTGCCATGGCGGGACCACCCCCGAGATGAACGCCGCAGGGTTCGCCTCCTCACCGTTCGTGTGGAGGTAGCGCAGCGCCTCGCCGTCCAAGGTGAACACCACCCCGCCCGCGACGGTGGGCGGGCCCCAGGCCGTATGACCCGCGCCGCACGGGCTGGAGCGAATTCTGGCTCCACAACTCCTCGCCGTCGCTCGCGCGGACCGCTGCGAGAGTGTGGCCGCCGAGGAAGACGGTGCCGCCGTCGATGGCGGCGGCCAGAGCGGCCGCGGCCTGGCCCTTACGGACCCATGCCTTCGCGCCGTCGCGGGTGCGCACCACGGCCACGTCCCCCATGGCACCGCACACCACCAGGAGGCCCCCGCCGAGCGCCGCCGCCGGACGCCCGCCGGTCAGCGACAGGGGCGGGCGCCGGGTCCACCACACCCGGGCGTCGGCCGTTGCCACACAGCGCAGGGCGCCCTCGGACGTCAGCACGTAGACGTGGTCGGCGTCGGCGGCCAGCAGGGCGCTCGCCTTCACGTCGGCGGTCCACCTGGGGGCGCCGGTGGAGGCGACATAGGTGCGCAGCACCCCGTCCACGTCGGCGGCGGTGGCCACCAGGCGGCCGGCGATCGACAGGTGACCCGCGTCGGCGTGCGCGTCGGCGGACCTCCACCGCTTCTTGCCGTCGGTGACCCGGTGGGCGGCGATCCCTCCGCCGGCCGCCGCGAAGACCACCACGTCACGTACGGGCAGTGGGGGCGGCGACCCGGCGTCGGCGACACCCTGCAATGGACTCCACACGGGGCGCGGTGTCCCGGTGTCGGTGCCGAGTTTGGCGGGCTGTACGTCGGCGGCTGGTGGAACGTCGAACGGATCGGACGGCGTGTCGTCCGGGTCGGAGGCGCCGCCGTCGGAGAGCCACCACGCCGTGCTGCCGGCGCCGGCTGCCAGCAGGCGCGCCAGGTAGCGGCGCTCGGGCAGCATGCGGACCCCTGTTGCCGCGTCCAGCCGCGCGAGCGTGATGTACTCCCCGATCCGTGACGGGTCGGCCTGGCGCATCCCTTCCAAGCCGTCCCCCTCAGCTACGAGCACCGGCACGCGAGCCTACCGGCGAGCGCCGACGCGGCGGGGCGGGGCGGCCGCACCCACGGGCGCGCCCGACGGCGTGAGGGCTCCGCCGGGACAGCATCCGGAATGCCGAATTCCCCGTCCACGGCGGTGGCTTCGAGAGGCCGGGGCGGTAATCCGCCCTGCCTCTCAGCAGTTCGCCGGTGGCGCGTGTCCTGACGCGGGGGTGGGCGCAGCCCGACGTGCGCCCGCCTCCGTCGGGGCCTGCGGGCAACGCGTCGTCGGTCTCCGGCAGGGGGATCGTGGCTCGTGTGGGACAGGTGACCCATGGCACGCTCCCCACAAGCCGTCCCGCGGACGGCGCGCCACAGCGCGCCCCGCGCGGCGCGGGCACACCGCGGCGCGGGGCGCGCATCATCGAGAGAGCGGGGGCTCGGTCCCCTCCGCGCGCCCTTCGGCAGCCGGTCGGACGCACCGGTGCCCCGCGGACACCACCGCTGCCGGGGGGGCGGAAGTGAAGCGCAGGGCACCGGTGAGCGCCTGGGCAGGGACGGATCAGAAGTCGTACGGCTTGGCGGTGTTCCAGTTCAGGACGTCAGCGTTGGACCAGGTGAACTTCGACGGAACACCCTTGCTGTCGAGGGCCTCCTGGTCGGTGCCCGGACCGGTGTCGCCGGTCTTGTCGCGCATGGCGAGGGAGAGGGACGACGACGTGTGGGTCTTCGCCGTGTCGGTGAAGAGGTTCACGGCGGAGTAGACCTTGCCGCCGGGACGGATAGTGATCCGGGTGCCGCCGCCCGGGGCGTCCTTGGGCGAGTGGCGCAGGACGTTCGTGGTGTCTCCGAGCATGACGGACGGATAGGAGATGACCCAGCAGGGCTTGGCGTCGGCGTTCCGGGCGGTGATCAGCAGGTGCTCGCTCTGCTGCTTCGGGAAGCGGTGCAGTACGGAGTACGACATCTCATCGCCGTCGCACTGGCGGGTGCTGCTGGAGGCGACATTGTTGACCTTGCCGGGGGTGGAGCTCGACGCCGAGTCGGCGCTGACCTCGGAAGCGCTCTTCCCGGTGGACGGCTGGGACGGCTTCGTCCCCTTGCCGCCGCCCGTCTCCGCCGCCTTCTGTGAGCCGTCGGCCGCGCCGGCGCTCTTGCTCACGTCGGACTTCGCACCGCTGTCCGCTGAGTTGTCCGAGCCGCCGCAGGCGGTCAGGGTCAGGGCCAGGGCGGCGGTGGCGGCGGCCAGGACGGTGGTGCGGAGCTGGGATGTACGCATGCTGAGGTTCCCCCGTGCGGTGGAGCGGAATTCGCGGAGTTGTCTCCGCGGTGAAGACCAGCCTGCCGGGACCGGCTTACGTTCCACTCACGCACGGCTGACGTCCCACTGACGCCACGCCGCGGGCTCATTTCCGAGCCGTGAGCCGCACCATCGCCGTGTCGTACCGGGCCCGCAGTGCCTCATCCTCCGACGCCCGCAGCAGCGGGCCGAGCGCCCGTACCGCCCCCTCGTCGTAACCGAAGGACTCCGCCTCACGCGCCGCGCCCTCAAGGCGCCGGATGCCCTCGGCCTCGTCCCCCAGTCCCAGCAGCGCCTCCCCGGCGACCGTGGTCAAGAGCACCCGGGACGCCGGTGACGCGTCCGAGGGGTTGTCGAGGGTGAGTGCGGCGACGGACGTGTCGAGGGCCGGCTGCCATTGCCGGGCGTCCAGCTGATGCCGGGCGAGATGGTACAGGGCCAGCCGCTCGGTGTGCGGGTCGTTGGCCGCGCGAGCCAGTTGAGCCGCGCGTACGCATCCCTCGGCCGCCTCCTCCGGGCTGCCGAGCGCCGCTTGGGCCAGCGAGAGGTTGACCAGCGCGGTCGCCTCGCCGCGCCGGTCGCGGGCCTGGGCGGCGAGTGCTGTGGCGGCCTCCAGGTGGACCAGCGCCTCCTCGGTGCGGCCCTCTTCGGTCAGTATCCAGCCGAGCAGGGCGAGGACCCGCGACTCGGCGCGGGCGTCGGTATCGGCCCGTGCCGCCTCAAGTGCCCTGCGCAGCACGGGGGTCCAGCCGTCTCTGACGCGCCACACCATCTGCGGCCACAGCGCCAGGACGAGGCGCCAGGTCCTGCCGTGCAGTCCGGCGGCGTGCGCCGCGGCCGCCGCCAGGACCACGTCGTCCCGTTCGGCCGCGTACCAGGCCATGGCCTCGTCACGGTCGGCGAACTCCCGTACCGCGCGCGGCTGGTGGAGGTCCGCGGGCAGCGCGAAACA
Source organism: Streptomyces sp. A01 (assembly GCF_059026195.1). Classification (NCBI taxonomy): domain Bacteria; kingdom Bacillati; phylum Actinomycetota; class Actinomycetes; order Kitasatosporales; family Streptomycetaceae; genus Streptomyces; species Streptomyces sp. A01. Next base: position 54,300 of record NZ_JBWLKN010000036.1, on the reverse strand, counting down.
CGACTCGTCGCCGGGCTCGGCCGCGTCGGCCGCGGCCAGCGCGGTGAGCACACTGTGGTCGAGTACCCGGACGAGCGCGTCGGGCCCGGCCTCCAGGCCGCGCGCGTACAGCCGTACGAGATCGTGCAGCGCCCAGCGCCCGGGCGCTGTCCGGGTGACGAGGTGTGCCGCTGTCAGCCTGTCCAGCGCGGCCCCGGCCGTGTCCGGGTCCGTGTCGGCCAGGGCCGCCGCCGTGTACCGGTCGACGTGGGTGCCCGGGTGGCGGCCGAGATGCGCGAAGTGGTGCGCGACGTCATCGGGAAGCCTGCGCACCGTGAGCCTCAGTGCTGCCCGTACTCCCGTGTCCTCCACGTCCAGCAGGTTCAGGCGGCGTGACTCGTCGGACAGTTCGGCGCTCATCGCGCCCAGGGACCAGTCCGGCTGATCGGCCAGTCTGGCGGCGGCCACCCTGAGCGCGAGGGGCAGCCCGCCGCACAGCTCGGCGAGGCGCCGAGCGGCCACCACCTCAGCGAGCACCCGCTCCTTGCCGAGCACGGCGGCGAGCAGGGCCGTGCCGTCGTCCGGGTCGAGTACGTCCACGGGGATGGGACGGGCGGCGTCGGAGGCGATCAGGCCGCGCAGCCGGTACCGGCTGGTGACCACGGTGACGCATCGTGCGCCACCCGGCAGCAGCTCTCTGACCTGCTCGGAACCGCGCGCGTTGTCGAGCACGACAAGGAGCTGACGATCGGCGGCGAGGGACCGGAACAGCGCGGAGGCACCGTTCGTCGACTCCGGGATACGGCGCGGCGCGACGTCCAGCGCCAGCAGGAACTCGCGCAGCACCTCGCGGTGGGCCGGCTCGCCCGTATCGCTGAAGCCGCGCAGGTCGGCGTAGAGCAGACCGCCGGGAAACCCGGCGCGGTGACGGTGCGCCCAGTGCACCACGAGCGCCGTCTTACCGACCCCCGCGGGCCCGGTGACCAGACAGACGGGCGCTTCGCCCGCGGCGGCGCGGGACAGCGCGGCCAGTTCGGCGGCGCGCCCGTGGAAGCCGCGCGGCACGCGCGGCAGCAGGTCGGCCCCCGCGGGCAGGGAGGCCGGGGGCGCCTGCGCGGTGACGGGCCCGGGTGGCGGGGCTTCCTCCACCTCGTCACCTCCCCCGCGCAGCGCCTCCGCGTAGGCGTCCGTCAGCTCCCGGCCCGGGTCGACCCCCAGTTCGTCGGCGAGCAGCCGCCGGGTGCGGTGAAACCAGTCGAGCGCCTCCGCGCGACGCCCCGCACGCCGCAGTGCCTTCATGAGCGCGGTGGACAGCGACTCACGCAACGGGTGGGCGGCGGCCTCCGCGCGGAGTACGGCCGCTGCCCGGGCGTGCTCACCCAGGCGCCCGTAGTCCGCGGCCAGCAGCTCCACCGAGGTCAGCCTGAGTTCCTCCAGCGCGTGCGCGGCGGCCTGCAGTGGCGGACTCGGATACGCACCGGTCAGCGCGGGCCCCTGCCACAACGACAGCGCTTCCTGATACATCGCCACGGCGACGGCCGGGACACGCTGACCGCGAGCCAGCGTCACCAGCTCTTCGAAGCGGTGGGCGTCCAGCAAGGCCTCCGGCATCCGCAGGACGTACGCCGTGCCCTGAGTGACCAGTTCGACGCCGAACGACTCAGCTCCCGCACCGGCGAGCAAGGCTCTCAGGCGGGACACATGGCCGTGGATGACGCTGCGGGCGTGCTGCGGCGGCTCGTGATCCCACAGCGTGGCCGTCAGCTGGTCGACCGACACGGGGCAGTTGGGCCGCAGGAGCAGAGCGGCGAGGAGGCTGCGCCGCTTGGCGGGCCCGAGTGGCAACTCGTCGGCCTCTGTGGCCACGGAAACCGCTCCGAGCAGCCGGAACTCCACTGGTGCAACTCCTCCTGCGGAAAGAAACCAGATTACCGGAGGGGGTGGGCGAGTGCGCCGGGCGCCCGGGGATCACTGGGGGTACCGGCGTCCACCAGCACCGCGGGCCCGGCCATGGGCGAGTCCGCGGTGCTGGTGGACTCCGGCGCCCGGAAGCCGACCGGCCACGCCGGGCGGGGTGGGACGGACAGAAAGACGAGGGACGGGTACAGAGACAGGAGCCGTACGCGGTCAGGGCCGGTTCAGTGAGACTGCTCAGCGTGGAGTGTCGAGCAGCCACCGCGTTGTCAGTTCGTGGACGTCGGCACGGCTGCGATCGCCGCGGTCGGCGAACATGAACTGGTCGGCGATGTACAGCGAGAAGGTGATCAGGCAGCGTGCCTCGACTTCGTCCTCGTCGGCGCGGAAGGCGCGGAAGGCGCGGAAGGCGCGGAAGGCGCGGAAGGCGCGGAAGGCGCGGAAGGCGCGGAAGGCGCGGAACAGCGAACGCAGGTAGTCCATGTGGCGGTTGTCGACGCGCCGAGGGCGTTCGGCGACCGCCGGATCGCGCCGGGCCCAGTCGCGGATCGCCAGGTCGGTCGTGATGTCCGTGTCGAGCCCGTCACCAGTGTCGGCGATCGCGAACAGATGGCGCAGCCGGGCTTTCGCATCGCCGCCTTCCTTTTCATCGCCGCCTTCCTTTTCGACGCGTGCTTCCACGTCGTCGGTGATCTCGCGTTCCCAGCGGTCGAGCATCTCCTTGAGCAGGGCGCGCCGGTGCCCGCACCGTTCGGCTGGGCGATGACCGCCTGGGGTGTGGTTCTCGTCGCCCTGCTTCCCGCCTCACCGGCATGGGTCTTGCTGTTGGTCGGGGTGCTGCTCGTACTGGCCGCGCGTGGCCCCGGCGCAAGGGACACCGAGGACCGCTGAAACAAGCCCACTCGCCGCGCTGGGCGGCACTGTCGCGATAGCCGCGAGCAGGCGTCAGCCCCCGGGCCTTGACATGAGGGGCGCCGTCCGGGGGGTCGCGTAAGCCTCCCAGGCTGGGGCCGCGCTGTTGGACGAGACGGTCCGCAAGACCGGTCTGGTCGAGGCCCGGACGCCGAAAAGGAGCAGAGCGCTGCTCAAGCTCGTGAGCTCACTGAACTTCTGACACCGTTTTGTGGGCAGGATCAGGCCCCGGTCCGGCCGCGCGCCACCACGTCCGGGGTGCCGTGTCGAGTGAACGTCCACAGCACGGACGTTGAGGAGGAGATCAGGTGGTGGCCAGCAGCAGGTCCTCTCCGCTTGACGGGCGGAGGCCGTCGGCGCGATCGGCGAAGTAGCGTTCGGCGAGCGAATCTCCCGACACGTGTCGGGCGTTTTCGAAGCCGGCTTCGCGGGCCAGTGCCAGCATCTCGGGCGGGGTGTAGAAGCTGATGAACGGCGTTCCGGATGCTTGCGCGCCTTCCTCGCTCGTCCGGAGGCCCGGGCGATCGGCGTCGTCGAGCAGTTCGGTCGGCAACAGGAAGGTCATGGCGAGCGTCGAGCCGCGTGCGAGCCCGGCGATCTGGCGCAGGGTGGCCGCGGTCGCGTCTTTGGTGAGTCACATGGTGACGCCGGTGGAGACGATGACCGCCGGGCGGCTGGAATCGAAGCCGGCAGCGGCCAGCTTCCTCAGCCAGTCTTCGCTCGCCTCGAAGTCGACCGGCACCAGGTGCAGCCAGTCGGGGATGCCGTAGCCGAGTTCGACCAGGCGATGGCGCTTCCAGGCCTGTGGGCCGGGCTGGTCGACCTCGAAGACCCGCAGGCGGGAGGCGAACTCAGGCCTACGCTGGACAAAGGTGTCCAGGCCGGCTCCCAGGATGACGTACTGGGTGACGCCACGGCCTCGATTCCTTCGGTCGCCATGTCAGGTCTCCTTCTCACTCGATTGCTGTTGGTGCCCATGGGTGTCGTCGAGGTAGGCGCGCAGCGCGTCAGCGACCAACGCCGACAACGACATGCCCGACTCGATTGCGCGGTACTTGACCTGCTTGATCAGCCCGATCGGCAGGTACACGTTGAACTGCTTGACTTCCTCATCACTCACCAGCGGATGCTAGCACACTAGCAAGCTAGCACCCGTCGGCGTAGCCTTTCGCGCCCGGCTGCCGACTGCTCCTTGAGGGGCGGTCGTTTGGCCATCACGGTGATCAGGACCCAGGTCAGGTGTGTTTCCGAGTGCCGCGGAAGCCTCTCGCAACCCCTCACGTCGCGGCGGGCATGCGTGATCCGGCCCCGCGTTCTTTCGGCTTTCCAACGGCGGGGCAGGACGACGAACGCTTTCGCGCCGCGCGGCCGGGAGACGGTCTTGAAGGGAGATTGATCTCGGGGCGCTCAGCACGGTGATCAGCGGAGAAGGGCGTGGAACCCGGCTGGAACTCCCGGTCATCCAGTTGGTGGAGACCCAGGTCGTCATGGGTGTGTCCTCGGTGATCCGTATCCTGCGGCTGGTTACCGTGAGGCATGTTGACCAAGCTCCACGACGTGCCGCTGATCGACCCGGAGCGCGACCTGCTGATCGACCCGTCCGCCGGGTCGGCGACAGGCCACACGGGCTCTGCGGCCAGGCTCGCCGACGCCCATGCGGACGTGCTGCGCCAGGTGAGACAGGCCGGGTTGAGGGCACCGCTGGCGGACAGCCGGACACGAGTGGACTACCCGGTGCTGCCGGCGATCGCGGCGCTCGATCCCGGTGCCGAAGCCGCTCTGACCGACGGCGTGTTCATTCTGATGGCGGCCCTGCGGCGCATCGTGTGCGCCTATCGGTCGGACGCCGAGCTCGCCGACTTCCTGGACGTACCGGCCGCGGCAGCCGACTTCTGGATCAGCGAGCAGCCCCGGCCCGCCGAGTTGGCCATCGACCTGTGCCGGGTCGACCTGACCGGTGACCACCGGCTCGGCGACGTGCGGATTCTGGAGTTCAGCCCCAACAGCCCGGGCGGGGTCATCTTCAGCGGTATGACCGCCGACTGGTGGCGCTCGTCCTCCTTCGGACCGGTGCTCAAGCAGTGGAACAGCGCCCCGTCCGCCTTTGAGGGTGCCACCTGGTTCGCCGACGCCCTGCTGGCGGTCGAGGCCCGGCATCGGGCACCGGGGCAAGCGGCGGGGCAGACGGGCCAGCGCGACGATGCCGAGCCGCAACCTCCGCTGCTGCTGCTGGGTCCCGCCCACGAACGGCCCGCCGAAGGCGACGCCCTGGCCCGGCAACTGCGCCGGCTCGGGAGAGGCATGGCGGCGTGCGATCCGGCCGAGGTGCGGGGGGAGGAACGTGCCCGCCTGTGCTACCTCAAATACCACCTGCACGAAATCATCGTCGACAGCATGCGCTGGAAGGCGGTCAGGAAACTGGGGAGAGCCGGGCGACTGCGGGTCATCAACGAAGTAGCGATGCGGCTGATCGCGGGCAGCAAACTGTGTCTGGCCGTCATGTCCGATCCGCGATTCCGGTACCTGTTCTCGGAGGAGCAGCGCCGGGTGATCGACTGGCTGGTGCCCTACAGCCGCAAGCTGGGCGACGGGATCGGGCCGGCGGAAACGGTGGACGACCGTGTCGACCTCGTCCTCAAAAGCCCCTACGGATACCGGGGGCGAGAGGTCCACATCGGCCGGGCGTGTGACAGCGGCCAGTGGCGGGACCTCGTGTACGACTCGCGTCACCGGGGATGGCTGGTTCAGCGATTCGTACAGCCCGGCAGGGTGCAGGGGTTCAACCGCGACTTGGGCGTCGTGGTCATGAACGACCGGATCGGCGGTTACTCGGCCAGGGTGAACAAAGATCTGGTGATCAACGTCGCCCAGGGCGGCGGAAAACAGACGATCGTCAGCTGCCTTCCCTGACCGCTCCGCGCCTCGCGACGGACAGCCCACACGCATGGGCCGGAGGCGGGTGCCGCGGCCCCCGCGTATCGGCACCGCGCGGGCGTCGTTCCCGGGAGCACGGCGGGGCGCGGCGGGGCGCGGGGCGCGGCGCGGCGGGATCAAGAGCAGGCAGCCCACGCTGCCCGCTTGCGCCGCCCTGACCTGTGGCGATGCCGGGCAGCTGACGTGGGCCGCAAGAACGAGACTGTTTTTCCTGTGTCCTGCGCCGCACTCTTGTCTGGCTTCGGAACAGCGACGGGAGGGCAGAAGGTCGTGGCGTCGCCAGGTGCGGAATGCGGGAATCAGATCGGGCGCGAGCAGGCGTACGTGTCGATGCTGTACCAGCGGGTCGACGCGCTCCGCGCGGAGACGGCGGCTCGGCCGGCCGGGGCGCTGCGGGCCACCGGCGGCACGGCCCAGGCCCGCCCCGAACGGGATGTGGCCTTCAACGAGTGTTCCGGGAGGCTTTCGGTCCGTACCCCGATCTGACGGCACCGGTCGTGGTCCTGGGCGTCCAACAGGCCAAAGGGCTCGCATTCGACTCGGTCCTGATCGCCGACCCGGCCGCGATCCTCGCCCGCTCCTCCCGGGGGCGCAACAACCTCTACGTCGCCTTGACCCGGACCACGCGACGACTCGGCATCCTGCGTCCAGGGCCCGCACCCGCTGCCATCGCCCGTGCCGTGCACGAGCGCACCACCGGCAGTGCGATCTGATCCCACCCACGATCACCATCGTGCTGTCGGCAGCCGCACGCGAACCGGGCAACGTCCCGCCACCACGTCCCAGTTTCAGCAACGTTCTTTGCGCAACGCGGGTTGTCTTCCCGACGCTGGCTCCATGAGTGACCTTGAAGATGAAAGCGGCGAGCGAACGCCTCCCGTTCGATGGGCGGTTGGCAGCCTCGCGGTGTCGATGTTGCTGTCGTCGCTCGGCACCAGCATCGCCAATGTCGCCCTGCCGACATTGGCCCAAACGTTCACCGCCTCATTCCACGAGGTCCAATGGGTCACCCTGGCCTATCTCCTCGCCATCACCACCCTGATTGTCAGCGTTGGACGGCTGGGTGACGTCATGGGTCACCGACGGGTTCTCCTAGCCGGAATCGTCCTCTTCACCGTGGCCTCGATTCTGTGTGCTCTCGCGCCCACGCTCTGGATGCTCATTGCGGCCCGGGGAGTGCAGGGACTGGGAGCAGCCATCTTGATGGCGCTCACGATGGCGCTTGTCCGCGAGACAGTTCCCACCGCGAAAACCGGCAGCGCCATGGGACTGCTCGGAACCATGTCCGCGGTGGGCACCGCTCTCGGCCCCTCGGTCGGCGGCCTCCTGCTCGCCGGCCCCGGTTGGCGGGCGATCTTTCTCATCATGGTGCCGCTGGGTATCCTCAATTTCCTTCTCGCCCATCGCTACCTGCCCGTCGACGCGCGGAAGGCGACGATCGACAGGAAGAGCTTCGACCGTTGGGGCACACTGCTGCTTGGCCTGACGCTCGCGGCCTACGCTCTCGCCGTGACGGTCGGGGGCGGTCGATTCGATGGGCTCAACATGGCTCTGCTGTCGGCCGCCGCGCTGGGAGTGTGCCTCTTCGTGGTTGTCGAGGCGAGAGCGGTATCGCCGTTGATCCGATTGTCCACATTCCGCAACGCGGTGTTGAGTGCCGGCCTGGCCATGAACGCGCTCGTCTCGACGGTGATGATGACGACGCTGGTCGTCGGGCCGTTCTACCTCTCCGGTGCACTCGGGCTCAACGAGGCCTTTGTGGGAATCGTCATGTCGATCGGCCCGGTCGTCTCCGCGCTGAGCGGTGTCCCAGCCGGCCGTGTGGTCGACCGCCTGGGCGCACCGTTGATGGTCATCGTCGGCCTCATCGCCATGGCGGCTGGTTCCCTTGCTCTCTCCACGCTTCCGGCGATGTGGGGCCTTGCCGGTTACATCACCGCTCTCGCCGTCCTGACCCCCGGCTATCAGTTGTTTCTGGCTGCCAACAACACCGCCGTCATGATGGACGTCCACCCGGACCAGCGAGGCGCCATCTCCGGCGTTCTCAGTCTGTCGCGCAATCTCGGGTTCATCACCGGCGCATCCGTCATGGGTGCTGTGTTCGCTTTCGCCGCGTCGACGACCGACATCACGACAGCGAGCCCCGAGGCCGTCGCCACGGGAATGCGTATCACCGTCGCTGTGGCGGCGGTCCTGGTCCTCATCGCGGTGGTCATCCCGTGGGGAAGCCGTGCTTTTTCGACACGTCCTTCGCCCGTCGGAAACATCTCATGACGCGCGTAGCCGCCGGCTGGAAAGCGCGCGTGAACTGATCGAGACCATCAGCGGCTATCGGCAACGAGCCCACTGGGTGGCCTGGTGGGTGAAGGCGCGGGCGGCGGCGCTTTGGTAGGTGCTCTCACGGCGGAGCAGAGTGACGTCGCGGGAGGCAAGCGGGGGGCTCAGGGTGATGGGGGTCAGGTGGGGGTGGTCGCGGGTGATGGCGTCCGGCAGGACAGTGGCGAGTGGGGTGCGCGCGACGATTTCGGTGAGGGCGTTGAGGGAGTTGGCCTCCACCGCGACCCGAGGGTGAACGCGGTGTTCGGCGAAGCACGCGTCGATGTGCCGACGGGTGGCGAAGTCGCTGCTCAGCAAGGCGAGATGGTGCTCGTCCAGTGCGCTCATCGACAGGGGACCGGGCGGTCGGCATGGGGATGGCGGGGGCCGACGACGAGGCTGAGGGTCTCGGTGAACAGGGCGGTGGCGTCGATGCCCGGCAGGTGGGCGGCGCTGAAGGCGACGCCCAGGTCCAGCCGGTCGTCCAGAAGCTCGGCCTCGATGCGGTCCTGCGTCATCTCCCGTACGTCCAGGGTGATGCCGGGGTGGCGGGTGTAGAAGCCGGCGACGAGGGGCCGGTGAGGTAGGCGGTGAAGGTGGGGGTGACCGCGAGCCGGAGATGACCGCGGGAGAGGTCCTGCACGTCCAGCACCGCCCGCTCGCCCGCCGCCAGGTCCTGCAGGGCGCGCTGGGCGTAGTGGACGTAGGCCTGGCCGGCGTCGGTCAGGCGGACGGTGCGGCCCGTGCGGTCCAGCAGCTGGACCCCGAGGGTCTTCTCCAGCTGTCTGACCTGCTGGGAGAGGGTGGGCTGGGAGATACGCAGCTCTTCGGCGGCGCGAGTGAAGTTGGCGTGCTCGGCGACCGCGAGGAGATAGCGCAGGTGCCGCAGTTCCGGCTTCATACGACAACTATAGGCCTCAGCGATAGCAATCATCGATAAGGAGTCTTGGACCCTATAGATACTGGTCATGCAAGGTGAAGGACGTCGGCCCCCGACCAGCAACCCGATCGAAGGGAGTGAGGGCATGCGTCATCTCGCCGAGGGAGTCAACCGCTTTCAGCGGGAGGTCTTCCCCGCCAAGGCCGGGCTCTTCGCCCACCTCGCAACCACCCACCAGCCCAGCACGCTGTTCATCAGCTGCTCCGACGCCCGGGTCGTACCCGAGCTCATCACCCAGACCGACCCCGGCGAGCTGTTCGTCATCCGCACCGCCGGGAACCTCGTCCCCGCCCACGCCCCCGGCGCCGACGGGGTCGCGGCGAGCATCGAGTACGCGGTCGCCGTCCTCGGCGTGAAGGACATCATCGTCTGCGGGCACTCCGCCTGCGGCGCCATGACCGCCCTCGCCGAAGGCCACGACCTGACCGGCGCACCGGCCATCGCCGACTGGCTGCGCCACGCGGCCGCCTCCCAGGCCCGCGCCTCGGCCGCCCAGGGCGGGCACAAGGTGGCCGCCCTGGTGCGGGAGAACGTCGCCGCGCAGCTGGCGAACCTGGCCACCCATCGTTCCGTGGCCCGCGCCCTCGCGGAGGGCAGTGTGCGGCTGCACGGCTGGGTCTTCGACATCCCCACCGGCACCGTCGAAGAACTCGACACCAGCGCGCGCCCAACCGCCGCGGCCTGACCCCCAGCTCTTGATCTTGCCCAGGGTGCCTTCGCCCTGGCCTTCCCACGAACCCGCCGCCTCCGACTCGGTGGACGGCGCCCTCAGAAAGGAAGCCCTTCCCATGGCGCACGCTCAGTACGACCCCACCGCCCGGCAGCAGCTCGCGATCGCCGCGGTCGAGGCCAAGACCCGCCGGGACGTGTCCTGGCAGCAGCTCGCGGATGCCGCCGGCCTCTCGGTCGCCTTCGTCACCGCCGCCGTTCTCGGCCAGCACGCCCTGCCCGAGGCGTCCGCCAAGGCGGTCGCCGAGCTGCTGGGCCTGGACGACGACGCGGTGATGCTGCTCCAGACCATTCCGCTGCGCGGCTCCCTTGAGGGCGGCATCCCGACCGACCCGACCATCTACCGCTTCTACGAGATGCTTCAGGTCTACGGCACCACGCTCAAGGCCCTGGTCCACGAGCAGTTCGGCGACGGCATCATCTCCGCGATCAACTTCAAGCTCGATGTGAAGAAGGTCGCCGACCCCGAGGGCGGCGAGCGCGCCGTCATCACCCTCGACGGCAAGTACCTGCCCACCAAGCCCTTCTGAGTCTCAAACCACATCTTCTCCCCCGGAAACGGTCCTCACGACGCCGCGGTCGCGGTGTACCGGTTCTGCGGGAGCACAACGGCGGTGAGCGCCGCGCGGCCGGCGCTCCCACCGCTGCCTGACACACGCACCGGCCCGTCTCGACATCCCGGACGGGTGTCCGCACAGGGACCTTCGCGGTGAGGGTGTGAGGGTGAGCGTCAGCTCGAAAAGGTGACGTCTGAGCACCGCACGGAGATCACGTGATTCACCCTGCTGCCGTCCACCACGGGCCACCGATCAGTCCCCCGCCCCTTCGCCGCGAGCTTTTCCCGACTGCTTCAGAGGCGCGATGGCGCAGCAGCGGCCCGCTATAACTGGCGCATGCTCTATCACGCGGTCGCTATCGACAACTGGCTCGCCGGACCCGACAGCCCCTATTCACCCCCGACGCTCAGCAAGGACGGCACCGTGCACTGCTCGTCCAGCGAGGAAGCACTCCTGGCCGTCGTCACTCGCTTCCTGCGGACGGTGGAAGGCCCACTCGTGGCACTGCTCATCGACGAGGCGAAACTCGACGCCCCGGTCAGCTGGGAAACAACCGCTGCCCCGGCTTTGGCCGGGGTGCCTGGAACCGCAATGCCCAGGATTCGCGGTCCCGTCAACCGGAGCGCGGTCGTCGCCATGATGGAGATCGCACGGGACGACGACGGACGGGCCCGGAAGCTGGTGCCCCTGGGACCCGTTCACCGGCGCGAGTGAGCCATTACGCCGATCAAAAGGACCTCGTAAGGGTGGTCTCCGTTTTATCGAGGTGGCGTGACGTTCGTGCGGGTATCGCCTTGAGGGGGTTCTGCGATACGGACGGGCCTCGGATGAGAGGGGAATAACGGAATGACCACTGTGGACACTGTGTGGGAATGCCCCTTCCGCCATGACGAGGCTCTGGAACCAGATCCGTTCATGACCCGGATGCGGGACGAGGCACCCGTCGCCCGTGTCCGTATGCCGTACGGGGAGGGCGACTGCTGGCTGGTGACGCGCTACGCGGACGTACAGATGGTGACCTCGGACCGCCGGTTCAGCCGGGCCGCGCTGGTCGGTCGGGATTTCCCGCGGATCACCCCGGCGCCCATCGCCCAGTCCGAGGCGATCAACCTTATGGACCCGCCCGCGCTCAACCGGGTGCGCCGACTGGTCATGAAAGCCTTCACCACCCCCCAGGTCGAGGCTTTGCGTCCGTGGGTCCAGCAGACCGTGGACGCGTTGCTGGACGCGATGGCCGAGCACGGCGCGCCCGCTGACGTCGCCGCACACCTGGCGAACGAGCTCCCGCTGATGACGATCTGCCAGCTGATGGAGGTCCCCGAGGAGGATCGCCCGCTGCTGCGGCGTTGGGCCATGGCCATGATGTCCATGAGCGCCGCCGACCGCTCCTCGGCAGCCGAGGCGAAAGCGGCGTTGCGCGACTACTTCACCGCGCTGACCACGGAGCGGCGGCGCGACCCGGGTGATGACCTGATCAGCGCGATGGCCACCGCGCGCATCGGCGACGAGATGCTGGAGGAAGGGGAGCTGGCCGTGCTGGCCATGCTCCTGGTCGTCACCGGACACGACACCACCACCTATGACATCAGCAACATCCTCTACACCTTGCTGACCCACACCTCGCAGTTGGACCAGTTGCGGGGCAGTCCCGAACTGCTGCCGCAGGCACTGGAGGAGCTGCTGCGGTACATCCCCTTCCGCCAGGGCGTGGGCATTCCCCGGGTGGCCCTGGAGGACGTCGAGGTCGGCGGCGTGCTCATCGAGGCGGGCGACACCGTGCACGTGTCCTATCTGACCGCCAACCGTGACGGTCTGGCGTACGAGCGCCCCGACGAGCTCGACTTCGACCGGAAGCAACCCGCCGCGCACATGGCCTTCGGCTACGGCAGCCACCACTGCCTGGGCTCCCACCTGGCCCGCATGGTCCTGCAGGTGTCCATCGGCACCCTGCTCAGCCGCTTCCCCGGACTGCGGCTGGCCGTGCCGGCCAACGAGGTGCGGTGGAACACCGTGTCGATCTGGCGCTACCCGCTCGCCCTACCGGTGACCTGGTAAGGACCCATCATGGCGACATTGTGCAGGCCGGCCATCGCCGTACCCGAGCACGTCATCACCCGGGAACAGACCCTCGAACTGGCGCGGGAGCTGCATGCGGGCCACCCGCAGCTCGGTCTCGCCCTGCGCCTCATCGCCAATACCGGCGTCCAGACCCGCCACCTGGTGCAGCCCATCGAGGACACCCTGCGGCACCCCGGCTTCACCGCACGCAACGCCCTGTACGAGGCCGAGGCCAAAGCCCGGGTGCCCGAAGTCGTGCACCGGGCACTGGAGCACGCCCAACTCGGCGCCCGCGACATCGACCTGATCATCTATGTCTCCTGCACGGGCTTCATGATGCCGTCACTGACCGCCTGGCTCATCAACACCATGGAGTTCCGGCCCCAGACCCGGCAACTGCCGATCGCCCAGCTCGGCTGCGCCGCGGGAGGCGCCGCCATCAACCGCGCCCATGACTTCTGCACCGCCTACCCGCAGACGAACGTGCTGATCGTGGCATGCGAGTTCTGCTCACTGTGCTACCAGCCGACGGACCTGGCGGTGGGCAATCTGTTGTCCAACGGCCTGTTCGGGGACGCCATCGCCGCCGCGGTGGTCCGCGGCCAGGGAGGCACGGGCGTACGACTGGTCCACAACGGCTCCCACCTGGTGCCGGGCACCGAGGAATGGATCTCCTACGCGGTGCGCGACACCGGCTTCCACTTCCTGCTGGACAAGCGGGTGCCCGGCACCATGGCCGACCTCGCCCCCGCCATGCGCGACATGGCCGCACTGCACGACTGGGACGTCTCGGGCCTGTCCTTCTACATCATCCATGCCGGCGGGCCCCGGATTCTGGACGACCTCTGCACCCATCTCAAGCTGCCGCCGACGATATTCCGCTACAGCAGAGCCACCCTCACCGGACGCGGCAACATCGCCAGCGCTGTCGTCTTCGACGCCCTGGAACGCCTCTTCGAGGACAGCGGCACCGACCACTCGGCCCAGGGGATCATCGCGGGATTCGGCCCCGGTATCACCGCTGAGATCACGTTGGGCACATGGAATATGACCGGCAAGGACGACGGCCGACCGCGGCACCAGTTGGCGGCGGTGCCCGGATAGAAGTGCCGTTGCCGAGGACGCCCTGAGCGGCAAACGGTGCAGTATTCCGTGAATTCAGGATCACGTGTACTCTCGCCGGTGTGCTGACTCTCGCCTCCGACATCGAGGTGCTGGCGCGGTTCGGCCGCGCCCTCGCCGACCCGATCCGCTGCCGGGTCCTCCTCGCCTTGCGCGAGGCCCCGGCCCATCCCGCTGACCTCGCCGACGCCCTGAAGATCTCCCGGACCCGGTTGTCGAACCATCTGGCGTGCCTGCGCGACTGCGGGTTGGTTGTCGCGGTACCGGTGGGGCGCCGCACCCGTTACGAGCTCGCCGACGACCGTCTCGGTCACGCGCTGGACGACCTGCGCGCCGCCGTGGTGGCGGTCGAGGCCGACAAGACCTGCCCGGACGCGGATGCGAAGGACTGCTGCTGACATGACCGCCGAGATACGCATCGGCACAGGCCCTGTCCCGGCCCGCCGGGACGTGCTGGCCCGCCGGATACAGCTGCTGGTCGCCGCGACCATCACCTACAACGGCATCGAGGCGGTCGTCGCGCTCACCGCCGGGGCGATCGCTTCCTCCACCGCGCTGATCGGCTTCGGCCTGGACTCCGTCATCGAGGTCTCCTCCGCCGGGGCGGTCGCCTGGCAGTTCTCCGCCCGTGAGCACGCCGTGCGCGAGGCGCGGGAGAAGACCACCCTGCGGATCATCGCCATCTCGTTCTTCGTGCTCGCCGCGTACGTCGGCGTCGACGCCGCCCGCGCCCTGGCCGGCACCGCGGAGGCCGAACGCTCGATCCCCGGCATCGTCATCGCCGCGCTGTCCCTGGCCGTGATGCCGTTCCTGTCGGCCGCCCAGCGCCGCGCGGGCCGCGAACTCGGCTCCGCCAGCGCGGTCGCCGACTCCAGGCAGACCCTGCTGTGTACGTACCACTCAGCAGTCCTGCTGGTCGGCTTGGCCCTCAATGCCTCGCTCAGCTGGTCCTGGGCCGATCCGATCGCCGCGCTCATCATCGCCGCCATCGCGGTCAAGGAAGGCCACGACGCCTGGCAGGGCAAGGGCTGCTGCGCGACACCAGCCACCGCCGCGGCGGTGCCGCCCGCCGGCGCCGAGGCGGACGCCTGCGGCTGCCGGGCCGGCTGTGACTGCTGCTGACCGGTGCCGGTACGGGTCCGGTGGCCCCACATCGGACGCGCCACCTTGGGCCGAGCACCACCTGACGGCTGACCCCGCAGGAAGGCAGCGCATCGTCATCGGGGCGAACGCGTGAGCGAGGTTCTCGGCTCTCAGACCCCGTAGTGGACGAAGGAGACCCACGCGCTGGGGTGGTCGGGGCGCCGTTCGCGTTCGCTGAGGAGGGCTTGGCGCAGGGCGTGGGCGCCGCCGGCTTGGTCGTGGGCGAGGGGAAGGGTGGCAGATCCCTGCCGGGGTGCCGGCTGGGGCTCGCGTTGCGGCTTCCGGAAGGGCGTCAGCAGGCGGCGGAGGCACCGGCGGAGAAGGCCGGGGTCCGCGGACGCGGCGGCACCGCCCTTGCGCTGGGGGATGAGGTGATCGTAGATATCCTGGACGACGCGTGCCGTGGGACCGTCGGGGACGGGCCACAGGGTGCCGATGACGGTCTGGAACTCGGAGTACATGAGAGCCGCCGCGAGGCTGACCCACTCATCGCGCACAAGGCTGCCGCCCGCCGCGGTCGTACAGGCCGCCAGGAGCGCGAACTCCGCCTCCGCGAAAGGGAGATCGGCGAGATCGGCGACCGTCAGCGGGTGGTCGTGGAGCGAGAGATGGCTCTTGAGCGGCTCGTCCAGATTCTGTACGGCGTGACAGTCGAAGTGGGTCCAGGCGTGCCGAAGGAGCGCCTCGCTGACCTTGTCGCGGGTGGCCTGGGGGCCGATGAGCGTGGTGCGCTGCTTCTGGGGAAGCAGGCGCGCCAGGTGGGCACGGGTGCGAGCGGTGCCGGGGAGGAGTTCGACGACGGGGGCGACGAGCAGGTGGCGCCGGTTGCGCCCCCGCATGCGGCTCGGCGCTTCCCGGGCTGCCCGGACTGTCCGGGCTCGCTTGAGGGCGCTGACGTTGGGGGTGTACGAGGAGATGGCCATGTCGAGGGCGGAGCCGCCCTCGGGGGCGTGCCGAGGGGCCGCGGCGTGCAGCGGCAGGGTGGTGAGGGGGCCAGTGGGAATCCACCACAGACGGGCCGGTCCCTCGGAGGTGGGGAGGGCGTCCACGACGGCTGAGGTGACTCTGTGCCAGAGCCAGTCGAGCACGTACTGGATCGTCTCCTCACGCCCCTCACCGTCGGTTCCGGTCATGGCGGCCAGATACCTCTGCGCCTGGTTCTCGGCACGGGCGGCGGTGAGTTCCGGGAGCGGGATGATCTGGGGCTGCTCCTGGTCCCGGGTGACGAGCATCGCGTCGCAGCGCCATGGGCTGACGTTGACGTACACGATGGCGCCTTCGTCGGCAGCGGGGCGGATGTCCTTGTCGTAGTCCGGTTCCACAAAGGTGATGTAGGGGAGGCCGCGCTGCGCGCGCCTGCTCAGGGACTTCCATTCCCGTTCGATGCTGTCGAGTGTCCGGCCGCCTTCGGGGCTCTCGTGCCGCCAGGGGTAGCCCCAGCGGTCGGTGTCCATCCGCAGGTCACCGTTCGCGCCGACGGATGCGCCGCCCGCTGACGCATCCGCTCCCTGGCCGAGTCGGGTGAGGCCCGCGTACGCACGGTCCATCTGCTCGACGAGGTCGGACGCCGTCTCCAGGGTCGTCTTCCCCCAGAGTGCTCCCTTCGCGGACGCGTCTGGGGAGGTCCGCTTCGCAGCGGACCTCTTCGGCGTCTCCGCCGTGACCGGCCGATTCAGCAGTTCCTCCTGCGGCGAACGGCTCGTCAGGTCCTGCTGCCACAACACGGCCCGGCCATGCTCAAGGATTTCCACGGCGAGGGTGGGCTTGCCCGCCGCCAGGGCGCAGGCCGCGGCTTCCGAAGCCAGCCCGCGGTGGTCGGACAGGAAGTCCAGCACCTGTTCGCGGGCGCCCCATACAGCGAGGGGCAGGAGCTTGACGGCATAGGTGAGGTCTTGGCACCCGGCAGCCGGGCCCTCGGCGGCCACCGCCGCGTGTCCGCTGGCGCGCGCGGCGTTCAGTCGCTCGATCACCGGCAGTCCCTGTGTACGGCTCTTCTCCCGGCGCAAGGACTCAAGGGAAGGCAGCCGCTCACGGCGCTCGGCGGACAGCGGGTGCCGGGTCAGGGACAAGCGGAGCTCGTAGGCGGTGAACAGATTGCTGAGCGCCCGGGCTTGGCCCATGGTGCCGCGTTGGGCCCTCTCGTAGGCACGCTGGAAGTGGTCCAGTGCCTGGTCGAGGTCGTCGACCTTCTTGGTGAGCTGATAGCGGTCCAGTAAAGCGACACCGAGACTGTTGGCGTACTTGCCCAGGTGAGGATCGCCGTTCGCCGCTGCCTCCACGGCACGGCGAAAGTGGCTGATGGAGCTGTTCAGAAGGGAAGGTTCCCTGCCGCTGCGAGAGTTGGCGTAGGCGTCCAGGCCCTGTTTGAAGATCTCCGAGGGGCGCCACGGCGCGGGCCCCGTCGCGCTCGGCCTCTGTGGCCCCTGGCTCTGGCCCGGCGGCCGGTTCCACCCCGAACCGCGCCACTCACTGCTGTAGCTCATGTCCGCCTCCCTGCCTCTCCTGGTACTCCGGCGCCATCTCCCCCACCCGCACCGCCGACATCCCCACCCGCACCGCCGTCATCCCCGCCCGCGCCCGCGCCACGCCCCGCATCCGGCCACCGCCGTGCCCACGACCACTCCGGCCCCCGCGCCCACCCAGGTCCACCCCGCCCCCACGTCGTGTCCCCCCACCGCGGATATACCCACCCAGACCAGAGCCCCGCCGAGCGCCCCCGTGCCCAGGCGGACCAGTACCAGCGGCCAGCGCCGTTCCGGCACCACCACGCGCAGCACCACGAGGGATGCCAGCAGGGCGAGGGCGCCGAGGGCGGTCACGACGGCGGGCTTCACCAGCTCGGGTAACGGGATGGTGTACTGCAGGGACTGGACGGCGGCGAGGCTCATCAAAATGGCGCCGATGGCGCCGGTCAGACCCAGGTTGACGGTCTCCTGGCGGCGCTGCCGGCTACGCTGAACCAGCTGGTCGGCGAGTGCGCCGACCTGCTCGGAACGGCGCAGCGCTGCCTCGATGTACGTCGCCTCGTCGTCGAGGCGCTGGATGAACCACTCCGCCAGCATCCGGTCGTCGGCGAACGGTCCGCCAGGGGCCGGGTCGCCGCCGAGGGCGGCGAGGTTGGCAGCGGCGATCTCGACGGTGCGGCACATCTCCCGGCTACGGGTCGAACGGTCGACCAGTCCGCGTTCCCGGGCCTGGAGATCCACCAGGGCGTGGGATGCCTTGAGCAGCTCCGACTGGCGACCGGGCCCCGACTGCGAGGCGGCGGTCTTCTCCAGCAGTCCGGTGATGGCCGCATCCGTGGCGGACCGTAGCCCGCTGATGCCCTCGGCCGCTTTCCAGACGCGCAGTTGGTAGCGGAGCTTGGCCGAGTGAAGCAGATACTTCCCCAGAGTCGGCAGCTCACGGTCCCGGGTGGTCCAGGTCCAGGCGGTCAGTTCCGGGTCGCGGTCGTGCGCGGCGACGACGACCAGACGACGCTCTGCCCGCTCGTCCGAGGCGGCTGAGGCCTCCCACACGGCGAAGCCCATCGGGATCACCACGCCTCGGTACGGCCAGTCGGGCCGGACGCCCCGCGCACCCGGTGTCCGCGCCCGTACGATCGCGGCCAGCGGGCCGTCCGGCTCGGCAGAGGGCCGGGCGTACGGCTCGGTCGCCCCCGCTGGCTCGGCGTTCCGCGCCAGATACAGCCGAGTCGCCCCCAACACACCGCACGCCGCACGCCGGGACACCCGCGCGCCGAGCACCGATTCGGCGGCCTGCAGGACGTCGGACCACTGAGCGTCCAACTCAGCCCATCCCAGGCCCTCGGCGGAATCCGGGGCCAGCATGAGGGAGAGGCACAGAGCGTCGTGCTCGCGGCGGAGGGCGGCCTGACGCAGGCCCGGCCCCGGGCACGCCCTGGCCGCGAGCAGTCCCCTCGCGTCCGAGGTGCCGACGGCTCGTGTGGCAGCGCTCCGCCTGAACGACTCCCAGCCGCCCGCGGGCTCCAGCCCCACGCCCACCCGCCGTACCGGCTCCGTCATGCCCAGCGTCTCGCCACACTGGGCCCACAGATTCCGGAGGAGGGCGCACGCGTCCTCCTGGTGCTCCCCACCGGTGGCGACGAACACATGCACGCCCAAGGCCTCCGCCTCAAGCATCGGGGTCCGCGGTGTCGGAGTCCGGATCAGGAAGCCGACGTTCCGGGGGCTCCGCCCCCAGGCAGTGGATCAGCTCGTTGACCCGCTCCCGGTACTCCTCCGGCAACGGCAGTGTGGACGACTCCTCCAAACCGGCGATGCGGTGGGGCCCCGCCATCTCGACGTCCGCCACGGCACGCCGGAAACCGGTGGCCTCCTCGGCCGCGAGCGTGAGCTTCATGGCCTCAAGCCCCCGGCCGACCCTCTCCCAACTCGATCTCTCCAGCCGCCAGACCAGAACGTCTCTCAGCACGTCCACGGCCATCACCTGCAACCCGCGTTCCATGCGTACAAAGCTTAGCGGAGTACGGGCCCAACTACCCTTGTTGGAGCGGCGATCACTGTTCGCCGCCCGGTCTGCGCGGCGCTCCACCTCCGTGCTCCACAAGCCGCCCCGGCTTCGCGTCACTGTTCGCACAGGACCGGCCAGCCGGCGAGGGTGAAGTGCCGGGCGGAGGTGACGGTCAGCCGGCGCTTCCAGCCGTCCCGGCCTGCCGTGCCTCGTCCCAGCAGAAAGACCCTGGGCTCGCGCTGGTCACTCGGTGCGCCGGCCGGGAGCTTCCGGCGCGTGCCGGAGGTAGGTGAGCACCGCGCTGACCCGGCGGTGGAGTTGGGGTTCTTCAGCGAGTCCCAGTTTGGCGAAGGTGGCGTTGACGTGCTTCTCGATGGTCGACTCCGACAGGGTGAGCGAGTCGGCTATGGCGCGGTTGGTCTTGCCCTCCGCCATGTGCCGGAGCACCTCGAACTCTCTGCGCGTGAGCCGGGCGAGAGGGGCGTCGGCGGCGCGGGCGTGGCTTCCGATGAGGACTTCGACGATGCGGGGGTCGACAACCGAGCGGCCCGCCGCGACCTCCCACAGCGCGAGAAGCAGCTGGTCCAGCTCGCCGATGCGCTCTTTGAGCAGATAGGCCAGACCGTCGGTGCCGCGCTGGAACAGGTCGAAGGCGTAGTTCTCGTTGGCGTGCTGGGAGAGCATCACGACACCGATGCCGGGGTGGCGGGTCCGGATGGCGTGTGCGGCGGCGATGCCCTCCGTGTGATGGCCCGGTGGCATACGGATGTCGGCGATGACGACGTCCGGTCGGAACCGGTCGACCGCGTCGAGGAGTTCGGTCGCGTTGCCGACCGCCGCGACGACCTCCACGTCACCGGTGTCCTCCAGGAGACGGCGGGTGCCCTCTCGTACCAGGTAGTGGTCCTCCGCGATGACCACGCGCAAGGGGTTAGGCACTGGCTTCCTCCCGTACTCGCGCCAGCAGCCTGGCGCGGATGGTGGTGCCGCCGCCGGACCGGCCGGCGATGACGAGTGAGCCGCCGACCGCTTCGATACGGTCGCGCATCCCGGTCAGACCCGTCCCCCGCGCGGAGGCGGCGGGGCAGCCGACGCCGTCGTCGCCGACCTCCACCAGCAGCCAGCCGCCGTCGCGCGCGACGCGGACCGTCACGCGCGTGGCCTCCGCGTGTTTGAGCACGTTGGTCAGCGCCTCGGAGACCAGGTAGAACGCGGACTCCTCGATGTCCAGCGCGAAGCGCACGCGTTCCAGCGAAGCATCGCTGTGGACGGTGACCGGCATCGGCATCCGGCGGGCGCAGGAGGTCACCGCGGCCACCAGCCCCTGGTCGGTCAGGACGGGCGGGTGGATGCCGTGGGCGACCTCGCGCAGCTCGTTGATGACCCGGTACGCGTCGTCCTGGACCTCGGTCAGGGCAGCGTCGGCGTCGCGCCCCCGGCCGAGCTGGTTCCGGGCGAGCCGCAACTTGGCCACGAGCGCGACGAGTTCCTGCTGGATACCGTCGTGCAGCCGCCGCTCGATGCGGCGGCGCTCGGTGTCCTGGGCGAGCACGATCCTGGCGCGGGAGGCGTCGAGCTCTTCCGCCTGCCGCTGGACCTCGTCGACCTTGGTGGACAGTTCGGCGGCCAGTCGTACGTTGTGCACGGCGAGCGCCGCCTGCCGGGCCAGGGTCTCCACGACCTCGTGGTCCTCGGGGGTGAAGCGGACCTCGGCCTTCGGCGCGTACTCGATGTGCCCGAGGGTTTCGTCGCCGTACCGGAGCGCGAATCCGCACCGGCTGCCGGGGGCCTGCTCGCCCGCCGCGCCGAGGGCGAGGGGCAGCCGTTCGACGCCGCCCAGGCGCACCTGGGCCCAGCGCAGGTTCAGTCCCTGCTTCAGGCTGACCGCCAGCTGGGGGGCCAGCCGGTCGAGGTCGTAGGCGTGTTCCAGGGTGGTCCCGAACTGGACGAGCAGCTCGAAGTTGCTGAGGCGGTCTCCGAAGGCGCAGCGCTCGGCGAGGCTGCTCAGCTGGGTCCTCAGCGGGTGGAACAGGGCTGTCGACGCGACCGTGGCCAGCACCGCCAGCCCTATCGGAAGGTACTGGCCCACCGTGAGGCCCAGGGTCATTCCCATGCCCAGGTACCAGCTGTGAATGATCAGCCACAGCGTCCCGTACATGACCGAGGGCCGGATCACGAGGTCGACGCCGAGGAGCCGGTGGCGGAAAGCGGCGTGGACGACGCAGAGGGCGACCGATACGTACGGCAGACCGCCGATGACGACGGCGACCAGGTACAGCACGCCGCTCTCCCCCTGCCAGCTGCGGAACAACCGGGACGAGGCCCTGGCCAGCAGGATGGCGAAGGCGACGGCGGCGACGGGCACCAGGCTGCCGAAGCCCTTCCGCCCGTCCGCCGCCCGGACCCGGAGGGTGCGCAGGAGCAGGAGCAGCGCGCCCAGCGCCGGCAGCCACGCCTCCGGGTAGTAGAAGACCACCCGGTCGACGGTCCAGGCGTCAACTCCCACCAGCGGAAGGAGGAACGGAAGCGCCAGCATGGCCCACAGCGGCCGCAGCACCAGGCGCTCGCCGGGAAAACGGTAGCGGCCGTCGGGCAGCAGTGCGAGGAGCCGGACGAGGAGGATGCTGACGGCCAGGTTGCTCACTTGGCATGTGAGCGTGGGAAGCGCGTCCCCTGACGGCGGGATGACGGAACTGGGTGAGCGGGCGCCCGGGCCGAACGCCACGTGCAGCAGCATCGAGGTATAGCGGACGGCGATGCTCACCGACAGGAGGACGCCGATCAGCAGCAGCCTTCGCGCCACCGGGTTCGCGGGCGCGTGCCACCAGCTGAACAGGCCCGCGCAGTAGCAGGGAACGACGGCGCCCAAGATCCACGGGAGGGTGCTTCTCGCATCCAGGTGGACCGTGCCGACCACGACGGCCCACATCAGGCAGAGCCCACCGGACACCATGGCCATGCGCATCGGCCAGCCACTGTCCGTCACACGGAGCATTATCGGAGGCCGCCGGGGTGAGCGTCTAGGAGGCCTTGCCCCCATCCCGGGTAGCGGAAAACCTCCAGGCGACGTTGGAGGGCACCGGGGTCCTCGAGGCGGCCGGGGCGTAGCAGACTCACGGTGTCCGCGACGGGGGTCACCGTTCAGCGAATCGGCCCCGGAGACACGTACGGAGAGCCGCGCGTCCCACTGGTTTACGGCTGGTCCGGCGCTCCAGGCGAAGGTGAGGAAATCCATGAGCCTTTCATCGGGCCCCGGCCCTGAGGTGGTCATCTGGGACACCACCTACGCGTGTCCGCTGCGATGTACGCACTGCTATTCGGAGTCCGGGCGGCGGCCCTCACGGCAGTTGAGCCACGCGGACATGCTGCGGGTCGCCGACGCGCTGATCTCCCTGGGCCCTCGGGTGGCCGTGTTCTCCGGTGGTGAACCGCTCACCGTCAAAGGGGTCTTCGAGATCGCGGGGAGGCTGTCAGGGGCGGGCGTGCGGACCGGTGTGTACACCAGCGGCTGGAAGCTGGACCCGCCCACGGCCGACGAACTGGCCAGGGTCTTCCACGAGGTGACGGTCAGCCTCGACGGGGCGACACCGGAAGTCCATGACCGCGTCCGGGGCAGAGCCGGCTCCTTCCAGGCGGCCATGGCCGCGCTCGCCGTGCTCGACACGGCGGCCCGGGAACGCAGGCTGCGCGGACAAGAGCCGCTGTCGTTCGGCATCGACTGCACAGTGGTACGGAGCAACCTCCCCGAACTGGAGCAGTTCGTCACCCGGATCGCGCCGCGTTTCCCGGAACTGAGCGGCATCGCGTTCAACGTGGCCGTGCCCGCCGGGCTCGCGAGCACCCACGCGTTCGAAGCGCGCGAACTGCTGGACGACGCCGACGTCGCACGCCTGACGAGCGAGAGCCAGCTGGCGCGGCTCCGCGGGCTCGCCCCCGGCTCCGTAGCGGTGTGCGCGTCGGACAACCGCGATCTGCTGATGCGCCCGGACCGCCTCGCCGCGGGGACGGACGCCACGGTGATGCAGGTGGAACCGGACGGAGCGGTCCGGGCCATGCCCATCTACGAGGGCACGGTGGGGAATCTGCTGGACGAACCGCCCATGGAGCTGTGGCGGCGAGCACTGGCCCGCCGCAGTGACCCGTTCGTGGTGGAGACGCTCACGCCGGTGCGCACCATGCGGCAGTGGGCGGAGGCCGTCCGCCGTATCGATGACCGCTTCGGCTCGGACGAGGTGCGGGCCAGAATCGGCCGCCGCACCCGGGCGGGGGCACCGCGATGATGACGGTCAAGGACTACGAGCGCTTCTGCCTGGCCGACCCGGTGTTCTTCGAAGCACCGGAACGGATGCCCGACCACGACCGGTTCAGCGCCACGTGCCGCGATGCTCCCCGGGGCTGGGAGCGCGAGGAAGCCGGCTGGTGGGTGCGGCTGCGGCCCCGCGCCGTGACCCTGCCCGAGCAGGGCTGGAAGGTCCATGTCTCGGTGTCGCCGCCCCATGCGGCCAGGGCCGTCGACATCGTCTGGGGGCACTGTCTGGACCGGATGCTCCCCTTCGACTTCGTCCGCGGCCTGACCACGGCGCGCGAGCTGAACGGCGTCCACGCCGACCGGCTGACGAGCGGCAAGCTGATCACGGTCTATCCGTGTGACGACTCCGCCCTGACCAACGCGGTCAGCGAACTCGGCGTACTACTGGAAGGACTGGAGGGCCCGTACGTCCTGGGAACGGTGCGGCATGGCGCCGGCCCCGTGTACGTCCGCTACGGAGCCTTCGGCGAACGGACCGTTCCCGGCGAGGCGGGAGAGCCGGTCGCGGCGCTCGAAGAGCCGGACGGCACCCTGGTCCCCGAGCCGCGCGGCCTGGTCTTCACCGTCCCCGACTGGGTGCGGCCGCCCGAGGTCCTGCGCCCGGACATCGCGGCGCTCCGCGCGACGTCCGAGGTGTTCCCCTACCGGATCAAACGGGCGCTGAGCCTCACCAACGCGGGCGGTACCTACCTCGCCACGGACACGGCGAGCGGTCGGCGCGTGGTGTTGCGGGAGGCCCGGCCGCACGCCGGTCTCGACCGGCGCGGCGAGGACGCCGTGACCCGGCTCGGCCGCGAACGGGCCGCGCTGGAACGGCTGGCGGGGCTGGACTGCGTGCCCCGGGTGACCGGACACCTGGTCTTCGCCGAGCACCACTTCCTGGCGCTGGAGTACATCGAGGGGCCGAGCCTGTACGACCTGGTCCTGTCCGGTCATCCCCTGACCTCCGCCGCGCGCGCCGCGAAGGAAGGCCCCGGCTACGCCGCGCGGACCCTGGACGCGCTGGCCAAGGTCAGGCGGGCACTGCGCGACATCCACGCGAGGGGCCTGCGGCTGGGGGCGCTCCACCCGAAGGACGTACTCGCCGGGCCCGACGGCCGGGTCGTGCTGACCGGCTGGGAGACGGTCGCCGAGGCGACCGACGACCGTGCGCCCGCCCTCGGGCAGCCCGGCTTCACAGCGCCTGGCGGCAGCCAGGCCGAGGTCGCGCACGAGCATCTGCTGCGCTGTCTCAGCCTGTGCCTGTTCCTCCCGGTCCCCTACCGGCACCCGTCGAAGCTGCACACCCTGACCGCCGCCGTCGACCGGCACTACCCGCTGCCGCCGGGCTTCGGCGCGCAGCTGCTGGCGGGCCTTTGGCCACCGGGCGAGCCCGACGCGGAGGACTGGACGGGCGCCCTGCTCGCGGCGGACCCACCCGACTGGCCGGCGATCCGCACGGCGCTCATCGACGGCATCCACGCCACCGCCACGCCCGGCCGCGAGGACCGGCTGTTCCCCGGCACCCCGGCCGGACCCACGACCCTGGGCGGTCACGCCTTCGACTACGGGGCCGCCGGTGTGCTGTACGCGCTGCACCGGGTGGGCGCCGACGTCCCCTCGGAGTACGCCGACTGGCTGGTGGCGTCCGCCGAGCGCGACCCGCGGCCCCGGCCAGGTCTCTACGACGGCCTGCACGGAGTGGCCCTGACCCTGGACCTGCTGGGCCGCACGGACGAGGCCCGCGCGGTCCTGGAACGCTGCCGGCCGCTGGAGGAGCAGACGACCGCGTGCGGCATGGCCGGCGGCAAGGCGGGCATCGCCCTGAATCTGCTGCGCTTCGCCGAGACCACCGAGGAGGACTCCTTCCGCCGGACGGCTCTGCGCATCGCCGACGACCTCGGCACGCTCGTCAAGGGCGGCCCCCTGCCCGTACGTCCCGGTGAGCATCCGCCCTACGGGCTGCTGCACGGGACCACGGGTATCGCGGTGCTCTTCCTGCGCCTCCACGAGGACACCCGGGACTCGCGCTACCTCGACCTGGCCGACCTGGCGACGCGCCACGACCTCGACCGTTGCGGCACACTCCCCGACGGCGGGCTCACGCTCTTCGACGGTGTACGCCATCTGCCCTACCTGCACGGCGGCAGCGGCGGACTCGCCTTTCCGCTGCGGCACTATCTCGCCCATCGCGCCGACGAGGGCAAGGCGGCCGCCCTGGCCGGGGTGCGGCGGGCGTGCGACCCCGTCTACGTCCACAACGCGGGCCTGCTGCGGGGACGTTGCGGGGCGATCGCCGTCCTCGCCGCGCTGGGCGACCCGGACGACCGGCCGGCCATCCGGGCGCAGATCCGCCGCCTGTCCTGGCACGCCCAGCCCCATGAGGGGCACCTGATGTTTCCGGGTTTCCGGTTGCTCCGGCTCTCGTCGGACCTGGCAACCGGTTCCGCGGGCGTTCTGCTCGCGCTGAGCGCCGCGTTCGAGGGGACCGGTCCGGTCCTTCCTTACCTCGGCCCGCGGTCGCTCGACATCTCGACACCCGAGAGGAGGTGACATACATGTCGGAGATCCTTGACCTGCAAGACCTGGAGGAGGAAGCGCCCAACCACTGGCCTTGCACCAACAGCTACTGCAGCACGACGACCCACGCCTGACGGCTGGCCGGAGAGGCCGCATCGGCGGCCTCTCCGCGCCGTGGCTCCGCGGGGGGACGCATCTCAGCCAGCACCGCGTCACAGGGAGAGACATGATCGCTCAAGGCAACCTCGCTGCGGACCCCCTCTTCGTCGACACGCTCGAACGTCTCGATGACGAGGCCAGTCTGTTCGCCCCCGCCCTGCGGCCCACGCCCGCCGGGTGGCGGCGGGCCGACCGCGGTGGCTGGGCGCACTTCCAGCCGGACGGCGCGCGGCTGCCCCCGCACGGGTGGAAGCTCCACGTCTCCGCGACCGCCGCTGACGCGCCCAGGGCCGTGGAGACGGTCTGGACGTACTGCGTCGAGCACGGGATCGCCTTCAAGTTCCTGCGCAGCGCCGAGATGCTGAAGCAGGCCAACAGCAAGCAGGCGGCGCGGTCGTCCAGCGGCAAGCTGGTCACCGTCTACCCCGCGGACGACGAGCGCCTGAAGCGGACACTGACCGGCCTCGCCCGCCTCCTGGACGGGATCAAAGGCCCCTACATCCTCAGTGACCTGCGTTGGGGCGATGGTCCCCTCTACCTGCGCTACGGCGGTTTCACCGTCGACTACTGCTTCTCACCCGACGGCGACTACGTGCCCGCCATCGCCCGTCCCGACGGCACCCTCGTACCCGACGTGCGGGGCAGCGCCTTCAAAGTCCCGCCCTGGGCGGAGGTCCCCGACTTCGTCGCGGAGCGCGTCCGGGCCGCCAAGAAGACCACCAAGGGTGACTTCCCCTACCGGGTGGAGAAGGCGCTGCACTTCTCCAACAGCGGCGGCGTGTACCGGGCGGTCGACCTCGCCTCCGGCCGGACGGTCGTGCTGCGCGAAGCGCGCCCGCACGCGGGACTCGACAAGAACGGCGTGGACGCGGTGACCCGGCTGGACCGGGAACACGCGATGCTCCAGCGCCTCGCCGGTCTCGACTGCGTCCCCGTGGTGCTCGCCCGCGTGCGGCACTGGGAGCATCACTTCCTCGTCGAGGAGTACGTCGAAGGGTCCTCGCTCGTCGAGGAGATGGGGCGGCGCCACCCGCACTTCCGGTCCCGTACGACGGAGGCGGACATCGACGCGTACACCCGCTGGGCGTGTGACGTTCTGGACCGGATCGACGCGGCGGTCTCCGCCCTGCACGCCCGCGGGATCGTCTTCGGTGACCTCAAGCCCGACAACATCCTGCTGCGCCCCGACGGCAGCGTGTGCCTGGTCGACTTCGAAACGGCCTTCGACGCCGCGGACGATGTCGTCCCGCCGCTGGCCTCGCCCGGGTTCACCGCTGCGTGGTCGCCCTCGGGCCGCGCCGTGGACGCCTACGCCATGGCCTGCCTGCGCCTCGCGGTCTTCCTCCCGCTGACCCCGCTGCTGCGCTTCGGGACGGGGAAGCACGAGCAGCTCATCGAGGCGGTCGAGGAACGTTTCCCCGTACCGGCCGGCTACGGGAAGCGGTTACGCGAAGCGCTCACGCCGCCCGGGGCCGCGGCCTTGGAGCGGTCTGAGGCCGCGCCATGGCCCGTCGGCGACTGGGACAAGGCGCTGGACTCCATGCGGGACGCCATCGTGCGCAGCGCGACGCCGGAACGGGATGACCGGCTGTTCCCCGGCGATGTGCGGCAGTTCGACGAGCAGGGGGCAAGCGTCGCCTTCGGTGCGGCGGGGGTGCTGCACGCTCTGCACGTCACCGGGCGCGACGACTACCCCGCCTTCGGCGAACACGTCGGCTGGCTGGTACACGCCGGTCAGCGGAGCCGGTGGCCACGGCCGGGGTTGTATGACGGCCTCGCCGGAACCGCCTGTGTCCTGCGGGAACTGGGACACGAGGAGGAAGCGCGGGAGACCGTCGACCGGCTCAACGCCTTCGACCTCCGCGGCTGCGGGGTGGGCCTCTTCGGCGGCCTCGCCGGAATCGGCCTGGCGCTGGCGCACTTCGGCGACATCGACAAGGCGGCGGAGACCGGCGACCGCATCGCGCGACGGCTGACGGACGGGG
The DNA here is from genome assembly GCF_059026195.1 of Streptomyces sp. A01. Lineage (NCBI taxonomy): Bacteria > Bacillati > Actinomycetota > Actinomycetes > Kitasatosporales > Streptomycetaceae > Streptomyces > Streptomyces sp. A01. The sequence goes on along the minus strand of NZ_JBWLKN010000036.1, from coordinate 26,271 downwards.
CGGACCTGAGCACGGTGGGACTCATGACCGGCTGGTCAGGACCGGCCCTGCTGTTCACCCGCCTGTACGAGGAGACGGGCGACACCCGGCAGCTGCGACTGGCCGATACCGCGCTGGCACGCGACATCTCCCACTGCCGCGTCGCGGGCAGACAGCACGTTCACGTCAAGGACGGTGAGCGGCGGATCTCGACACTCGACCGGGGCATCACCGGGGTCGGTCTCGCCCTGCACGCGTACCTGCGCCATGTCGATGACCCGCACTACTCCGGACTCCTCGACCGGGTCCGCGACAGCCTGGGCACCGAGCTGCTTCTCGCGTCCGGCCTGTTCGACGGGCGGGCCGGGCTGCTGTACGGACTCACGTGCCTCGGCGGGCCCGCCACCACCCTCGCGGCGCATCTGCGCGCCCTGGACCTGCACGCGGTCTCGTACGAAGGGCACCTGGCCTTCCCGATGGACGGGCTCATCAGGCTCTCGATGGACCTGGCGACGGGCACCGCGGGAGTGCTGCTGGCGGTCCACACCGCCCTGCGGGACGACGTCGGCCACCCGACGCTGCCCCTGCTGAGTACCGGAGGATGAGCGACAGCCTGCGCGGGAACCGGGACTTCCGCGTCCTGTGCGCCGGACAGGGCCTGTCCATGCTGGGCACGGGAGCCGCCGCCATCGCGCTGCCGCTGCTGGTGTTTCAGGTGACGCACTCCCCGATGTGGGTCGGCCTGGTGGAGGCAGCGTGGACGGGGGCGCTCGCGCTGGCCAGCCTGCCCGGCGGCGTGATCGTGGACAGGTTCGACCGGCGCACGGTCCTGGTCAGCTGCGAACTGGGCCGGGCGGGCGCCAGTGCGGCACTGGCCGGTGCGATCCTCGCCGGTCACTGCCCGCTGCCGCTGCTGTTCGCCGCCGGGGTGGTGCTGGGTTTCCTGACGGCGCCCTTCAACGCGGCGGGACCGGCGACGGTGCGGCAGATCGTGCCGGAGAGCAAGCTCCCCACCGCGCTGGCGGTCAACAAGGTGCGGGGGCAAGCGGCGTTTCTGCTGGGACCCGTGCTCGGGGGCTGGCTGTTCACGCTGACGCCCAGCGCCCCGTTCTGGCTGGACGCGGTGTCGTTCGCCGTCTCAGCGGCAAGCGTCCTCGCCCTGCGCACCTCACTGCGCGTACCGGGCGGCCGACGGGAACCCGGCTGGCTCGCGGCATTCGGCACGGGCATGAGGTTCCTTTGGCAGGACCGGTTCTTGCGGAACACCGCCCTGATCGCCTCGGGGCAGAACTTCGTCCTCGACGGGGTCTACCTGGCGATCGTCATGGTCAGCGCCCGGCAGGGCGCGTCGGGGCTGTCCGTGGGGCTGCTCACCGCGGCGTCGGCGGCGGGCGCTCTGACGGGGGCGGTGCTGGCCCCCTGGGCCAACCGCCGGTTCTCCCCCACCGGCGTGCTGCTGACCACCGGAGCCGCCTGCGCGGCACTGGTCGCGGCGATGGGCGCCAGCTCTGCGACAGGGGTGCTCGCCGGGCTCCTGGCCGGGTGCGCGCTGGCGGTGTCCCTGTCGAGCACGGTGCTGATGATCGACCGGCTCGTCCGTACTCCCGGTCCTCTCCAGGGCCGTGTGCACAGCGCGATCGGGCTGCTGTTCATGGCCGCACCGGCACTGGGCTCGGCGTGCGCCGGACTGCTCCTGGACAAGCTGCCGACGCCTGCCGTCTTCCTGCTCTTCGGGGCACTGCTGGCGCTCCTCGTCGCGGCGCTGCCACGCAGCGGGGCCCTTGGCCGGAATCCCGCTCTGGCAGCCGCCACCGGCGCGCACGAGGATGCTCCCAGCGTGCGACATAACGCGAGCAGGGGCGCGAACTAGCGAGGGACGGACGGTCGCTGACCATGCGGATGTTCTCACGGAGTGCCGTACGCGGCGCTGTCGCGCTGGCACTCGCCTGCGCGGGAGCCCTGGTGGCCGCCCCGGCCGCGCCCGCCACCCCGGTGGCGGGCGCGGCCGGTTGCAGCCTGGACAACAGGGCCCGAGGGGACCCCAGCACACCGTCGGGAAGCCCGGTGTCCGTCTCCCGCGCCGACGGCAGTGTCGATCAGTTCCAGGTGTTCTACGACGCGACCGCCACGCAGGGGCTCCCCTTCGTGTGGCACCGCGCGCAAGCGGTTCCCGGCGGCGACTACGGGGACTGGGAGCGGGTCAGCGCCGGGACCGTCGGCCCGAAGGCGAACTTCGTCACCGCCGTCGAGAACGCCGCGGGCGGCCTGGAGCTGTTCTGGCTCGACCACGGCGGCTTCTGCCATGCCGCGCAGGGGCCCGCGGGCGGCGCGTGGTCCGCGCCGGAGGATTTCGGCCTGCGACCAGCGCCCTACCACGGCTTCATGACGCTCTTCACGCGGTCCAACGGGACGCTCATCGCCATGGCTTCCTCGCGCGCTGACGACCGCAGCATGGACTCGCGTACCCAGCTGAGTTCGTCGGGAAGCTGGCAGCCGGTCACGTCGATGGGCAAGGTCCCCGAGGCCGGCATCGGACTGAGCCAGCCCAGCACCGTCACCGAACTGCCCGACCGGCGCCTGAAGGTGACGGCCCACGAGTGGAACCGCGACGACCGGTACTGGCGGATCACCGAGGCGGCGCCCAACGACGGCGTGCCGGGCGGGTGGTGGCCGTCGACGTGGCAGCCGTGCTCCACGCCGCGGTGCGACTGAGCGGCGCGAGGCCGCGCAGCGCGACTGAGCGGGCGCGTCGCCGCACGGCGGTGGCAGCGGCGGCCGGGGGCGGCCACGGCCGCGAGTGATGCCGGTCAGTCGGTGCGTGGGGACACCGGGCGCTCGAAGAAGGTCTCCAGGGAAACGGTCGCCCGGGTCCCGCTGACGCCGTCGATCGCGTACAGCCTGCGCAGCACGTCCTGGAGCCCTTCGGTGGTCGCGGTGCGCACCTTCACCAGGACGGAGGCGCTGCCCGCGATGACGTGCGCCTCCTCGATCTCGGGAAGTTCCGCGAAGGCGGCCGCCGAGTCGCCCATCCACGCCGAGGACTCGACCATGACGAAGGCCAGCACACCCCGGCCGAGGGCCGCCGGGTCCACATCCACGGTCGTACGGCGGATGACTCCGCGCTCGCGGAGCTTGCGGACCCGTTCGTGGACGGCCCCGGCGGAGAGGCCGACCGCCTTGCCGAGTGCGGCGTAGGCCTGCGTGGCGTCCTGCTGCAGCAGAGTGATGAGTTCACGGTCTGTGTCATCCATGGTTGCCACCATACAAGGTTCTGCTGTATCACTTTCTCAGTGAATAAAGTTCAGCACTTATCTCGAAGGGCTCCCTCATGTTCGACACCTCGCAGGAATCGCTCTACGAGACCCTGGACGACCGCTTCCGGACCGGGCGGTGCGCCAACGGCGACGAGCGGCTGGAGAAGCTGTACGAGGACTGCCGCTGGGCCGAGGGCCCGGTCTATCTGCCTGCCTGGCGCCAGCTGATCTGGAGTGACATCCCCAACGACCGGATGCTGCGCTGGGACGAGCCGACCGGCACGATCGGCGTCTTCCGCTCCCCCGCCGGTCACAGCAACGGCAACACCCTCGACCGCGAGGGCCGGCTGATCAGCTGCGAGCAGGGCAACCGCCGCGTCACCCGCACCGAGCACAGCGGGGCCATCACCGTGCTGGCCGACCACTTCGAGGGCAAGCGGCTCAACAGCCCGAACGACGCGGTCGTGCACTCCGACGGCTCCATCTGGTTCTCCGACCCGGACTTCGGGATCACCAGTGACTACGAGGGCTACCGCGCCGAGAGTGAGATCGGCGCGTGCCACGTGTACCGGATCGACCCGTCGTCGAGTGCGGTCACGCTGGCGGCGGACGGCTTCACCGGACCGAACGGGCTGGTCCTGTCCCTCGATGAGCGGCAGCTGTACGTCTCCGACACCCGCGCCGGTCACATCCGGGCCTTCGACGTACGCGAGGACGGGTCGCTCTCGGACGGCAAGGTGTTCGCCGAAGCCCCGGGCGGGCAAAGCCGGTTCGACAACATCCGCTTCGACGACGAAGGCCGGCTGTGGGCCGCCGCCATGGCAGGCGGGGTGCACTGCTACGACCCGGACGGCACGCTGATCGGCCGCCTCCGCGTTCCCGAGGCGGTGTCCAACATCGCCTTCGGCGGCCCGAAGAACAACCGCCTCTTCATCACGGCGACGACGGCCCTGTACTCCCTGGTCATGTCGGTGACGGGCGCACCCCGTATCCGCCCCGTCGGCTGACGCCGCGCCGCGCCGCGGTCATCCGGCGTGTGGTGCGAGCCGGCAAGCCCGGCCCGCACCACACGTGTGCCTCAGGCAGTGGCCGAATCCCCCGTACCACTGCCTGCCCCCCGTCTTCGTGTTCGTTCAACCCATCCGGCAGCCGCTCCTCACCGCCGGTGAGCTCAACACCGGGTCGCGTGCGCCAGCCGCGCCTGTCGCGGTAACCCCCGGCGTTGTCCGTGGACGCCCGGCTTCTGGCGTCCTGCCCCCTGCACCCGGGAGAGACAACCGACGCGTGGTTCCCGGTGCTCGCCTTGAAAGTTACGTCGGAAGCGGCAACAACCGCGTCGGGCACCGGGTTGATCCATCGGTCAGTCGCTCGCGGTACGGCAGCGGCGGCGTACAACCACCGTGGTACGAGCGTCACCGGCGGCCGTCGCGAACGGCCACGGGGTCGGTCGCAGCGGGGGCGGCGCCGCCACCAAGTGCCGGACCGGAAGCGACGCCGGTGCTCAGTCCGAGCTCCAGGTCCCATTGCACGAAGAAGACAGTGCCCTTCACGGAGATGTCCGCCCGGACCGCCCGATGCGGCTCCGACACCCGGACCGTGACGCCGGAGGGCAAACTGATTCCCCTGCCCCGGAGAACGGAGTCCGGGTCCCTCTCCAGTTCGTCGATGATTCCGGCGTCTTCATGCATGGCGCGCAGGCCATCCAGAATGCCGGAATCACGTCCCAGCACCAGGAGGACCCGATGAATCTCTTCTTCGGTCTCCAACCGAAGCTTCTCGCGCGATATGCGGTCCAGAGCGCGCTCGTGTTCGCGCATCGCCCTGTCCAGTCGGTGACGATGAATGTCCGGGATCGGCATGGCTCACCTCCGCCCCGTGCCCCGCTAGGTCAACTTTTCACCATCTCAAGGGCGCGCAGTACGTTGATGCGCCCGTGTCCCATCTCCGCGTTCCAGGTCCCGTTCACGCCCCCGCGGTCCTGATAGGTGTAGAGGTCCGGCCGTACCCGGTCAGCGGTCCTTTCGATGATGTCTCTGACCTGCTCACTCGTCAGCGACGGCTTTTCGCTCATGAGGAGGGAGGCCAATCCCGAGACATGCGGCGCAGCAGCTGACGTTCCTTCGAACGTCAGAAGATAGTCGCCTTGAGGATCGGAGTTGTAACCGGCGGTCCCTTGAATGTCCGTCGACGGCACCCGGTCGCCAGGAGCGACCACCGAGATCTGCGATCCCCAGTTCGAATCCCACACCCGTCGATCCGCGGCATCGCTGCTCCCGCACGCGATGATGCGCGGATCGGAGGCGGGGTAGCTGACCTTGTCCAGGTTGTTGTTCCCGGTCGACGCGCACATCACCACGTTGTTCGCGTGCGCGTACGTTATCGAGGGATTGAGAATCTGCGCGTTCCAGTTGTTCGTGCTGAAGCTCATGTTCACCACTCGGGCACCTCGGCTCACCGCCAAGCTCAGGCCCAGCGCGAACTCGCCCTCGGTGAACATCGTGAAGGCGAGCGGAAGGATAAGGCCGGCTCTGCCGACGCCGGCGACTCCGCATATCCCCTTGAGGTTCTGCACCCTGGCCGCGGCGATCCCCGCGCAGCACGTGCCATGGCCGATCTGGAAGTTCGCGTAACTGCCGAGCGACGGATTCGGGCCTCCGTCACCGCCGATCTGAGCGGGGTTGTACCCCTGCCCGGCGAAGTAGAGGTCGGGATGAGTGAGATCGCAACCCGAATCCAAGATGGCGATGTCCGCCCTGTGGGGACCGGAAGCGAGGTCCCACCCGGTGGTCCCCGGCCCACCAGCTCGAATGGTGACCATGTCCCATTGCCGAGGGAAGAGCGGGTCCGCGGGCTGGTAGTCCAGCGGGACGATCATCGGCATGTTTTCCAGGGGCACGTCGTCGACCGACGATCCGCGTGCCATGAGGTGCTGCCGCAATTCGTACGACGGCAATTCGTCAGGACTGTCCAGGACGTAGTACCGGTAGCCGATGAGAAGTTCTGATCTGCCGCGCGCTTCCCTGGCCCGGAAGCGTTCAAGCGCCGGATCGGCTGCCACTCTCGCAGCCCGCTGTTCACGGACCAGCAGAACGTTGGGCAGCGGGCACACCAGGCCAGAGCGACCGGGCACATCCCCGGCCCGATAGACCGGCCCGATCCACTCCAGTCGGTCTCCGAAGACCTCGGATATCCCGGCGCGTGGTCGGCCGTCGACGTCCTGGCTGCCGGAACCCCTGACCCAGAAGTGCCGGCCTGTGTGGTTGACCAGTTCCGCTCTCGGGCCGCTGACCTCATTCGGACTGTCCTCCAGGGCCAAGCCCAGGCGGGACAGGGGATGGGTCAGTTCCTCGAAGCGCTGCGGCTCCCGGAACGCCAGCACCAGACGCGTCGTGTCCAGAGCCATCGTCGTATCAGAATCACGCCGGAGCTGCTGAGGGAAAGGCCTCATATAATCCATGCTGCGAGTGGATACGCGAGCTGGCAAATTGTGCCTGCCGGCGTGCCCTCGCGGAAGTGAAAGCAGTGGCGGGCCACTTCGACGCAGGCCTTCTACCGGCCGCAGGCCCTCATATGCGTCCCTCACACAGCGGATTGACCGCGCTCCGTGCTGGAGTCCTTGCATCGGTTGCCACGTCGGCGGGAGGTATTCGCGAACTCCTCCGAGTGGGACGACGTCGTTTCGGTGTTCCTCAACCTTCGAGTACTCCCGTACTCCCCGGGGCGTATGCCGGGTGTCTTCGGGCGGCGGACGACGGCTCAGCGGCACTCAGGTGATGCTGCATGCCGGATGTTCGCTCGTACGGACGCTCCTGCGGGAGCAGCGATCGGCGGTGGCGCGACGTGCGCACCACCGGGCGGTCCGGCGAGACGTTTTCTCTTGTAACGGGGACGAGGGGCGGGGTTCATGGGGGTGCCGTGGTGGGTGTGGCCACAGTCTGTGGTGTGGGTGCTCGTGCATGGGTATCTGTGGTGGCGGCTGGTGGTGGGCACCAGCCGCTCCGGGGGCCGGGGGCGCCGCGCGGGCACGATCGCCATGCTCGTCCTGGCGCCGTCCGTGCCGCTCGCGCTGATCATTCTGCACACGGCGAGCCCGGCCGGTGGCCGCTGGGCGACGTGGCCCGGTTTCGTCTGGTACGGACTCGTCGTGTACCTGCTGTTGGTGCTGGTGCCCGTGGATCTCGTCCGGCTCATCGCCTTCCTCGTACGCCGTCTCAACCGTCGTCGTCGGCGGCCCGCGGAGGCCTCGGCCGCCGTAACGGACGAGCCTGCCGGGGAAAGCACGGCCCAGCGGATCGAGGCGGCGGTGGACGAGGATCGTCGGCGTTTCCTGGCCCGCGGGGTCGCGCTCGCCGCCGGTGGCGCCGCCACGGCTGTCGTCGGCTACGGCATGGCGACCGCGTTCAGCGCACCGCGCGTGGAGCGTGTCGTGGTGCGGCTGCGCCGCCTTCACCCGGCGGCTGTCGGCTTCCGCGTCGCCCTCTTCTCCGATACCCACCTCGGCCCCTTTCTGGGCCGAGGAGATCTACGCCAGGTCGTGGACATGGTCAACGGCACCGAGCCCGACCTCGTCGTCATTCCCGGCGATCTCATCGACGGCACGGTCGCCGACCTCGGTACCGCCGTCGAGCCACTGCGGGACCTGCGCAGCCGCCACGGCACGTACTTCTCCACGGGCAACCACGAGTACCTCTTCGACGCCGACGCCTGGGTCGGACATCTTGGCGGCCTCGGCGTGCGTGTGCTCCGCAACGAGCGCGTCACTCTCCCGCACTTCGATCTCGCCGGAGTCAACGACATCACCGGCGCCGAGCAGGACGACCCGCCCGACTACCACCGGGCGCTCGGCGCCCGCGACACCAGCCGCCCGGTCCTGCTGCTGGCCCACCAGCCCTCCCAGGCGCACGAATCCACGAAGTACGGCGTGGACCTGCAACTCTCCGGACACACCCACGGCGGACAGTTCTTCCCCGGCAACCTGCTGCACGCCCTCGCCCAGCCGACCGTGTCCGGCCTCGTCAGCGTCGGCCGCACCCAGCTCTACGTCACTCGCGGGACCGGTTTCTGGGGCCCGCCCGTCCGGGTCGGCGCCACCCCCGAGATCACCGTCATCGACCTGGCCCGGGACGCGGAGCCGGAGCGCGCCGGGCGGCGCTGACGGCCGTGCGCCTCACCCAGGCAGGGCGCGGCGGCCGGTCACCGAACCCGATGACCGGGCGAGACGGGGCGTGAGAGGCGCGCCCCCGCCGTGCTGTCACGTCAGCGGTCACCGGCTGCGGGGACAAGACCCGCGTCGACCAGGCCGGCGAGCACCGCGTCGCCCAAGGCGCGCACAGCGGACTGCGGCCGGACCATCACGGTGAACTCCTTGATCCGGCCCGCTTCGTCGAACTGCAGCAGGTCGATGCCGTGGATCTGCTTGCCGTCCACGGTGGCCCGGAAGATCAGGATCTCCGACGGTGCCTCCTCACCGTCGGCGCTGGTCTCGGCCGTGCCCGCCAGGTGTCCGACGTAGCGGAAGTCCTCGAAGGTGCGCAGCAGGACGCCGAAGAGTCCGAGCACCTCGGGCTTGCCCTGAAACGGGGTGAACTTGACCGGGCTGTAGAGGCGGATGTCCGCGGTGAACAGTTCGTCCAGTGCGGCAAGATCGCGCTTCTCCACGGCGGTGCGGAAGCGTTCAGCAGTCTCCATGACCCACCTCGACAGATAGACAGACAGACGGAAGGACGGAAGGAACAGACAGACGAGAGTCCACTAGCCATGAACCAGACTAGTCAGATTTCTGACTATGATGCCTGGACGGAGCAGGAAGGGAAAGAGGGGGTGCGTCGATGAGCTTGCGTCATGCCGTGCTGGCGGCTCTGCTGGACGGCGAGTACAGCGGGTATGAGCTGGCCAAGACGTTCGGAGCGGGCGTCGCGAACTTCTGGCACGCCCTGCCTCAGCAGCTGTACGCCGAGCTGGCGAGGCTGGAGAAGGACGGTCTGGTCGCCGGGCGGCAAGTGATCCAGGAGACCAGGCCCAACAAGCGGCTGTTCCGCGTCACCGACCTCGGCCTCGCCGAGCTGGAGGCATTCGCCGAAGCAGCGTCGAAACCCTCGTTCATCCGTGACGACTTGCTCGTCAAGGTCCAGGCCGCCGACGACATCGACCCCGCCCCGGTGATCGGACAGCTTGAGGGGCGGGCGGCCGTCGCCGCGGCCAGGGTCGAGCTCTTCGGCAAGATGCTGCACCGGATGCGCGGCGAGCTGGCCGAGGAGGAGTTCCTGCGCCACGGCGAGCGGATCGGCCCGTATCTGACGTGCCTGCGCGGCCTGGCCTTCGAACAGGGCAACCACGACTGGTGCCTGCGGACCGCGGCCGTCCTGCGGGAGAGGCACCAGCAGCCGTCCGCTCACCGGCGGAACGGCGGCGCCGTTGCCCCGTAGGCAGCGCGAGTTCCGCGAGTTCCGCGAGATCCCCGAGTCCACCGATGAGTGGGCCCGCAGCCCTGGCCGTCCAGCCGGCCCCGTCCCGCGTGAGCGGTCGGCCGAACGCTCACCCGGCCACGGGCTCTCGGACGGCGCCTACGAGGCTGACGCGTCCAGGATCGGCATCAGTTGCTCTTCCTCGTAGGCCAGATGGCTTTCGAGTTCGCGGGTGAGCCGTTCGACTTCGGAGAGCACCAGTCGGGGGTCCGCGTCGGCGGCGGAAATGACCTTCTTCAGGTCGGCGACAAGCACCGCGATCTTCTCGTGTTCCCGGCTCAGCCGGTCCACGACCGGGGCGATGTCAGGGTAACGGTCAGCGAGGAACGGGAACATGCCGACGTCTTCGCCTGTGTGATGGTTGTGCAGCCCCTGGCAGACCGTCAGGCAGTTCATCCGCAGCTGCGTTCCCAACCCGGGACCCGACGCGGCGATTTCCTCGCGGATCAGGGCGAGTTCCCGCCGGAATCCGTCATGGATCAGCTTGATGGCCTCACCGGGTGATGCCGCCGCGTGGATACGCGGCGGACCCGGGATTTCCTGGAGGGCTATCACCGGAAGGACGCGGTCGGTCTTGGCCTGGTAACCGGCCCATCCGGGGTCGTCCTCGGCCGCGCGGGCGAAGGCACGGTCGCGTTCGTCACCCCGCAGGACGACGGCCTCCGCTTCATAGGTGAAGACCCCGCTTTCCACCGTGACACGGGGGTTTGCCACCACATTGTGGTACCAGGCCGGATGGTTCGGCGTCCCACCCGCGGAGGCGATGACCAGGACGCGTTCGCCGCCGTCGGGAAGGTAGCCGAGCGGGGTGGTGTGCGGAGCCCCTGACCGCGCTCCGGTGGTGGTCAGCAGGAGCAGCCGGCCTCCCTCGAAAGGCCCACCGACCTGCCCGTCGCGGGCCCGGAACTCCTCGATGACCTGTTGGTTGAAATCGTTCGGCATACGGTGTTTTTCTCCAGGAATTTCATGGCCCCCCTGTTCGCGGGCATGACGAAGCACCGGCTGACAGGCAGGACGGACGCACCACGGAATGACATGTGCGCCGTGGCAGCGGAAAGGGGGGAAGGGATGCGAAGACCCAGCCTTGACGGCCCGTCAAAGGGCTGGGCTGTGGTGCGTAAAAGCTCGCGTATCAGCAACGGGCAACGCCGCCGCGTACGGGAGACAAGCGTGTGGACAACGTCACACACGCGAAAGGCGGGGAGACAAAGCAAAGGCGGGCTTCTCGCCCGCCGCGCACTCAAGCCAAGGCCGGGCGCTTTACGTGTTCTTGGCCCGTGGCCGACCCGGCAGTCATAGCGCCGACTCTAGTACGACGCGACACACCAGGGCAACGCCATTGCCTCGCCTGCCACAGCCCGAATTCCTGATGAGATATCCGGCCGGCCGCGACAGGGAGCAGCGGCGGCTTGCCGCGGCGTATCGCAGGTGAGGCTGGACCGGCTCAGTTGCCTTTGCGTGGAGACGGCGGAACCGACGCCGACTGGCGGCGCATGGCTCAAGAGGAGTACGCAGCTCATGACGCATGATGGGGAATATGTCGTCTGTGCTACGCAATGAGGAGAATATTCCGTCCAGCGGTCTGCCGCTGGACGTGTTCGACCCCGCCCCCGTCGGAGTGGCGGTATTCGAGGGCGAGCGGCTGATCCTGACGTACAGGAACGACGCCCATCGCGGGATCTTCGGCGACCGGCCCCTGGGCAAGCCGGTCCACGAGCTGTTCGACGACCTGTCGGAGCAGCGTTACCTGGACATGCTCCACGACGTCTACCGCACCGGGAAGGCGACGCAGGTGTCCGCCGCCCCCGTCACGGCCCGGAACGCCGCGGGCGATGTCACAGAGCGGTACTTCTCCTTCAGTCTCTCCAGGGTCAACCTCGCGGACGGCGACCACGGCGTACTGGTGGTCGTCGTGGAAGTGACCGACCAGGTCACCGCCACCGAACACTCCCGCGTCCTGTCCGAGGAGCGCCACCGGGCTCTGCGCCGCTACGAGACCCTGGTCTCGGCCGCCACCCAGAAGGTGTGGGTGAGCGACGCCGACGGGCAGGTCGTCGAGCACAGCGCCGGGTGGGAACGCGTGACCGGACAGACCTCGGAGGCCGTTCGCCGCGACGGATGGCTGAACGCGGCCCACCACGACGACCGCGCGGACCTGGCGCGCGCCTGGTTCCGGGCGGTGGAGGAGGTGCCCGACCTGTTCCAGTACGTCTTCCGGCTGCGCCACGCCGACGGCACCTACCGCCACTGCGACCTGCATGCCGTGCCGATCCGGGACGACGGCGGTGAGGTGCTGGAGTGGGTGGCGGCCTGCACGGACATCGAGGAACAGTGGCTTCTGGACCGGCGCAGGGAACTCCTCGGTCGGGCCTCAAGCGCGGTGGCCGAGTCGCCGAGCGCGCCGGAGGCCTTCGCCGTCCTCAGCAAGGTACTGGTCCCCGCGCTCGCCGACGAGTGCGGGATCTACCTGCTGAACGAGACCACCGAGCAGGGCACCGCGGACGTCCCGCTGGTCGTGGAGCGGGTCGCGGCGACCGCCAGGCCGGGCCTGCCACCGGGTCTCCCGCCGCGCAGGGAGGAACTCATCGCCTCCCACCACGCGATCACCCGCGCGGTCCGCGACCGGCACCCCGTGCACAGCTCCTTCCCGCCGGGCGCCGTACCGTCGGACTTCGCCCCGCCGGGCACCGAGTCCTGGCTGGCCCGTACCGGCGCCCACAGCGGAGCGCTGCTGCCGGTCCTGGTCGACGGCGAGGTCGCGGCCGTGGTCGCCGCTTTCGTCTGCGGCGACCGGGAGCCGATCTCCCCGACGGACCGGGACCTGATGCGGGAGCTGATCGAGCAGGCACACGCCCCGCTCAGCCGCGCCATGCAACTCCAGCGCACCCAGCGCGTCGCCTGGGCACTGCAGCACAGCCTGCTCACCGAGCCGCCCGACGTGCCGGACATCAAGATCGTGGCCCGCTACCTCCCCAGCCCTTCGGCGGCGGACGTGGGCGGCGACTGGTACGACTCCTTCGTCCTGCGCGACGGCGCCACCGTGCTGATCATCGGTGATGTGGCCGGGCACGATCTGGAGGCCGCGGTCACCATGAGCCGGATGCGCAACATGCTGCGCGCCCTGGCTGTGGACCGCGAGGAGCCCCCCGGTGACATCCTGCGCCGACTGGATGTCAGCACACTGGTCCTCAGCCCCGAGGAAGGGACCGCGACCTGCGCCCTCGCCCGGGTGGAGGGCCCGCCCGGTGGTCCCTGGCAGCTGTACTACTCCGTCGCGGGCCACCCGCCTCCGCTGCTCGTCACCGCGGACGGCGAGACGTGCTTCCTCGACGACGCCCAGGACATCCTCCTGGGCGGCCTCCTCCCGGACGAACCGCGCAACAGCGCCGTGCGTCCGCTGCCCCGTGGCTGCACGGTGCTGCTGTACACCGATGGCCTCGTCGAGCGCCCCGACGAACACCTCGACCAGGGACTGGAGCGGCTATGCCTCCGCGCAGGCACCCTCGCCCAGCAGCCCCTCGACGTGTTCTGCGACGAGTTGCTGACCCACCCCGCGGCAACGGGCCGTGACGACATCGCGCTGATCGCCCTGCGGCTGCCTCCGCCGTAAGGCCGCCGCGCCCGCGTGGCGTGGTCGCGTGTCGTGGTCACGTGCCGTGGTCACGCGTCGTGGTCACGCGTCGTGGTCACGTGCCGTGTATGACGCCGCACCGCCGTGTGCTCGGCTTGTCCCGTGGAAGCCGTCTCGCGAGCGTCCCTCCGACGGGGCCGACAGGGCCGGCAGGGCCGATGGGGCCGCCGGGTCAGTCCCGGTCGTACGCGAAGGTGTACGGGACGGACGCCTCGCCCTGCCGGGCTATGAAGCTGCCGCTGCCGCGCAGTCCGGTCAGCTCGCCGGTACCCGAGCCCGGCACCACCTCGAAGGCGCAGTGCACCGAACCGTCGGCGTCGAACCTGCCGCGCTCCTCGACAACGAAGGTGCCCTCGTGACCGTCGACCGCGCCGGTGACCAGCTCCATACCGGTGAACGTGCCGGTCTTGTCCGACATGTAGGCGATGGTGTACTCGCACGTGGTGCCAGTGGCCTTGATGCCGCCGGAGAAGGCATTGGTGACGGAGGCGTGGGCGAGTCGCGGGGTCGCGTCGCTCGCGGTGACGGAGCGCTCTTCCCAGTTCGCGAAGGTGAAAACGCCGGTGGTCTGCGTGGCCATGGTGGTCCTCTCGTTCAGCCGCGGGGAGTGTTCCTCGCGGGGTGAGAACAGCCTGTCGCACGTACCTGACACCTTCTGTCAGGTACGGGGAGAATGCTGCTCATGCGCGCTGACCGGCTCCTCTCCCTGCTTCTCCTGCTCCAGAACCGTGGCCGGATGACCGCCCCCGAGCTCGCGGAGGAGCTGGAGGTGTCGGTCCGCACGGTCTACCGGGACATCGAGGCACTCAGCGCTTCGGGCGTCCCCGTCCGCGCCGACCGGGGCCCCGCCGGCGGCTACCGGCTGCTGGACGGCTATCGCACCCGCCTGACCGGGCTGACCGAGCCCGAGGCCGGATCGCTCTTCCTCGCGGGAGCACCGGGACCTGCCCGCGACCTCGGACTCGGCGCGGTGCTCACGACCGCCCAGCTGAAGGTGCAAGCGGCGCTCCCCGCCGAACTGGCGGGGCGGGCCCGGCGCGTCCAGGAGCGGTTCCACCTCGACGCACCAGCGTGGTTCCGGGACGCCGACCCGGTCCCGTATCTGACACTGGTCGCCGAGGCGCTGTGGGAGCAGCGGGTGCTCAGGGTCCACTACCGCCGCTGGGGCGGCGAGGTGCACCGCGAGCTGCGCCCGCTCGGCATCGTCCTCAAGGGCGGCATCTGGTACCTGGTGGCGATGGCCGCCGAGGCCGTACGGACCTACCGGATATCACGGCTCCTGGCCGTGGACAGCACAGAGGAGTCATTCGAACGGCCGGCCGGATTCGACCTCGCCGCCTACTGGGAGGAGTCCGCACGGCGGCTGGAGGCCGCCATCCACCAGTCGACCGCTCAGCTACGGATCTCACCGCGCGCGCAGCGGCTCTTGCCCATGCAGTTCGGCACGGCGGGCGTGCGCGCTCTCGAAGGAGCCGGGCCGCCCGACGACGAGGGCTGGGTACGCGTGGAGATGCCCGTCGAGTCGCAGGCCGTCGCGGTGTGCGACCTGCTGCGGCTGGGCACGGAGGCGGAGGTCCTCGGCCCTCCTGAGCTGCGGGACGCCATGGGCCAGGCGGCGGCCGTGCTCGCGCGGCGCTACGGAGCAGCGTCCTGAGCGCCGGGAGCCGCGAAGTCCGGGGCGTGGCCAGGCTGTTGGAAAACATCCCTGCCGCGGGGAGTGAGCAGCGCGTCCCCGGGTGTCCGCCCGTCGTCACCAGCCATCCGCACATGCCCACCGATAGCTCCCCCGTACCGCGGACGCGGTAGCGCACCGTGGTGGGGCGGCGGGGCGCGGTCAGGGTACGGTGCTTGGTATGAGAACGTACTCCGGCCGCCGGGCGGCACAGCCGCGCCACAGCGGCCCTCATGGTGAGTGCGCACCCCGCGGCCACAGCTTCTTGCGCCGCCGCGGCCGGGTGGGGTCTCCCCCGGCTCTCTCCTGTCGCTGAGCGCGGGCACCGCCCCGGAACTCCGGGCACATCGTCGGCCACGCCGACCCAGCGGCTCATCGCTCCGACGCCTTCCCGGCGCCGTCCTCGGTACCTCCCGCCTCCCCGGTGCGCCGCTCTCCGCGAGCTTCGCTTCGCGCACCCCTTCGGGCGGCCACGTGTCGCGCCCGCCGCCCCACCCGCCCGCCGGACCGCCCTGTTCCGTCCGGCCCGCTTTCCGGAGGAAGAACCTTGACTCTCGCTGCCGTCCCCACCCCCGCCGCCCTGCGCGACCACCGGATACCCGCCGACGGCCTCCACGAAGGCCACCGTGAGCTGCGCCGCCTCCCCGAGGGCTGCGCGGACCGCCCGTACGAGCTCTTCGAGGTGGTCCCGCAGGGACGCACCATCGGAGCCGAGATCCGCGGCCTGCGGCTGGCCGGTCCGCTGGCGCCCGCGGTGCGCGAGGAGATCAACCGCGCCCTGCTGGAGTGGAAGGTTCTCTTCTTCCGCGGGCAGCACCTGACCTCCGACGCGCAGCGCGCGTTCGCCCGCGAGTGGGGCGAACTGGAGACCAATCCCCTGCTGGCCACCGGCGACGCGCGGGATGTCGTACGCTTCGACCGCTCCGCTGTCCCCACGTTCGAGAACGTCTGGCACACCGACGTGACGTTCCGCGAGCGGCCCGCGCTGGGCGCGGTACTGCAACTGCGCGAGGTGCCGCCGGTGGGCGGTGACACCCTGTGGGCCGACATGGCGGCGGCTTACGACAATCTGCCGCAGGACGTGAAGGACCGTATCGACAACGCCCGTGCCGTACACGACTTCCTTCCGGGCTTCGTCCGCTTCTGCCCGGCAGAACAACTAGCGCCGTTTCAGGAGCAGTTCCCGCCCGTGGAGCACCCGGTGGTGCGGTGCCACCCGGAGACGGGCCGACGGATGCTGTTCGTGAACTCCTCGTTCACCACGCGGATCGTGGGGATGGAACGGGCGGACAGCGACCGCCTGCTGCGGCTGCTGTTCCAGCAGGCGCATGTGCCGGAGTTCCAGGTGCGGTTCCGGTGGCAGGCGGGCGACATCGCGTTCTGGGACAACCGCGCCACGCAGCACTACGCCGTCAATGACTACGCTCCGCACCGCCGGGTCGCCGAGCGTGTCGCCATCGCCGGTGACCGGCCGTTCTGACCACTGGCCCGGCTCACGGGCGGGCGGCACCGGAGGGCGACCAGCGCGCCGCCCTCCGGTGCCGCCCGCCGACCGGCCGCGGGCGGGCCGGCCAGGCGCCGGGCCACCGTGGTCCGCTGTCCGGCCCGGCCCGCGTGGTCACCGGTGGGACACGGACTCGTGGCGGGCGCGTGGCTGCTCGTGAGCCGGTGACGGGTCAGGCCCGGGGTCCAGTGGTGGCTTCAGGGTGACCTCGTGCTCCGGCGGCCCCGGCTGCCGGGGGACGGACGGGACGGAGTTGCGCCGCATGTCTTCGAGGCCGCGCCGCAGGGCCTGGCGCAGCCAGCGGCCCACGGGGCGCTCGACACAGCGGTGCAGGGTCCACGCGATCAGCACCATCGTCGCGACGACCGCAGCGACGAGTACCGGTGCCGGTAGGCGGCCGTGCAGCCAGTGAATGAGCGTGAGCCCGATGTACTGGTGCACCAGATACAGCGGGTAGGTGAGCGCGCCACCCGTGGCGAGCCAGCGCCACTGCACCCTGTCGAACGCGCCCAGGGCGATGAGCGCCATGACCGCGAAAATCACGACGACCGCCAGCCGGGCAGGCCAGTGCGGAATGGGTTCCTCACTGCTGGTGAGATTGTCGGCGAGCCGTTCGCCGACGTGGTGTTCGGCCAGCAGCAGGGAGACGACCACCATGGCCCACAGCAGGGCTGTGGGCCGGAACCGGTGCATGAGGTAGAACGTGATCCCGGCGACGAAATACGGTGAGAACAGCGGCATCGCCCACATGTCGAGCAGCTTGTTGTCCGCCGTGGGCGCGATCACCGCGGCCGCCGTCCAGATCCCGCAGAACATCACGCACTTGCGGTAGGTGACTCCGGTGGCCACGACGACGGCGAAGAGCGCGTAGAACTTCAGCTCGATGAACAGCGTCCAGTAGACGCCGTCGACGTCGGAGACGCCGAGACCCTGCTGGAACATGGTGAGGTTGGTGATGACCTCGTCCGGGCCTGTCACACTGCGGACCTGCGGCCACAGGAGGACGACCGTCGCCGTCAGCAGCACGGCGACCCAGTAGGCGGGATAGATACGGGAGACCCGCGACACCACGAATTCTCCCAGAGATCTCCCCCAGGCGCTCATACAAATGACGAACCCGCTGATGAGGAAGAAGAGTTCCACGCCCAGCCAGCCATATTGCAGGAACTGATGGAGGGTGGGGAAAATCGTCCGCGGGTTGTGGTCCCAGCCACCGTACAAGGCGACGTAGTGATACATCACCACCAGCAGAGCGGCGAAAAGCCGTAGTCCGTCCAGAACATAGAGTCTGGGCGCCGACCGCCGGAGGGCCGCCCCACCATCGAGATCGCCTCGGCCGGCGAGTCGCATATCATCCTCTCCTTCTCAAGGCCGGATCGGCCGACGCCGGGTTATTCCCTGGCATGCTGGCATACGAAGCGGCCGGGCAGCCATGACACACGTCTCCCGCAATGCTCATGCGGCGCACGCCCATTGCATGGTGTCGCAGCACCACGCCCCTCCGGCGGCTGACTCGCCGCGTTCGGTGCACTGTCATGCCTCGCGGGTGCGTGGGTCAACCTCCCGCGTAGTTCGCCCATATTGGGGTGAGAATTTGCGAAGCATAAGGAACCAAGTGACGCGTTCCTTCGTCCGGGCGAAACGCCGTGGCCGATGCCGTGGCCGATGGCGACGCGATGCCCGAACACTATGTTTCTCGCGGGCCGGATCTCCTTCGCCGAGGTCATTCGGAACGGTCCTCCTTCGATGAATCGCCGCGTCTCGCGGTGTGTCGCCGGGTGGCTGCCGCCCCTGTCGCCGGCGGCGTTACGAGACGGGGCGGGAACGCCAGATCCAAGGCTCCGCCGCCGGGCTCATGCCCACCACGCACAGCCGTCCGTCCGCGTCGGCGGCGAGGGTGGCGCTCCCCACCGGCACCCGCTTGCCGGGAGAGTGCAGCGGCACGGCGCGGGGCGCTGTGCCGTCCTGGAGCCTCGCCTCACCGTTGTCGGCACGGCCGAGGACCAGGACGGTGTCCTCGCGGCCGCGAGAGGCGAAGACGCCGGCCGCGACCGGGCCGTAGCCCTCGAAGTGCTTCAGCGTCGTGCTCTTCACCGACCCCGGGTCCACCGCCGCCCGCCGTGCGCCCGGTCCCGCCGGGGGCGGCGTGAAGCGGTGCACGACGGGCTGTTCAGCGGCCGGCGGGCGATAGACGACGAGCAGCGAGCCGTCGGGCGCCAGCGCCGCGCCCGGTTGCTGGCCCGGCTGCGGCAGCCCGGCCAGCGGCTGGAAGTAGACCGGCGAGCCCGGGCTGTCCTGGGTCCAGTGATGGACGGTGTTACGGCCGGCGGCGAAGACATGCGCCCGCTTCTGCTTGTCCAGCACGACGGTGAGACCGTCCTGGATCTCACTGCCGCCCAGGTCCCGCCAGGAGCCCCAACGGCCACCCGCCTCGCGGACCCGGGTGGCGAGCCCCTTGTTCGCCGTACGGACGAACAGATGGACCCTGCCGTCGGGTGTGGCGAGCGCGACGGGGCAGCCGACGCGGCGGCCCCGCCCCGGCTGCCGCTCCGGGTTGCCCAGGCTCTTCCACGCGGCGAAGGCACCGCCGGGTGCGGTCTGCTCCAGCAGGACGATCTCGCGTGTGTTGGCGCGGCCCTGGCCCTTGAGCGCGGAGAAGCGCAGCGCGAACAGCAGCCGTCTGCCGCGGGAGTCCTGGACCGCCGACAGGGCCGGGGCGAGCGGGCCGCCACCGAGGTTGTGCGGCTGTGACCAGCGACCGCTGCCCGGCGCCGTCTCGCGCCAGCGGGCGGCCTGCGTGCCGAGTACGCCGTACGCCTCCAGCCGCCCCGTACGGTCGGTGCCGACGGCCGTCAGCGCTCCCGGGTAGCGGTAGTGGGTGGAGCGAATCCACGCTTTGCTGTTCCACAGCGCCCGCCCACCGCCCTGGCCGTAGTCGCCGCAGCCCGCGCTGTTCCCGCAGTCCCACCGGGGGTCTCCGCCGTAGGCGTCGACGAGGCGCAGCTTCTGCTCGACCACGCTCGACGGCAGATTGTGCGGCCAGCGCTGGTTGTAGTAGCCGCGGAAGGCGAGCGTGGTGAAGCGCGGCACCTCACGGTCGCGCCGGGTGGCGTCGGCCACCCATTGCGAGACCGCCTTCCATGCGAAGAGCGCGGTGGGCGTGTGGTCCCGGTGATCGGAGCACGACCCGTAGTCGCTGCCCTTGCTGTGCGAGGCGTCGTGCGTCTGGAACTCGGGGTCCGGATCGAGGGTGTGGATGACGCTGGGCCGGTACGTGTCCATGATCCCGGCCAGGACGTCGACCAGGGTCTCGTGGCGGTAGGAGCAGACGGTCTCGCACGGCGATCCTGTGGCCACCAAGGTACGCATCTCCACGCCCGGCTTGTCCCACAGGGCGGGGATGCGCACCTGGCCCGGGGAGAGCATGGCGATGTTGAGGAAGATCAGCCGCGCCTCGCGTCCGCCGTGCCTGAGCACATTGGTCTCCGCCTTCACCCCACCTCGCAGCTCCATGACCGACCGCTGCCACGGGGCGAACGCGTCCAGGCCGAGCATGGTCGCGTACGCCTGCCGCAGCCCCTGGTGGCGCGATGAGGAGTAGGCGGCCTTGTCGAACGTGGGCTGCGGCATGCCGGGGACCCAGTTCTTGCCGATCGCCTCACCGGCCGTGACGTAGACGGAGACGATCGGTACCCCCGACCGCACGACGTGTTCCGCGTCGGGATTCATGAAATACAGATCATCGTCCGGATGCGCCATGATTTGCAGCAGCAATGGCTTCTTCACTGCCGCGAAGGAGGCCGTCGAACGCGGATCGACGGCGCGTACGGGGGCGGGCGCGTGATGTGCCGCACGAGAACTCGCGCCGCAACCCGCAGCGGTAACCGCGGCGACCGCCGCGAGACCGGCGAGCGCTGAGCGTCGCGACATTCCTGGGTGCTGTGAGCTGTGCAACTGCGCGTCTCCGCCTCGTCGTGCGGCAACCAGATTCGGCTGCCCTGCCGAGTGAGGGGATGACGAGAGAAACGGGCGGGTTGCCTCCGACCAGCGCGAAACGTGTCACATGCCGGATAGGGAACCGGCGAGAAGTACGCGCCGATGAAGGGATACGCGAGACGGCACCCGCCGATGAGCGCCGCGGAGCGACCCCGGGAATAGCCCGGCACTCCCGCGAGTGGTCAGCGAACGACGGCTCGCCGTGGGGGCGACGGGAAAGCGCGCGGAGCACCGCCGATGAGCACCGCCAGGAGGCTTTCCGGAAAACCCGTGCGCGGCCATTCCGGCGATTCGCGTCCTGGCGCCGGGGCGTGTCGTCGCGGCGGACGCGCGGCTCAGTGACGGAGGGGCAGCCGGTGCAGATCCACGTTCGTGAGCCGTCCGGCTGCCGCCTCCGCCGTCATGTAGGTGCAGTGGGGCTGCCGCCTGCGGTCGGTCGGCGAACCGGGATTCAGCAGCCGCAGCCGGTCACCGGCCAGGGAGTCCCAGGGGATGTGGCTGTGCCCGAAGACGAGCACATCGAGGTCGGGGAACCGTTCGGCGCAGCGGCGTTCCCGCCCCTGCGCCGCACCCGTCTCGTGGACGACACCGAACCGCAGCCCGCCCAGTTCCGCGTACGCCACTTCCGGCAGCCGGGCGCGCAGTTCCGGGCCGTCATTGTTGCCGTAGACACCGATCAGCCGCCGGGCGCGGTCCTCCAGCAGGTCCAGGGTGGCGGCGTCGACCCAGTCCCCGGCGTGCACGACGACGTCGGCGCGGGCCACCTCGTCGAGCAGCGCCGGGGGCAGTGCCTTCGCGCGTTTGGGCAGGTGGGTGTCTGACGTGAGCAGCAGTCGCACAAGGCGACCGTAACCGGTGGCTGGAGCGCGGTCGTGAACCGGCGCGGTGTGGGGCGGACCACACGTTCCGGGGCAGCGGCCTCAGACTGCGGCGCGCGTCAGTCACGGTCGGCGCACGTCACTCGCGGTCGACGTACGTCAGTCATAGTCGGCGCGCGTCAGTCACGGTCGATGTACGTCAGTCGCGGTCGACGTGCGTCAGTCACGGTCGGCGCGCGTCAGTCACGGTCGACGTACGTTAGTGACGGTCGACGTGCGTCAGTCGCGGTCGACGTGCGTCAGTCGCGGTCGACGTGCGTCAGTCGCGGTCGACGTGCTCGCGCGTGATGGTGCCCTTGGCCGCATCGACGTCGAACGTGGTCTTGTTCCAGTCGTTGGTGGTCACGACGTCCACGGACCAGATGAGGGCACCGCTGTCGTTGTCATCCAGTTCGACGGCGCTGACCGTGCCCTTCTTCTTGTCAGTGGCGATCTTGGCCGCCTGCTGCGGGGTCTGCTTGGCCTTGCCGAGCCAGGCGGCGAGTTCGCGCTTGTCATCGGCGTCCTGGTCGGCGTCCGCGACGGATTCGAGCACCTTCCCCGAGGCGGCGTCGATGCGGATGTTATGCGCGGTGCCGTCCTTCGCCGCGACCTTCGCGACCCAGTGCGGACGGTCGGCCTTCGTGCTGGCGCTCCCGCCGTCGCCGCTGCCCGAGCCCTTCAGCTCGATCTCGGTCAGCTTGCCGCCCGGGACCTTGCCCACGGCCGTACTGGCCGCCTTGTCGTAGCCGACCTTGGCGGCAGGGATCAGCGCCTTGCGTTCGGCCTGGTCTTCGGTGAGCGGCCCGGTGGGCGAGGCGGTGCCCGACGCGCCCGTCTTGCCCGGGCTCGGCGACATCGTCGCCGAGGTCTTCACAGGCTTCTTCGTCTGGGAGGTCTTGTCTCCGTTGTCATCGCCGTCGTCCCCGCATCCGCCGAGGAGCGCGGCGGATGCGGCCACGGCGCACACGGCACCGGCCACTCGGAGGGAACGGGCGCGCCGCCCGCCACCCGGTTTCCTGCGACTGAACTCAGATCTCATGCCCCCACGTCTATCCCCCCGCCCCTTCTGGCACTCGCCTGCTGTCCAGAGTCACCTGATCGGCGCCATCCGGGGTGTCCCCCGCCGCTGCCGAGCCCGGCAGCGGCCGTCACCGACACCGGTGACAAGCGGGCCACCCACCCGCCCGTAGAAGCCCCTAGCCGACCCCCTCGCCCCCTCCCCCTCCCCTCTCGTCTCCTCCCGGGCTCCGCTCGCGCGTGTCACTCGGTGGGCGTCCAGCCTGCGCCGTGCCGCTTGACCTTGTCGCGACGTCAACGTTTCTACTGGCGTCATGCGCATCGGAGAACTCGCCGCCCTCGCCGGGACCACCACCCGCACCGTGCGGCATTACCACCGCATCGGTCTGCTGCCCGAGCCCGGCCGCCGGAGCAACGGTTACCGCGCCTACGATCTGCGCGCCGCCGTGCGGCTCACCCGCATCCGACGGCTGACGGAACTCGGTCTCAGCCTGGACGAGGTCAGGGACGTACTCGCCGACGACGAGGGAAAGGACCTTCACGAGGTCCTCGCCGAGCTGGACGCGGACCTGGCCCGCCAGGAGGAGGCCATCCGCCGGCGCCGGGCGCGGCTGGCGGACCTGCTGATCCAGGCGGAAGACAGCGAGGGACTGCCTCCCGAGGGGCCGGTCTCACCTGAACTGGCCGCGTTCTTTCGTGAGATGGCCCGTGCTTCGGCGCGGCTCCCGGGACCTGAACCAGCCATGGCCGCGAAGGAAAGGGAGTTGCTCGCCCTGCTGGACGGAGCGGCCTCCGAGGAGGCCCGCGGCTGGCTCACTGCGATGCTCCGGTCTGTGGACTCCGACGCCGCCGGGGTGCGGCGCGCGTACGAGGTCTACGCCCAGCTGGACGCGCTGGCTGAAGCCCCGGTAGACGATCCGGGGATCAGCATGGTCGCTCAAGCCATCGCGGACAGCGTGCCGGACAACGTGGTCCAGGGGATGGCCCGGGCGGCGCGGGACAACCCGGTCGCGGACGACGGTGGCGGCGGCTTCGCGGACGCGTTCTTCGCCGATCACGCCCCGGCCCAAGCCGAGGCCATCCGGCAGGCCATAGAACTGCTCCAGGAGCGGGCCCGATGAGCCGTGGGAAGCGCTGGACACTCGGCGCGCTGGTCTCCGCCGCGTCGGCCGTGCTCCTGTGCCATGCGGCCGGGGCACGGGTCCCGGCCCCGATCCTGCTCGCCGCGGCGCTGTGCGCGGCTTGCGCGGCGGCAGCGGGAGCGGCGCGGCTGGTTGGCGCCTACCGGCGCGCGCGACAGGCGAGACTGCCCGCATCCACGACCGCGGCCACCGCCATACGCGCCACGGTGCCCGTTCTCCCCCGCCGCCTGATCCTCCACGAACTCACCCTGGCGACAAGCCTCCTGCGCTGGATCACCCGCCGCGCGCCCCATGGAAGGGGACCAGGCGACACCGCGGTCGGCTACGCCGGCGGCCAGTCGGCCACCGTGTACGGGCTGCTGTTCGCCTCCGTCGTCAAGACGGTGGCGCTGGCGTACCTCATCCCCTGGCCGCTCGTGCACGGCATTGTGCTGGTCCTCGACCTTTGGGGGATCTTCTTCGCCCTGGGGCTGCAAGCCGCCTGCGTGGTCCGCCCGCACGTCGTCAGTGCTGACGGGTCCTTGCGCGTACGGTACGGCGCGCTCGTGGACATCCGCGTTCCTGCTGCTCTCATCGCCTCGGCGCGCCTGGACCGCCGCTACCCGCAAGGCGGGCTCCTTCGGCTCGGCGAGGACGGCACCCTGGACCTGATCGTCGGGGCCAGCTCACGCTGACCGTCGAGCTCACCGAGCCCGTCTCCTTTCTGCGCCCGCTCAGGAAGCCGGCGCGGGCCCGGACCCTGCGCTTGTACGCCGACGATCCGCGCTCCGCTCTCGCCGCGCTGTCCCGGGCCCAGCCGAAAGACGACTCCAGCGCGGGCCCTACCCCTGGCCGGTGATCGGCCGGGCCCGCGGTCACCGCCCGGGGGGCGGGGGCGGGGGCGGGGGTCGCGCCGTCCACTCCTCGCGCCGACGAGGACGGCGACGGCAGCGGCAGCGGCGATGGCGATGGCGATGGCGATGACAGCGGCGGCCTGGTCTAGACCTTGACAGGTTCAGGACGATCCGATTGGGTTCCCCCACCCCCTGTTGGTCGCCGACTCGCCGGTGACCAGACGAAGGAGTGAGCCCCCATGAGACAGCGATTGCTCGCCCTGTTCACCGCGTTGGCCTCGGCCTTCGCGCTCGCGGTCTTGCTGCCCGCATCCTCGGCTACCGCCGCGAGCTGCGTCGCGGGGTGGAACGCCTCCGCTGTCTACACCGGCGGGACGAACGCCTCGTATAACGGGCACAACTGGTCGGCGAAGTGGTGGACCCAGAACGAGAAGCCGGGCTCCTCCGACGTCTGGGCCGACCAGGGCGCCTGCGGCGGGACGACCGAGCCGCCGTCCCCCAGCGGATTCGTCGTCAGCGAGAAGCAGTTCAACCAGATGTTCCCGAACCGGAACCCGTTCTACACGTACAGCGGCCTGACCGCCGCCCTGAGCGCCTACCCGGCCTTCGCCAGCACCGGAAGCGACACGGTCAAGCGCCAGGAGGCTGCCGCCTTCCTCGCCAACGTCAGCCATGAGACGGGCGGGCTGGTCCACATCGTCGAGCAGAACACGGCCAACTACCCGCACTACTGCGACCGGACCCAACCCTACGGATGCCCGGCCGGACAGGCCGCCTACTACGGGCGGGGACCGATCCAGCTCAGCTGGAACTTCAACTACAAGGCGGCGGGTGACGCCTTGGGGATCGACCTGCTGAACAACCCCAGCCTCGTCCAGACCAACTCGGCCGTGGCCTGGAAGACGGCCCTGTGGTACTGGAACACGCAGACCGGACCCGGGACCATGACCCCGCACAACGCCATGGTCAACGGTGCCGGCTTCGGCGAGACCATCCGGAGCATCAACGGAAGCCTGGAGTGCAACGGTGGGAACCCGGGCCAGGTGCAGAGCCGGATCGACAAGTACCGCAACTTCGCCCAGGTCCTCGGCACTGTCCCAGGCTCCCGTCTGAGCTGCTGACGCCGACACGCTGAACGCGGAGCGGCGGTCCGGCCCGGGCGCGTGTTCCCGGACCGGACCGCCACGTCGTCGCCCCCTCACAGGTCAGGACAGGGCAGCACGGGTCAGGTCAGATCAGATCACGTCAGATCCGATTTTCCCATCGCGAACTGGATGAGGCTGTCGACGTCCATCTCGTCAATCACCTCGGCCTTGTTGTCCCAGCGCGGAACGCCCCCCTGCCTCTCCGGGTCAGCCAACGTCAGCAGCGCGTCCAGCAACCCTGCCTGCCGCAGTCTCGCCACAGGGATGGAAGCCACGACCTCACGGATCTCCAACTCCTCGCGCCCGCCGCCACGCTCCTTGGCGGCGACCATGGCACTTCCCGTACTACCTGCACTCCCCGTACTTCCCGTACGCGGACTGGTCGCCGAGGTGCCGACCTGAGGCTGGAGTTCTTCGCGCAGGTGGTGGGCGAGGGTGGCGGGGTTGGGGTAGTCGAACACCAGGGTCGTGGGCAGCGCGAGTCCAGTGGCCGTACGCAGCCGGTTACGCAACTCGACAGCCGTCAGCGAATCAAAGCCTGACTCAAGGAACCCGCGGTCAACCATCACGCCTTCGGTGTTGGAGTGTCCGAGGGTGGTTGCGGCGTGGGTGCGTACGAGGTTGAGCAGGGCCTCGGTTTGTTCCTCAGCGGTGAGTTCGCCAAGACGCTCCCGCAGCCCCGCCGCCGTATCACGCTCCACACCCGGCTCAGCCGGCTCGGCAGCGGCGGTGACTTCGGGGATATCGCTGATCAGCGCAGAGGGGCGGACCGAG
>NZ_JBWLKN010000035.1:0-65266 GCF_059026195.1 Streptomyces sp. A01 | reverse complement strand
CATCCGACCCGCACGGGCACGCAAGCCATCCTCATCACAAGACCCCAAGCCGCAGGCCCGTAAAACAACGGCATTGGCTTTAGAGGTTGTCTCACGTGGCAAGTTTCGCGAGCTTCTCGTAGCAGGTCAGGTCGGCGGCCATGGCCAGGCCTCGGCTCTGCCAGTCGTTGCGGACCACGTACGGGATCTTGAGACCACGGGCAGCCCATGGCAGGCTCATGCCGCATGATCGATGAATTCGCGAAAGACAACCTGCACGGGAGACTGCGGCGGGACCGCAAGGCGCTGCTCTGGAAACTCGACGGCTTGTCCGAATACGACGCCCGCCGACCTTTGACAGCGACCGGGACCAACCTCCTCGGCCTGGTCAAACACGTTGCCACCGTCGAGGCCAGGTACTTCGGCGAGGTCTTCGACCGCCCTTCCCCGGAACCGCTGCCCCGGTGGCAGGACTCCAACGGCAGCGATCTGTGGGCGACCGAGGACGAGACCCACGATCAGATCATCGGGTTCTACCGGCACACGTGGGAACACTCGGACGCGACGATCAACGAGCTTCCCCTCGACGCCCCCGGCCACGTGCCGTGGTGGCCGGAGCCTTATGCCGACACGAACCTGTTCGCCATCATGGTCCATGTCCTCGGCGAGTCCATCCGGCATGCCGGGCACGCCGATATCCTGCGCGAGGGCCTCGACGGCCGGACCGGGTTGCGCGCCGAACACGAGCAGCAGATCGACGAGGAAGCCCGTACAGCCTACTGCGCGAAGATCGAGCAGGCCGCCAGGTCGGCCGCACCCATCATGGCTTAAGTGCGGCGGATCGGATTGGATGGGGAGGGAGGCCGGTGGAACGTATCAGCGGGGATGAGTGGTAAGAGACGCTCGTCAGGCGTCGCCTGGCAATGAGGGCCGTCTGCCTTTCTCACCACTTGTGAGAGCTGATGGCGATTCGACCACTGCCACCGTTGACGTTCGTCCGGTCGCCCGGCGCTATCTGGAATATCTTGGTCCTGTAATTGGTCCGTGCGTACAGCTTGACGCTGCGCGACGAGCGCCGATTCCATACGGATCGGGGAACCGAGAACGAGCACCGGATCTGGCCGCTGGCCCAGTTCGGGTCCTTCACGCTCCACTGGCACTTTCTGCCTGTGCCGTTGGGCTTGGAGTAGACGCAGAGTTTGCCCCTGGAGCAGGACCACGCCGCTGCGGACGCGGTCGGCGCGGACGCCGATGCCGTCGGCGCGGATGCGGACGCGGATGCCGAAGCCGACGACACAGGGCCTGCGAGGGTCGCGATGGTGGCCACTGAGACAGCGACGCCCAGAGTGGGACTCAGCTTGCGCATGGGGAATCCTCCGTTAATGGCCTGCGTGGTGCTCACGTGCCAAACACGGTGCCGGAATGGAACGCGTGTGACGTAACCTCGGGGTTCTTTGGCGTTCTCATCCCGTCCGGTCCGGCGTTTCTGACGCAATCCATGGTGGCGGAGACGGATGTGCCGGGATTACGTTTCGGCGAGGACCGAAACGTGCGGCTGGCGGGGGCAGTTGATGATACGGATACATTTCTCAGTAGCCGATGTCGCCCGTACGAGGCTTGTTACGGCTCCCAGCCCGCTGGCGGTGACCACGTTGAGCATGTTGTCGCTGGCGCATCCAAAGCCGGCGCCGGTCGGTTCCTGGCGTTGGGCCGTGCGCAGCGGTCTGCGGCACGCGGGCTCCACCCGGCCTCTGGTGACCGCCGCCTGCACCCTCGACGGCCCCGTCCCCGCGTTCCTCCTGGGTTCGTACGACGGCCGGGATCTGGAGGATGAACTGGAGCGGCTGCTGTCCACACCGCTGAGGACTCTGCAGGCCAACATGAGGCATGTCGCTGACTGGCGGGCTCTGCCGGGACCGTTACGCCATATCGCCGAGGGGCGGGCGGAGGCCCTTCAGGCGCTGGTGGGCTCCATTCGCGACTACCACCGCATTGCCGTCGGACCCCACTGGACCAGCTTTCACGCCTCCCTCAGCGCGGACCTGGCACAGCAGGCACGGGCGCTGTGCGAAGGCGGTGTCGAGCAACTCCTGAGCGGACTGCATCCCCGGATGCGCTGGCGGCCGCCCGTACTCGAAGTGGACAGCCCGCTCGACATCGACCACCGTCTCAACGGACGGGGGCTGCTGCTCGCACCTGGCCCCAGCGCCTTCCCCTCCTATGTGCCCTGTGACCCTCTGGACGAACGACCGACACTCCACTACCAAGTCGGCGAAGACCGCACCTTCCAGGTCCGTGCGGCAGTCCAGAAAGGCCCGTACCCCGCGCTGGGTGCGCTGCTCGGGCACGGCAGGGCCGCTGTGCTGGAAGTAAGCGCTGAGGGCGGTTCGACCAGTCGGCTGGCCGACCGAAGCGGCCTCTCCCCCTCCACCGTCAGCGAGCACCTCACCGCCCTGCGCCGCGCCGGTCTCATTCACACCGTCTCGACAGGCAGGACCCGCCACCACACACTCACCGACCTCGGCGCGCGACTGCTGACCAACACAGCCACCGGCCGCCCCCACGAGCCACACCCGCCACCAAGCCCAGCTTGAGACTCGACGTCGCAGGCCGGGACTCGACAGGGGGATGCCGACGTCCGGGGCAGGGTCGCGCGGATCGCCATCTCACGGCACAGACCGACCGCCTACCGACCTCGCTCCTCGGCATACTCCGTCATCCGCGCTGCGGTCGCCCTGCGGAAGCGGCCTATCCGCGTACGCAGAAGGGCCCGAGCGCCCCGGCGTCGGGGGTTCGGGCCCTTCCTGTCCCGCTGCGTCGCAGCGGCCGCAGCGGTGATCAGCCAGTGTCGGCTGGAGCGCTTACTGACCAGGCGCGGCAGAAGCTCAATGATCCGCGCTGGTTACGCTCCATCTGCCGACCGAAGGCCTCGACCGGCCGACGGGTGGTTATGCGATCCGATGCGATGCGCTCTGGATCTCCCAGGCGATCGCATCGGCCACACCCCCGGCGGACCCAGTCACCGGCCAGCACGGCGCGGTGTCCGGTCCGCCGGTCCAGGAGTACGACCCCCTGCGCGCCCCACTGCGCGTCGGTCAACGACACACCCGAACCAACGATCAGATGGACCTGAGCGAAACAGCCCAGGCCGGTACGGCGGCTTCTACGTCGGCACGGCGTGCTCGCGGAGGGACTGGCGGGGGTTGTTCTCGGTTACTGTCCGTCGACTACTGTCCGTCGACGACGCCGGACTTCGCGATCTTGATGACCGACTTGGTCGCGCCGCTGCGTGAGCCCTGGCCCTCGATGGTCCGGACGAGGTCCATGCCCTCGACGACCTCGCCGAAGACGACGTGCTTCCCATCCAGCCAGTCGGTGACGATGGTGGTGATGAAGAACTGCGAGCCGTTGGAGTTGGGACCCGCGTTGGCCATGGACAGCAGGCCCGGCTTCGTGTGCTTCAGCTGGAAGTTCTCGTCGGCGAACTTCTCGCCGTAAATGCTCTTGCCACCGGTACCGTCGCCCCGGGTGAAGTCGCCGCCCTGGAGCATGAAGTCGGGGATGACCCGGTGGAAACCGGAACCCTCGTAGCCGTAGCCGTGCTCGCCCGTGGCAAGCTCGCGGAAGTTCTTGGCGGTCTTGGGGACCACGTCGTCGTACAGCTTGAAGACGATCCGCCCTGCGGGCTCGTCGTTGATCGCGATGTCAAAGAATACGTTGCTCATGGACGTATCCTCACATCTCTTCCCACGCGAAAGCACACTCGGCCCGCCCATCCCCCTCAGGCCACCGGTCGAGGCGCACAGCCCCAGCGCGTGCGACGTCCCAGACCGCCGTCGAACGCGACCCTCCAACCCGGCGTAAGCCCATGGCTCTTCCCTCATCCATGGTCACAGGACCGCGTGCACTCTCCGCGGTCACAGACGCGAGAAACAGTTCGCCGCACCACTCCCCCACCGGGTGAGTTCTCAGATGATCGGAAAGAATCGGCCCAGGGCGCCACCAGGCCGAAACCTGGCGACGCGATGGCTCGCTTCACGCTCGGCCTGGACCCCGCGACTGTCCGCCGCTACCGCGACAACGACGCTGGACGTCGCCCTCATCGCCTCCGCCCGTGACCATGGCTCGGCCGCTCCGTCGACTGGATGGCGCCGGGCGGCACCCTGGACTGACGCCGACGCGGCTCGAAGACCTAGCCCAAACAACCCGATGACCAGCGAGGTAGCCTTGAACCAAGGGGTCAAGGAGGTGCGGCATGACCACATCTACGGTCTCCGCGCAGGACATCCCACGGACTTCCGCGGCTCGGGCACGCACGGTCAACGAGGCGGAGATACAAGCCTCGCTCGCGATGATGGGCTCATTGGACGCCGAGGCTTGGTCGAGGCCGACCCCGTGCACCGGCTGGACCGTCCGGGACATGGTCGCCCATGAGGTCGGCCAGTTCGAGGAGCTACCCAAGCCCTGGCTCATGATCACGCGCATTCGACGTGCCCGCCGTACACATCCTGAGCTGGGCGCGCTCGACGGCCACAACGAGAGCCAGATCGAAGATCGCGAAGAGGCGACAGGAGAGCGGCTGGTCGAGGAGTTCGCTCGCACCGCCCCGAGGGGAGCGCGCTCGTTGGCGCGTATACCGGCTCCGGTACGGCGGAGGGTGCGCACGAGCATGATCTTCCCGGAGGCGAAGGCGCTGCCCGAGGACTCCATGGAGTACATGAACAGCGTGCTCATCGCCCGCGACACCTGGATGCACCGCATCGACATCAGCGACGCCACCGGTACCGACCTGGTCCTGGACGCCCACGACCGCGAGATCATGAACCAGGTGCTGCTGGACCTGGCGCTCGGCTGGACCGGCCCATCCTGTCTGCTGGAGCTTTCGGGTCCGGCCGGTGGCCGATACCAGCTGGGCAGCGGTCCCCCGGTGGTCACGCTGCGGGCCGACGCCATCGTGTTCGCCCGCCACCTCTCGGGTCGGCCGCCACTCGGTGAGCTGGCGTTCGAGGGCGACGAAGAGGCCGCGACGGCCCTCGCTGCGGCGCGGGTCCTGTTCTGACCCTCGCGGTTTCGGGCCGTACCTGCCCGAAGGGATCGTTTCGCCGCCCAGCGTCAAACGCCCGACGTACGCCACTCCCGCCTCCTTGGCGGACGGTGCACGGCGTGGTGTGCCGCCGGCCGAGGCGGCGTATCCGCAGGTCTCCGCGACGTGGCTCCGTAAGGCGACGTCGAGCCCACGCCGCAGAAGCCGACGCCGAAGGTGGGATGGCCGTGTGGGCGTGGCCGCCGACCGGGCACGGGTGGCGGGAGGACCGGGGGGATATCGCTCACCGCAAGAGGAAGAACGGCGACCTCTCAGCCTGCCGCGAAGGCGCCGGCTGCCACGTCGCCCTTGGTGGAACATGTGATCCAATGAGCTGATGAATGGCATGAACGCGACGTTGGGGCCTCTGGAACTGATCGACGGTCGCTGGGTGGTAGGGGACTCCCGGCGACCGGACGGCTCCTGGGTGGAGTTCCGCGCGGAGGGGATGTACCAGCGCACGCGCGCCTCGGAAGGCACATTGATCCCCTGGTCCAGGATCATGCTGGGGATGAGCGTGACCGTGGGGCGCGGTCATCCCTCGAAAGGCAACGTCACGCTGCTGGGCTGGCTCGGCGGCCTGCCGGGGCTCAAGGGACGCGGCGGTGGCCACCTGGGCATGACGCTGCGCCACCCGTACGAGGACCGGAGAGTGGACTTCTGCCGGCACCCCCGCTGGTACCGGATCTCCGAGATCGTCCTCCTGGAGGAGCTGCTGAGCCAGACGGTCGCCGCGGGTGAGGCGCACCGGCTCGCCGACGCGGACTGGATGGGGCGCATGGTCGGACGCCTCGCACCGCTGTCGTCCTGGACGACCGGCGGACCGCACAAGGCGGTAGCGCGGGCCCGACAGGCCGAGGAGCCCGCCGGAGCCTGACCTGTGCGGACGGGTCAGCAGGTCGGTGGCGACCGAGGTGCGGGCGTCCCAGTCCGCTCGCTGGAGGCATCCCAGGCGGCACAGGAGATCCGCGCCTTTTAGGCACAGGTCGAAGCCGACACCGCCGCACGCCGGGACCTGGCCACCTTCCTCATCGACCATCTGTCCTGGACGGGCCTTGCCATGTCCGAAGGACGCATCAGCCCGTCAGAGGCCGCCTCCCACCCCCAGCGGTCGATGCTGGTACGAGCCCTGGGCCAAGGAGCCGACGCCACCCCCGACATGCGCCTGCACGACGCCCAGCAGGGAGACCGGTACCTGCTCTGCTCCGACGGTCTGTCGACCGTCGTCCCCACCGAAGAGATCCGCCGGGTGCTCTCCGGGATCAGGGAGCCCGAGCAGACCGTCCGCGCACTCATCGCCCTCGCCAACGGCTCCGGCGGCCCCGGCAACGTCAGCTGCGTGGTCGCCGACGTCATGGAGCTCCAGCAGTAGAAGGACGGACTCCCCGAAACTCAGGCTCCGCGTGCCGCGTGTGCCTCCACGTTCGCCAGATAGCGGGTGCGTGCCGCGCGAATCTTGCCGAACTGACCGGCGCGTTCCTTGATCGCCCGTTTCTGGTACGCGGTTTCGGCCTTCCACCAGGCGTTGACGAGTGATGTGCGCTGCTTGCACGTGACGTCTGTTCGCGCTGTGGTGATCTCCGCCCGTGTGGGGGTCTTCGCGTCCGCATTCCACGCGGAATCGTTGTTGGCGGCCATCGGGTCCTCGTAGGAGAAGCCCTTCGCCCGCATGCAGGCACTCCAGCGTGCGAACGCCTTCCGCACGGCCGGGGCGCGCTGGGATTGTTCATAGGCGGCGGTCGAAACCCGGTCGACCAGACCGAAGTCCACCTTCGGCACGCCGCGCAGCAGTTCCCGTTCCGCCTGCTGCTCACACCCCGACGTGCCGTCCTTGCCGTACGCCGCCGCACGCTGCTTCGCGGTCAGCCGCTTCTCACGCTCGGCGATCCGGGCTTCCTTGGCCTCGGATTCCGGGTCGGGCAGCGCGTGGTAGCCGTAGCGCTCGGCCGGCTCCGGCTCGATGAGGCCGTATCTTCCGCGATGGGGCCACAGGCCGGACCTGCGTTCGGGCAGCGGCTTCCAGTCCAGGCCCTGACGTGCCATGCATGCCGCGATCAACCGGTCCTGCGCCGTCGTAATGCGTGCCACCTGCGGCGTGTCCAGAGCGTACTGGTCGAGGGGCAGGACGAGATCCCTGACCTCCTGCGTCGGCGCCGGCACCGACGGGCGGGGGGTGGTTTGCGCCCTGCGGCCAGGGTTGTCCGGGCCGTCACCGGAGCAGCCGACGGTGAGTGCGAGCGTCGCGGCGAGCACGGACACGAATACCGGACGAAAACGCATCATGCATCAGCTCCAGGTGTGGCGGGCACCCCGTACCGCAGGCGATGCGGGGTGCCCCGACCGGTTTACGTGGTCAGTTGCACCACTTGTAGTGCGAACTGGTCTTGTAGCCGACGCTGCTGCCGGCGAGATCGTTGTCCCACGACCACGGCTTGAAGGTCTGGCGGGCACCGCGGTTGTAGTAACCCGTCCACAGCGTCCAGTAGCAGCCGCGCGTCAGGTTCTTGACTGAACGGATGTTGTCGTTGACCTTGGCGCCGTTGTTGAACCGGTTGTCGGACAGCTTCATGTCCGACTTGCAGAACTTCTTGTAGCCACCGGTGTAGTTCTTGTACTGGTAGGCGTGCAGCGGAGCGGGACACGCGGCCGCCGCGCTGGCCGCCGTCTGCGCGCGGTCCGGCGTAGCCGCACTGGCTCCCGCCGCCGGTGCGAAGTTGAACGCCCCCGCTATCAGAAGCACCGCGCCACCGAGGCCCATCGTCAACTGCTGTCTCATTGATGACTTCCCTTCACTCCCCCGTCGACCGCTGAGATCGCCGGCCGGGCCGCTCGACCCGTTGTTCCGATGAGGAAGTTACGTGCGGGCCGCCAAGCGTGCGTCCCACATGGGGTTGACATTCCTGGCGTAACTTTCGCGGTAGCCGAGCAGCGTCGTACAACTGCTGCCGCACGCGCTACCGCGCAGGTATGACCAGAGACGCCTTCCAGGGGGTGCGGCAGGTGTTCACCGCCGTCGACCACCTCGCCGACGGCCACCGGCCCGAGGGCACCTTCGGCAACCCTGACGTGCTGCGCGTCCCCAGCGAGATCTCCCGCGTGATGCGTGATGTACGAGATCAGCGACCAGCAGGTCCGCATCAGCGTGGTCCATCTCGGTCGCCTGCACTGTCTGCACTGCCTGCACTGAGAAACTGTCCGCACCGAGAACGATTGAAGACCTGCGGATCGTCAGCGAGCCGCTGCTACCCGTATCCAGCCATCCGCCGGTCCTCATTCCTGCACCGCAGCCCACCATGGCTCATCAGCCACGTTCACACAGCTCACACGCCACCGAGGGCCGCTACAGACACGTAGCGGCCCTCGGTGGCGTGTGAGCGGTCAGCTGGTGCCGGGGTCTTCGCCCACCAGGCGAGTGAGGAGATCGATGACGCGCGTTCCCGGTGCGCACCTCGCCCTTTCCTTCCGCGTATTCCAGCGCTGTGCCCGCACAGTCCCGGCGCTATCGGGAGGCCGGGTGGCGAGCGTCCGTCGTCACGGGGAGCGATGTCCCGGGCCGGTGCTTCTGTCCTGCCGCGGCGACCCGCTCACCGGAGGTGTTCAGCAGGGGAGAGTGGTCTTGCCGGCAGCGCCGGTGGCGCCGGTGGTCCCGTCCGCGAACATCGTGGCGTCGGTGCCGTTGCCGCCGGGCTTGCCCGGGCACACCGGACTGGCCGCGCCGCCGGCGCCGCCCGTGCCGCCCGTGTGGACGGACCCGGCCTTGGAGGCGCCGCCGTTGCCTCCATTGCCACCGCCGATACCGGCACCGGCATTGCCGACGCCGCCTACGCCGCCCTTGCCACCGGTGCCGCCGAGTGTGGCGTCACCGCCGAAGCCGCCGCTGCCGCCGTTGCCGTTGGCGCCGCCGGCGCCGCCCGCGCCCCCGGCCCCGCCGACGCTCGCGCTGCCGGTGGCGTTGCCACCGGCGCCTCCGTTGCCTCCGTCGCCGTTGGCACCCGCGGCGCCACCGGTGCCGCCGAGACCGCCGAGGCCGCCGAGGGTCCCGACGCCGTTGGCGCCGTTACTTCCGGGGTCCCCGACGGCGTTGTGAGCCCGGGCGCTGCCCGTACCGGGCTGGGCGGAGGCGAGGACGGGAGTGACGGTGAGGCCGGCTACGGCGATCGCGGCGATCAAGAAGGTCCGGGCAGTGGCCGTGCTGCGCATGGAGCGCATGAGGTACTTCCTTCGGTTTGTGCAGGCGGAGAGATTTTCCGCCTGACAGCCCTCAACGTAGGGAAGTCCGACGCACCGCACATCCTGAAGGTTGATCAAATGTCTTTAAATAGACTGAATCATCAAACTTTGGCTGTAAATTCCGAGTTTTTGCCTTGAGAGTCCACGTACGGGCGTGGCCGGTGCGGAATGACCGGCGCGTACGCGGCGTCTGCCCACCCGTCAAAAACTCGACCGGCACGCCCGGCCCCCAAACGTCGATCAACAACGACTGCCGAAGGTTCCGGTGCCACAGAAGCCCAGGTCAAAGCCTCCCTGAGCACCGCCGGGGCTTAGCGCCGGATGTCGTTCCGATGCGCCAAGCGCCGCCAATTGCATCCGGTGCGAACTGGCGGCGGTTTGCGCACCGGCGTCGACAGAGGCTCATACGGCCTCGCTGACAAGGGCGTTACGGGTGAACGTGCCGCGTGACCGAAACGGCCAACACCGCCCTCGCTCCCCCGAGAACCGGCGACAGTTGCATACCCGACCCCACCAGCACCGGGGCCGTAGGTGGCCACAACGGTCAGCGTTCGGTGCGGGGGCTGCTCTTCCGGGTGTGGGCGGCGCGGGCTTTGGCGCGGTTGCCGCAGAGCTCCATGGAGCACCAAGTGCGGCGCCGGTTGCGGGAGTGGTCGTAGTAGGCCCATCGGCAGCTCGGCTCACGGCACGCCTTGAGGCGGGGCCACGTTCCGTCGGCCACGGCGTTCGCCACGGCGATCAGGAGTGTGGCCATCGCGGCGTCGATGGGGTCGCTGGTGGCGGGAGACAGTCGCGGCGGCTGCCGGTTCACGTCGAGTGTCAGTGGGATGTGTGCGGTGAGTGCGGCCAGGTCGGCCTGGGCGGCCGGGTTGAGACCGTCGGGCCTGGGACTGGCGACCGTTTCGGCGTTGTTGGCGGCGATCAGTGCCCGAAGGCCCTCGCGCACGGATGCTGCGCGGGCGTGTTGGGCGTCGGTCACGGCTGACTGCGCGGGGATCAGCCCACGGTCGTGCAGCCAGTGGGAGAGCTGCTGCGGCGCCGCGATCAGATCGCCGTCGGCGCGGCGGGTGTTGACGAACTCTTCGATCCACCGCAGCGCCCCGGGGGCGGTGCCTGCGGAGTCGTTGTCCGGGCGCGGCCCGGTGACCGGCTTCGACGTCATGACGCCATTCTAACCGTCTATTGACAGTCATTGGTTGTATAACTAGCGTACTGCTTACATCGGTTAGATCGAAGGGGTAAACATGAGCATCAGCATTGGCAACGTCTGCATCGACACCACCGACCTGGCGGGGGCCTCCGCTTTCTGGCAGGCGGTGACCGGGTACGAGCTCGCAACGTCCGATGACGCCACCATCTACCTGCAGGACCCGGCCAAGA
Source organism: Streptomyces sp. A01 (assembly GCF_059026195.1). NCBI lineage: Bacteria > Bacillati > Actinomycetota > Actinomycetes > Kitasatosporales > Streptomycetaceae > Streptomyces > Streptomyces sp. A01. The sequence goes on along the minus strand of NZ_JBWLKN010000035.1, from coordinate 54,594 downwards.
GCGCGGTGGGGCTGTCCCTGCAGCAGGTGTCCGAGCCGCGCGTGGGCAAGAACCGGCTGCATCTGGACCTGCCGACCGACGATCTTGCCGGCCAGGTCGACCGGATCAGCGAACTCGGCGCGACCGTGGTGCAGCGATTCGACGAGGACGGCTGGGTAGTGCTGGCCGACACCGACGGCAACCAGTTCTGCGTGGTCTCCGCATAACCGCCACACCGACGAGAAACAGGGAGAAATCAGCGATGGCCTCAGTGATCAGAGAAGTCTCCATCGAGGCTCCGGCGGAGCGCTGCTGGGAGTTGCTCGGCGATTTCGCCGCCGGTCCACAGCGCTTCGCGCCCGGTTACGTCACCGGCAGTCGCCTCACCGAGCCCGGCGAGCGACTTGTCACCTTCGCCACAGGCGACGTGGTACGAGAACGACTCATCGCTATCGACAACCAAGCCCGCCGAATCGTCTGGGCCTGGACCGGCGACGCCGTCCAGCCCCTCCACAACAACTCCTCCATGCAGGTCTTCGCGCACGGCCCCGACCGCAGCCGACTGGTATGGACACACGACGTGCTGCCGGACGAACTCGTCACCGGCCTCACCGCCGCGATGGACGGCGGCCTCCCGATCATCAAACAAACCCTGGAGGCTCACGCCAACCAGCCGCTCGGCCAGGTCGTGGCGGGACCAGCACCAGCCAGGCAGGAGCCGGCAGCCGCTCGGACACGGCTGGTGAAGCCGTCAGTGCCTGTGCCTTGGGAAGGCACGCCAAGGTCGACGTCAGCGACAGCCTGACGCCACCGACAAGGGACCGACAAGGGCGAGCGCCTGGCCCACCCCCGTCGACTACCTGTGGCGCGATGCACGAGCAGCGGACCGGGCCCCGTATCGGAGGGCGCCGCGGTCGCCCCCGACGCATTCGACGCGCTGGTGGGCAGGGCACCGCCCCCAGACCGCAACCCATGCAGTGAGCCCGAGACGGCGCAGAGGACCCCGGCGATCAAGCTGCCGTGGGTCCTTTGCTGTCCAACCTTCGTTCCGCAGGCCACTGGCGGATTACTTGCCGGTTGGTTCACCGCTGGTGAACAACACCTCTACCGGTCAGAGCTTGGTGGTCTGCACGAGGCCGAGCGAGCGCAGTCCTTCGGCCTGACACAGACGCGGGGCCCGGACGCCCCCGCGGCCGAACGTCCCCAGCAGGTCGTAGGACCGGACCGGGTTGCGTACCGGCACGAGGCGTCTCACACAACAGCAAGCAGTTCCGGGTCGCCGACGAGCCGAACTACCCCTCCCGGGGGCTCCACAACTGCTCGCGGCGCACGCTGCCGCGTCCCGCAGCACGTCGGCGGGCGTTCGGCGCCTCTCCGCTTCATGTCGGGGTCTTTCGGGTGGGCGGTGTAGGAAGAACTTCCATCCTGGAAGACCTCCACACCTACCTGACAACACCCCCGACTGCGAAGAGCCGATGAACGCCGCCGATCAGTGCACGTAGACGTACTGATTGAGGACGTTGATCGAAGGCGACGGATGGCTCTTAGTAGTGCCGTTGGTGTGGACCCAACGCGACAGATGCGTCGCAGGCGTGGGGCCCACTTGGAAGTACGGAGGTAACGATCACTCCGCCGGTCTGGGGTGTTAGCGCTGGTTGGCACGGAAGCGCGCCTTCTTCTGACGATTCCCGCACGTGTTCATGTCACACCATTTGCGGGTGCGACTTTGGCTGGTGTCGAAGAAGGCGGCTTGGCAGGTTGGTGATGCACACAAGGCCAATCTTCCGTCTCGTTCGCCTGCGATGATGCTGATCGCGTCGGCGGCGATCACGCTGAGGGCATCTTCCACACAGGAAGCCGAGCTGAGCCGCCATCGCCGCTTACCCTCGGGCGTCAGGACAGCCGCGGCCCGACCCTGAGCGCTGCAGTCATTGATGACCTGGACGGCAGACGCAGGGAGAGCGTCCTGGGTCGCGCCCGCTGTCGCGGCGGCGTGAATCGACTCCCTCAGTTCCCGAGCGTGGTCGAGCTGGGCAGTGGTGCAGGACGCCACGGCGAGCCCGTTCACTGCCAGCCAGTCGACGAGTCGGTGCGGCGTGGGAATGCGCTCCACAGCGTTGCCATGACGCTCCGACAGAGTCCCCGTGAAGCTGGTCGCCAGCACGTTACCGAGGCGGAAGTCAGGGAACCGAGCACGCATGGAACCACCTTAGCGGGTTGCAGCGCGGCGCAGAGAACTGCTAGAACCGCCTTAGCCGGTTCGCAATAGATCGTAGCCGGTTCCGCGATGGCCTGGAGGTCTCATGCCCCGTCCAACCAGCGACGTGCAAGCATTTGAAGCCCACGCAACTGACGCCGACCTCGACGATCTGCGCGCGCGACTGGCCGCGGCGCGGCTACCTGAGGCTGAGACGGTCCATCGCACCGCGCCCGACCCTCGCCGATGGGAACAGGGCGTTCCTCTCGCCGACCTCGTCGATGTCGTGAACTACTGGCGCACCGGGTACAACTGGCGGTCGTTCGAAGCGCGCCTTGACCGGATCGGCCAGTTCCGCACGACCATTGATGATCTGGGAATCCACTTCCTGCACCGCCGATCCGCGCGCGCAGATGCCACTCCTCTGATCGTGACGCACGGCTGGCCAGGCAGCATTGCCGAGTTCATCGATGTCGTAGACGAACTGGCAGATCCGGAAGATGCAGACGCGCCAGCGTTCCACGTCGTGGTCCCGTCGCTACCAGGCTTTGGTTACAGCGACAAGCCGGCCACCACCGGGTGGGGAACCGAAAAGATCGCGGCCGCATGGGTGGAACTGATGGGAAGGCTCGGCTACAGCGAGTTCGCAGCCCACGGCGGCGACTGGGGAGGGAATATCACCACGGTCCTCGGCGGCAGGTTCCCGGCGCACGTTCTCGGCATCCACACAACATTCGCGGAGGCGCCGCCCGGGTTGACAACGGACGGGCTGACGGCGGCCGAGCGCAAATGGACCGAGGAAACCCGCGATTTCTGGCGCCACCGCGCGGCGTACGCGAAGCAGCAGGCGACCCGACCGCAGACCATCGGCTACTCGCTCGTCGACTCACCGGTCGGGCTTCTTGCCTGGATTCTTGACAAGTTCGCCGAGTGGTCAGACACCGAAGACAGCCCGTTCGAGACGATTTCCATAGACAGAATTCTTGACGACGTCACCCTGTATTGGCTGACGCGGACCGGCGCATCGGCGGCCCGCATCTACTACGAAAGCCACAACTCGCTGGACCCCGAACTTCGGGTCGACGTCCCGTCAGCAATCAGTATGTATCCCCGCGATATCGAGAAGTGTCCGCGCCCCTGGGCACAGGAGCGGTACCGTCAGATCGTCCGATGGAGGTCTCCAGAAAACGGGGGACATTTCCCGTCGCTGGAGGTTCCCGAGTATTTCGTCAAAGATCTACAAGAGGGCCTCGCGGCAGTGCTGGCCGCTAACCGGTGAACGCGGCTGGGCGCCGGCACTCGATCACCGCCTGATCCGGCCCAAGGCGTTGCCGGACGGCTTCCAGACCGAGTCCATCGCGACGGCAGAAGGTGGTCAGCCAGGCCACTCGGCAGCATGGCCGGCCTTGACCGCCCCGCCCGGCGAACCATGCGGTCCGCCGGGCCTTTGCCGCGACCCTCGTCCACCTCACCGGCGAGCCCACCGCCCCGTAGGCACCCGTCACCGTGCCAACGCGGCGCCGGGTACCGGTCAGCCGCGCCTGGCGGGCAGGGCGTAGACGGTCTCCACAAATTCGGCGATCTGGTCGTCGGGCAGATGCTGGGCCAGGTCCGCTTCGCTGATCACGCCGACCAGCCGCTTGTTCTCGATCACGGGCAGACGCTTGATGTGGTGGCTCTCCATCTCGTGGAGCACCCCACTGACGTCGGCGCTGGCGTCGATCCAGCGCGGTGTGCCCTCACAGAGATCGGCGCACCGCGTCTGTGCCGGGTCGTGCCCCTGGGCGACACACTTCACCACGATGTCGCGGTCGGTGATGATGCCGCACAGCCGTTCGTTTTCGTCGGCGACCGGCAACGCACCGACGTCCAGCTCTCGCATCAGCTGGGCGGCGCGGTCCAGCGTCTCCTCACGAGAGATCCACTGGGCGCCGGGGTGCATGATGTCCTTGGCCGTCGTCATGGTCACCTCCTGGATGGGCGCGCGAACACCCGCCGGGTCACGGGCCCCCACCGGGGGCCCGTCGAGTAGTTCCATGGTCGCCCCCTCGCCGCATCGATGCCATTCGTGGCGGCTTCTTCGGGGAGGGACCGAACACGCTTCGTGATCTTCGTCCGGCCTCTGGGGTCACGCGGCGGGTTACCCGAGCCTGCTGCGGCAGCGCCCCGTCCTGGTCTTGCAGCTCGTGGTGCACTGCCACAGTTCCCTGGTCTTACTGGTGCCTCTCGTCTGCGTCTCTGGCCCCGTCCCCGACGACGACGTGCTCCGCGGTGCCGGGGCCGCGGCGGGAGACCAGGCGACGGGGTCGGCGAGCCGCGCCCAGCAGGGCCTCGCCAACGGGCCCGGCACCTAGGTGCCGGGCCCGCCCCCCATGGTTACCAGGCAGTCAGCAGCGGCCACTGGAGCGGCCGTTGGTGACCTTCACCAGACGGCCCGGCCATTCCCACTTCCCAGTCTTCGACGCGCCCGCACGCACCGTCTTGCACCGGTCCGGGCCCCGCGCGATTTCCAGATGGTAGGTGAAGCGGCTGTTGCACTTGTTGCGGAGCTTCACCTTGTACTCGTACTTCTTGCCGTGACGGGCGCACTTGGGGACTGCGTGGCGCCCTCGCTTCTTCCAGGGGATACTCCTGCGCACCTCGCCCTGGGCAGAGGCCTCCTGTCGGGCGGCAGGCGCCACAGTGGGTACTGCATCGGGCTCGGAGTGTCCTTGGCCCTGGGCGATGGCGGGCACGGTGCCAATACCCATCACCAAGGCCGCGGTACTCGCAACGGCGGCTCGGCGCATCGTCATCAAGATGTTCCCCTCTCCTTTTGCAGCCTGAGCCCCCGTACCGCAGGTGCGAACCCCCGTACCGCAGGTGCGAAACCGGGGCGCAGGCTCGAACGCATCCAATGGAAAGAACCTGCGAATACACCGGACCGTGCTCAGTCCGGCGCACTCGCGTCATGCCGGTGAGGTTTTTCACTGGCGGTAAGGCTGCACGGTCGCGAAGCTGGTCAATGTGAGCAAGCGTGCTGGGCGCATGTTGTTCTCCTTGCTGCTCGACGTCTGTGTCGGTGCGGCGGATTCCGCCCGGTTGCTGGGTGCGGGAGCCGCCGATGTCACCGAGTTCACCTGCCGAGAAGTTGATTCGCACCCCATGTGAGCTGTATTAATCAATCGGCCGAGACGCAGCGGTCGAGCCAGTGAGGCGTTGCTGCCCTGATGAGCTCGCCTCTAGGGTGTCGGTGATCGAAAAGGGGGCAGGGGCGTGGGACGTCCGGAGAATCCGATCGATCCGCAAGACGGTCCGTTACAGCGCTTCGCGTGCGAGTTACGCAAACTCCGTGACGAGGCCGGGGCACCGGCCTACCGGACCATGGCCCGGCTCGTGGAGTACTCGGCGGCGACGCTGTCGCAAGCGGCGGCGGGAGAACGCCTGCCGACGCTGCCGGTCGTCCTGGCCTACGTACGGGCCTGCGGCCAAGACCCACCGAAGCCGGAGTGGGAACAGCGCTGGCGCCAAGCCGCCGAAGAGGAGGCCGCCCAGCCGCGCGAGGATGACGCCGACGCCGCGCCGTACCGGGGACTGGCCCGGTACGAACCGGGCGATGAGGCATGGTTCTTCGGTCGCGACCACCTCACCGACGACCTGCTCCAACTGGCCCGCCGCCGCCGTGTCACCGCGGTCGTCGGAGCCTCGGGCAGCGGCAAGTCCTCCCTCCTGCGCGCCGGCCTCGTCCCCCGCCTGCGCCACACCGACGACCGCGCACCGCGGCCAGCGGCGCTGCGCATCATCACTCCCGGCGGCCACCCACTGCGCACCCACGACAAGCACCTGTCCCCGAGCAACCCCGCTGAGACGGGCGCGGATACCTGGCTGATCGTCGACCAGTTCGAAGAGCTCTATACCCTGTGCCGCGACCCTGCCGAGCGCACCGCCTTCATCGACCGGCTCCTGGCCGCCCAGGTCCCCGACAGCCAACTGCGTGTGGTGATCGCGATACGAGCGGACTTCTACGGCCGCTGCCTGGAACACCGGGGCCTGACCGAGGTACTGCGAGACGCCAGCCTGCCGGTCGGGCCGATGAGCTCCGCGGAACTCAGAGAGGTCATCGTCAAACCCGCCACGGCCCGCGGCCTGGTCGTCGAGCGGGAGCTGACAGCCCGCATCACCGAAGAGACCGACGGCCAACCCGGTGGTCTGCCGCTGATGTCCCACGCCCTGCTGGAGACCTGGCGCCGCCGCAAGGGCAAAGCACTGACCCTGACCGCCTACCACGCCGCCGGCGGCGTCCACGGCGCCATCACCCACACCGCCGAAGCCGCCTACATCCAACTCGACCCCGACCAGGCCGCCCTCGCCCGCCGTATCCTGCTCAGACTCATCACCCCAGGCGAAGGCGCCCAGGACACTCGCCGACCCATCGACTACGGCGAACTCAACACCGGCGACCCCGCCGACACCACCGCAGTGCTGGAACGCTTGACCCGCGCCCGACTGCTCACCCTGGACGGCGACACCCTCGATCTCGCCCACGAAGCACTGATCACCGCCTGGCCCAGGCTACGAGCGTGGATCGATGAAGACCGCGAACTCCTGCGCCTCCACCGCCAGCTCACCGAAGCCGCCCACGCCTGGAACGACCTGGAGCGCGACCCGGGGGCGCTCTACCGCGGCACCCGCCTGGCCACCGCCGAAGAAGCCTTCACCCCCGACACCTATGGCGACCTCACCACGCTCGAACGGGACTTCCTCACCGCCAGCACCACCGCCCGCGACCACGAACGGCATGCCGCCGAACGCACCACTCGGCGCCTGCGCCAGTTCACCGGCATGTTGTCCGTCCTCCTCGTCCTCGCCCTCACCGCGGGCGTGATCGCCTGGGACCAGTACCGGACCAGCGAGCAGCAGCGCCGCAAGGCGGTGACCGCCCAACAGCAGGCTCAGTCCCGCCAACTCGCCGCACAATCGGACACCTTGCTCAAGGACAGTCCCGACCTGGCCTCGCTACTGGCCGTCCACGCTTACCGGGCCAGTCCCACGAAAGAAGCCAGAGCCAGCCTCTACGCCGCCGCGGCCCTTCCCCTCCAGCACCGGCTCACCGGGCACACCGGCTATGTGGGGGCGGTGGCGTTCAGCCCCGACGGGCGCACACTGGCCAGCGGCAGCAACGATCGAACAGTGCGGCTGTGGGACACCACCACCGGCAAGAGCCGCACCGCCACCCAAGGCGCAGACGTGTGGTCGGTGGCGTTCAGCCCCGATGGGCGCACACTGGCCAGCGGCTTAGGCGAGGACGGCGGGAAGGTGCGGCTGCTGGATGTGACGACCGGTAAGACCCGCACCACACTCAACGCGTCCACGGCGGGTGTGACGTCGGTGGCGTTCAGCCGCGATGGGCGCCGGGTAGTCGGTGGCGGAGACGACGGGACGGTGCGGCTGTGGGACCTGACCACCGGAAAGACCCGCACCACCCGCCTCGGGGGCGATCACACCGTGTCGTCGGTGGCATTCCGTCCTGATGGACGAGTGCTGGCCAGCGGCACCGACATGAAGGGGACGATGCGGCTGTGGGATGTGACCCCCGGCAGGGCCCGTGCCACGTTCACCGGACTCACCGCCTTCGTGAGGTCGGCGGTGTTCAGTCCTGACGGGCGCGCCGTGGTCGGCAGCGGTGATCATGGCAGGGTGAGGCTGTGGGACACCACTACCGGCAAGACTCGCACCACTTTGACCGGCCTCACCGGCAACGTGGGGGCGGTGGCGTTCAGCCCAGACGGGCGCCGGGTGGCCGGCGCCGACGAGAACGGGACAGTACGGATCTGGGACGCCACCACTGGGAAGGGCCGCACCACTTTGACCGGCCTCACCGGCCCAGTGGCATCGGTGGCGTTCAGCCCCGATGGGCGCCAGCTCGCCGCTGGCGGCGGCCAGGACGATCCAACGGTGCGGGTCTGGGATACCACCAGCGGCAAGACCCGCACCGTCGTCAAGGGACACACCGACCGCTCAGCCGGGGTAACGCTCAGTCCCGACGCACGCATGGTGGCTATTCGTGACCCGAAGGATGAAGCGGTACGGCTATGGGATGTGACCACGGGCAAGATCCGCACCGCCCTGACCGGCCTCACCGGCAGCGTGGAATCGGTGGCGTTCAGCTCCAACGGGCGCACGGTGGCCATTGACATGGACGACGGGACAGTGCGGCTGTGGGATGTGACAACCGGCCAGTTCCGCACCATCCGAACCGGAGACCCCGTCTCTGCGGGCAGGGGGGTGACCATCGACCCTATGGGGATGGTGGCACTCAGCCCCCATGGGCGCACGGTGGCCGCCGGAGGGGACGGGACGGTGCGGTTGTGGGACGCCGCCACCGGCAAGACCCGCGCCACCCTCACCGGCCTCACCGGCTTCATCGGGGCTGTGGCGATCAGTCCTGACGAGCGCACCGTGGCCGGCGCCGGTGACGACGGGACCGTGCGGTTGTGGGATGTGACAACCGGGAGATCACGCGCCCTCACCGGACACAAAGGCACCGCGACATCAGTGGTTGTGGGATCGATGGCGTTCAGCCCTGATGGGAACATCTTGGCCAGCGGCGGCACCGCGGACGGGACGGTGCGGCTGTGGGACACCACTACCGGCAAGACCCGCGCCACCCTCACCGGACATAAGGGCGGCGTTGAATCAGTGGTTTTCAGCCACGATGGGCAAACGGTGGCCAGCGGCGACGCCGAAGGGACCGTGCGGCTGTGGGACGTGATGACCGTCCAGAACCGCGGCACTCTCACCGGACATACGAGCAGGGTGATATCCGTGGCCTTCGGCCCCGATGGACACACCGTGGCCAGCGGCGACGCCGACGGAACGGTGCGGCTGCGGAACGTACACCTCCCCGGCCCGGCCGCAGCGATCCGCAAAATATGCCGCGCCGTCAACCGGGACCTCACTCAGCAGGAACGCTCGGTGTACCTGCAAGGCGAGTCTCCCGCTCGCGTGTGTCGATGGTGAGACAAGGTCTCGATGGCAGCAGACAGAACAGTCTTGCGCTCTCTTCGCCCGACCGCCCGCTCAGACGGCGGAGTGAGCCGGCCAGCACGAGGGCCGAGGCGGGACCCGCGAGAACTCCGGAGCCGCGGCCGCACGGGCGGCACGACAAGCGGGCGACCATTGACTGCCGCGTCGCTCCGTCTGTCTCGACGCGGGAGCAGACGTCCAGACCGACAGGCGGAGCAGCCCTTCGTCTTCGCCAGTTCGGCGCTCAAAGCTGAGCTTCGCATCCTGCCCGGCCTCCCCCAGCCGTTCGGCGAGAGCTGGGGTCGGCGCAACGTCACCGACAAGGTCAAGGACGTCAAGAACTTCCGCAGTCGGGACATCGGCGTGCTGCGCCTGCACGCGGACGGGATGTGGCTCCAGTCCGGAGGCGGCTGCCGCCTCACGGTCTTCAGTCCCGTCGACGACGCGACCGCCGAGAAATCGGAGCGTCTGCACGCCCTCACGGTCCGACCCGCGCCGAACGGCTCGGACGGCCGCGATCACGCCGAGATGAACGGCTCCGTCAGATGCGGCGTCGCCAGGTGCAGGGTGGTGGCGGTTTCGCGACCGAGCATGCGCTCCCTTGAGTGCCTGGCCGCCTCAGGGTCGACCTCGTGCGAGTAGGCGAGCTCGGGGTGGAGCAGTTGGAGCGCGTGCACCAGGAGGTCGCCGGTGACGAGCGCCAGCTCGCGCCCGTCGGCGACCAGCACGCTCTGGTGCCCGGGCGTGTGACCGGGCGTGGCGACCACGCGCCCGGCGCGCAGCGGTGTGTCCCCGTCGAGCAGCCGGAGCCGACCGGCCGCCTCAAGCGGGTCGGTGAGGGACTCGCGAAGCTGCGGGTTGAGCGCGTCGAGGGCGTCGAACTCGGCCCGCTGAAGCAGGTATTCGGCGTTCGGGAAATAGGGGCGGTACCCACTGGTCGCAGCGTTGCCGTCCACCACGCCGCCCGCTGAGGGGACGGCCGCCTCGGTGACGACCGCCCACCCGACGTGGTCGGTGTGCAGATGCGTGAGCACCACGGTGTCGACCTCGGCCGGGTCGATGCCCGCGGCGGCGAGCGACTCGGGGAGCACACCGGGCACGGGCGCCCACGAGGCGGCCGGGCCGTCCGCCGGACCGATCCCGGCGTCCACGACGGTGAGGCCCTTGTCGCCGCGGATCGCGTACGCGCGGAACTGGAGCCGCCAGCGGCCCTCGGCGTCGACCGCGCCCGGGTCGTAGCGATCGGCCTCGGCCCACTGAGCGGCCGTGGCCTCGGGGAAGGCCTCGGCGCGTGGGGAGAAGAACGGGCCCTCGCCGTCGGCGAGGGCGATGAGTTCGGTTGAGCCGACCCGGAGGCGGGGAACGCTAAGGGACATGGCCGCGATCTTGCCATGCCTGGCACGCGGGACTGGTGGGAGTATCCGAACGGACATCAGCGGTAGCGGGGCGATCTTGATTCCGATTCATTGACGCGCCCGTTTTGCCTGGTCAACGAGCGGTACGTTCCTCGACATGCCTGTCGAGTACCTGTCTGCTGAGCAAGTCTCCGGCGCTGACTCCGGCATGGAGGGCTTCACCACCAGCCTGTGTGCCGTCCTGCTGACGGAGGCATGCGACGTCGGTCAGACGCCCGTCACCAAGCCGGATGTTCCGGGCTGACCCGGGGTTGCCCTGTCCAAGTCGATCAGGGTTTCGTCCGTGCCGAGAACATCTCGGCGGCGAACGGCCTGTTCATTGAGGCCCCGGCGAAGATCGATGCCGTACGGGCCTGGGGTGGTGGCCTGCTCGCCTCCGCCGACGGTGTGCGCTTCAGGGTCCCCGTGCAGAGCCTGTACGGGGGGGGCGGACCCCCGGCACTTCGGTCTACGGCGCAAAGGGGCTACTTGGCTGAACGTGGTCAACGACCAGGTCAGGGGGGCGGCGGAGTCGTCGTGCCAGGCCACGCTGTGCGACTCACTGTTCATCCCTCGACGCCGTCCGCGCCCGCGACGGCGGCCCGGAGCCCGAGACCGTCATCACGGACACCGCGTCATACTCCGACATCACCAGGAAGACGGGGACGACGATGCGCAGCCACTGACAAGCGGCTGGCCGGAGCCGACGGCTCCAGCCGAGAAATCCTCTGGCGGAGCCGTCGGCACGTCTGGATGAACAGCAGTCACTTCCCGAGCCGCTTGGCCGCGGCGGCACGCCGGGCGAGCACCTTGTCCTGGGAGTCCTGCATCTCCCGGAGAGCAGCTTTCCGTTCTCTTTGTGCGAGCCGATCCAGATACAGGTGGCCGTGCAGGTGATCGGTTTCGTGCTGCAGACACCGGGCGAAGTACCCCCTGCCCTCGATCAACAGAGGGTTGCCGTCCTTGTCGAGGCCTCGAACGACAGCGGAGTCGAGGCGGGGCACCACGCGGTAGGGACCGGGAACGGACAGGCACCCTTCGGGTTCCTCTACGAGGCGGCGGTCGTCGGCGGGTACCTCTTCGAGCACCGGGTTGGCGATGTGCCCGACATGACGCACACCCCACTCGTCGGTGATGTCCCAGACGAACAACTGCAGATCCACATTCACCTGGTTGGCAGCGAGCCCAGCGCCCTCCGCCACCTGGTTGGTGGCGAACATGTCGTCGATCAGCCTCGCCAGCTCCGCCGTGCCGAACTCGGTCACCTCTCTGCACCGGCGGCGCAGGATCTCCTCCCCGACCACGGTGATCCTGCGCACCGCACCCCGTTCTACTTCCGGCGCGAGCCGCGGATAGGACTCGACGGGCTTGCCCTGCACACGCACCCGGCTATCCCGCACCGTGTCACCGAACCCAACAGCCACGAACCATCACCTCTTCTACGCAGCGCTCAGCCGCCGGGCCCCAGATGCCTAGGGACCCGGCGGCTTGCCAAGGGATTTGCAAAGTAGCAGACTTTGCAAAATGAGTGATGGAAACCATCGAGCCGAAGCCACGGAGGCTCTGCAGGATCGGGCCCGCCGACTCCTGCCCGACCACCCCGTGCGTGTTGCCTTGCTCGACCTGCTCGCCGAAGTCGGCACCCTCACCTCCACCGAAGCCGCCGCCCGCCTCGGGCACAGTTCCGGTCTGTGCTCCTTCCATCTGCGCCAGCTCGCCCGGTACGGCCTGATCGAAGAAGCGCCTCACCAAGGAGGCCGGTCCCGGCCGTGGCGGCTGCGATGGGACACTCCCCACCACGTCGGCGTGGAAGAGCCGGACGAATTCACCGCCCTCGCCCGCGGACTGGAGGACGAGAGTTACCAACACTGGTTGGCTCACCGGGACCAGGCGTCGGCGGAGTGGCAGCAGGACGAGTCCTTCAGCACCGTGCTCCACCTCACCCCGGCCGAGACGGCCGAACTCGCCGCTTCCATCCGCCGTCTGTTCGCCGGCTACCGCAACCGGGAGGACCACCCCGCCGCACGCCCACCGAATGCCGTGGCCGTAGCCGCACTCACCCGACTATTCCCGCTCCTCGCCGAACATCAGGTGCCGCCGCAGTCCACGCCAGGCGGCATTGAAGAATCGACCGATTCCTGAACAAGATCGGAAAGCGGCGGCGCGAGACTCGATCGGTGCCGGATCATGCGCGAGAAACGGTGTCAACCAGTTGGTGTGCTCAATAACTTGACATAACTTGTCCCCCACCGTCTTCTGTACGGTCTCGCGGCTGCAGACGCCTTCGGACGGCGACAGCGCATGCCGATGCAGACGCACGCCGTGGCGTCCTGCAGCGTGGAGAAGAGCACAGGCATGCAGTCCTCGCTGAACGCCGCGCCCACCCCCGTACCGGCGACGACCGTCTCCGTCACCGGTATCAGGTCGAACTGATGACAGTCCGGGCTGTGCCTGTCAGGTGTACAGGCGCTTGGCGGATTCGGTGGCAGGTGCCTGATGGGCTGCGGTGGTGTAGGCGAAGTTCAGGACGGCGCGGCGGATACCGGGGCGGTTGAGGGGCGTGACGCGGTGGGCGGTGAGGTCACTGCGCAGCACGTAGGCGTCTCCTGCCCGGTGGTGGATCTGCCGTGTCCCGGCTTCCTCCAGCGCGGTCAGGTCCAGGCGGCCGGGGTTGAACTCAAGCAGTCCGCCGTCGCCAGGCTCTGCTGGTGCCTCAAGGAACAACACCAGGGCCAGGGGGTAGTCGTCGGTGTGGGCGCCGTGGGTGTCGCCAGGGTGGTGGAGGATGTTCAGCACGTGTCGCTCCACCGCCTCTTGCACGGGGAGCACGTCCGTGCCGTGCAGGGCCGTGAGCAGCGCCAGCAGCCCGGTGTCGCGGTACAAGGTGCTGATGAGCGCGGATTCCTGGGCGATGTGATGGCCGCCCAGGGTGGTCATGTGGCGGGGGCTGCCGGCCATGCACGCCATGCGGAAGTCGCGGCGGGTCGCCCCGGCCTCCAGCCGACCGGTCTCCTCACGCAACGTCTGGAGCCCCTGGCCGGTCAGCAGGCCGGGGAGTGGCAGGTATCCGGCCTCGGCGAAGCCGACATTGAGCTCTGCGGGTCGTGAGGGCAGTATCAGCACGAGCACAGCCCTACCCCCTTCACCAGCAACAGGGAACGGCGAAGCCGACCGCGGAGTCGCAGAAGCCCCCGACGACACCGTCCGGGGCACTCGACCAGCCAACGGGCGCCTGACGATGATGACCATTGGGGCGGGCCTACCGCAGACACCTGATGAGACGAGGGGCCTGTGCAGGGATGGCGGCGGCCACTCCGGGGAGTCCTGGTCGTCCGGGGAGACGCTCGCTCGCCGACCACCTCACCGCCCACGGCCTGGTCCCGGAGATGCTCGCCGGACCTGCTGCATGCCGTGCTGCGGCGCCGGGCGGTCGATCGAACCGTGGTTGGCGTTGAGATTGATCACGGTTCCTGGATGGAGGCCTCCGCGTCGGCCGCCGCGGCCGAGGCGCTTCATCTCGTTGACCCGGCAGTGCGGGGCGTGGGCCTTGATCTCGCGGGTGGCGGCGAGCACGGCCTCGAACTGGGGGCGGACCCGGGTGCGGGTGCTGATCTGCTCGCTGAAGAACTCCTCCCGCTCGATGCCGTGGCCCGCGAGAGCGTCGAGCTGGGAACGAAACTGGAGTATCACCCCCGCGCAGACCTCGATGTCTCGCATCAGCAGACCCGTCACGGCCAAGGTGCCGTGAGATCACGGACGCTAGTTCGGTGTTCGACCCTGGCGATGAGTTCCGGCGCGCGATGAGCTGTTCAACGCCTGGAGGGCTGCCCGCGTCGTCCCCTGACGGGGCCAGGCGGAGCGCGGTGTGAGCACCAGTACGTTCTGTCGCCGAAGCCCCGCACCGCACCGTCCAGGAGCGGCGCCGCGGTCGAATGCGTACTGCGTAACCCGAGGAGGAGGCAGTAGCGGCGATCAGATGGTTTGGGGTGCGCGCGGTGCAGGCGGCCTCGCCTCGGGTCGCCTATCCGGGCAGCCCGAGCCACCTGGGCCGACCGCGTCCGAGACCTCCTCCCCCGCCCTCAGGCTCCTCGGACGCGGCTGCGCCGGACTCGCCGCCGTCCTCGTCGCCGCGATCATTGTGATCGTCAGACTCGTCTGGGTGCCGACGGACTGACGCCCCGCCGCGCCAGGGCCGTGTCCGTTCAGCTACCGCGTGGGCGAGGGGCTGGCGGGAACGGCTTGCTGGTGGAGGTGGAACGGAGTCCGGCCGGGACGCGGACCACGCGCGTAGGAGCTCGCCGAGCACGTCGGCGGATGCGTCGAGCATGCGAGACGTCGCCGTCTCCGCCGATCAGGTCAGTTCCCGCCACGGTCCAGGATGCCGCTGACTACTCGCCGATGGTTGCGCCACCCGTCCCTAGCGTGCGCGTTCCGTGAGATGGGCGAGCAGCAGCCGGGTGAGGGTTCGGGGGACGCGCAGCGGCAGGTAGTGGTCGGCGTCCGGCACGGTGATGGAGGCCGCCCCGGGGATGGCGGCGGTGATTCGACGGCCGATGGCGGCGATCTCGGGGTGGTCCTGGTCACCGGCGACGATCAGTACAGGTGCCGCGATCCTGCCGAGCTGTGAAGCGGCGTCCACACCGGGCTGACTGATGAAGTGCTCGCCGATGACTCTGCGTTCCGCGTTCTCCGCCACCATCGCGGCGATCAGCCGTCCGCCGGTCGCGGTGACCCCCATCGACGCCCAGATGGCCAGCTCCAGTTCCGCCAGACGCACGGCGTCGCGGTTCCGGCGGGCAGCTGCGTACGCGTCCAGCTCCGGGGTCACCGGCCAGACATGCCCGCTGAGCGAGCTGCCGACCAGCGCCAGGGCGCCGACGCGGGAGGGGTGGACCAGGGGGAAGTCCAGCGCCGTCTCGCCGCCCATACTCAGTCCGACCAGGGCGGCGCACTCCACCCCGAAGTGGTCCAGGACGGCCCGCAGGTCGTCGACATCGTTGAACGGTTTCCTGGGCATCGCCGAACGGCCGAGCCCCCGGGCGTCGTAGCGGATGACGGTGTGGTGGCGGGCCAGCGCCGGGAACACCGTGTCCCACAGGCGGCTGTCCATGCCCGCACCGTGCAGCAGCACGACCGGGTTCCCGCTCTCGCTCCCGGCGCACTCCGCCCAGAGGTCACCGTCGGGGGTCGGGACGGCGACCTGGACGGCCGGTATGCGTGGCGTGTGCAGCATGCGCCGCAGCCTGGCATGCCCGGGGGCTCACCTTCCTCCGGGTTTCGCCGGGGACCGATGTGCTGCTGGCCATGAACGAGCGGGTCACTCCGCCGCCCGCCGCTCATCCTGCTGACCAGATCGGTCCGCCCCTGGACCTGATGCGGACTCCCGTCACAGGCGCCCGACGCTCAAGCTTGAGGCATGAACCGAGCACTGATCGTCATCGATGTCCAGGAGTCCTTCCGCGTCGGAGGGCTGTGGGAGACCCTTTCCGACCCGAAGATCACCGACCGGGTGGACCGGCTGGTCCGTCTCGCGCGCCGGGCCGGCGACCTCGTGGTGTGGGTGCTGCATTCCGAGCCGGGCAGCGGGAACGTCTTCGACCCGGCTCTCGGCCACGTCAGGGTGATGGACGAACTGCGGCGCGAGGAGGGCGAGCCCTTGATCCACAAGACCGCGCACAACGCCTTCACCACCACCAACCTGCAGCAGCTCCTCACCGAGCGCGGCATCCGCGAGCTCACCGTCTGCGGCATCCGTACCGAGCAGTGCGTGGAGACCACCACCCGTGTGGCCAGTGATCTCGGCTACGGGGTCACCTTCGTCGTCGACGCCACCGCGACGAACCCGATCCCGCACCGCGACGCCCCGGCCGGGCTGAGCGCCGCCGAGCTGCTCGCCGACCCTCGCACGCTGAGCGCGCAGGAGATCATCCGACGCACCGAGTACGCCCTCGCCGGACGGTTCGCCACCCTCGCCACCGTGGCCGAGCTTGAAGCCGCGGCCGGGGCTGGGGCATGATGACCGGATCGTGAGCCGCATCGTCTTCTTCCTGGTGCCCGGGGTCCATCTGCTGGACCTGGCGGGACCCGCGCAGGTGTTCTCCACCGCAGCCGACTTCGGGCATCCCTACACGCTCACCTACGTCGCCGAGCGGGAGCAGGTCCTCAGCGCACAGGGCCTGCCGCTGGCAGCCCGGCAGGACTGGCCGCCGCTCGGCTCCGACGACCTGATCGTGGTACCCGGCTGGCGGGTGGGCGGACCCGCCGACCGCCCTGCCATCGGGGCGGCGGCCCTCAGCGCCTTGCGGGAGCACCACGAACGGGGCGGGACCGTGGCCAGTGTCTGTGCCGGTGCCGAGGCCCTCGGCCGGGCGGGGCTGCTCGACGGGCGTCGCTGCACCACGCACCACGCCGTCCAGGACGAGCTTGCCCGCCGTCATCCGCGGGCGGTCGTGATGCGTGACGTCCTGTACACCACGGACGACCGCGTGGTCACCTCGGTCGGCATCGCCAGCGGGATCGATCTGGCCCTGCATCTGCTGGCCTCCCGGCACGGCCCCGCGCTCGCCGCCCAGGTGGCCCGCGACATGGTCGTCTACGCGCGGCGCAACGGCCACGAGCCGCAGGCCAGCGCGATGCTCCGGTACCGCTCGCACCTCGACGACACGGTGCACCGCGCTCAGGACCTGCTGGACGCCCGCTTCGACGAGCCACTGCCGCTGTCGGACCTGGCTGCGGCCACGGGCGTGAGCGAACGCACCCTCACCCGGCTGTTCGCCCGCGCCACCGATGGCCTTACGCCGCTGCGCTACCAGCAGACGCTGCGCCTTGAGCGCGCTGAGCACCTCATCGGCCACGGGACCACGGTCGAGGCCGCGGCCCGCGCGGTCGGCTTCGAGGACGCCCGGATGCTGCGCCGACTGCGGACACGGGCCACCTAGTGCCGTATCAGCCGACGTTCGCCCTGTAGTGCCTCAGATCGCGGATGACACACGTCTCGGCGAACGTGACGTCTGAAATCCGCCAGCATGCTCGCGGTCGGTCGGGCGAGAATCCGCTCATGATCGCTGAAGCGCAGGGAATCCGCATCCGGCACCGCGGGTATGAACCGCAGGTCCATCCCACCGCCTACGTTGCCCCGACGGCCACGCTCGTTGGTGATGTCCGCGTGGGGCCGAGAGCGCGGGTGATGTACGGTGCGGTGCTCGATGCCGAGGGGTCTCGGATCGAGGTCGGGGAGGCGGCGGTGATCTGCGAGAACGCAGTGTTGCGCGGGTCTGCGGTCGCCGGCGATCAGCCGGTGCTTGTCGACGATCACGTCTTCGTGGGGCCGCATGCCACGCTGCTGGGCTGCGAGGTCGGCAGGTGCGTCTATGTGGCGACCGCGGCGACGGTCCTGCAGTGCGCACGGTTGGGGGCCGGCTCCGTTGTCGCTGTCGGCGCGCTCGTCCATGCGCGCACCGTTTTGCCGGACGAGTACTTCGTGCCGCCGCACACCGTGGCGCTTGACGCGCCGGTGCGGCTGCTGGCGCCTGGCGATCCGGGCCTGGCCGAGGCCGTCAGGCGGGTGGGCTTCGCGCAGGCGGCGTTCGGCGTCGACGCGGAGTGGACCGACCGGATCAGCCGGTACGAGCACATCGCGGAGGTGCGCGTCGCCGAGTTCGGCACGCACGCGGACGATGAGGTTCTGAATCTCGGCTAGCGCCGCATCAGCGGCCCTCGTGCTGTGGTGAGGTGACGCGCCGTCCGGATTCCACTTCGGCGGCGCGCGTCCGGCAAGCTGTGCCGGTGCGGCAGAGCGCGTGCGGGTCCGTGAGATCGCTGATGTCGTCTTCGCCTCGGACCCCCGTCGCGGCCTCGTGGCGCGGAGCGGATGGGAACAGGTAGAGGCACGAACCGTGCTCGGCGACCTTGGTTGGGAGTGGGAGGAGAAGCTGCACGCGCTGGTTCCACCGGACGACATTGCGGAGGCCGACGCCGGCGTGCGGGCCGTTGGAGAACTGCACCTTCATGGCTATCGCACCGGATATGCAGTGGGACCGTACGGTGCGGTGCGGCTCAATCTGGGGCGGGCGGAGCAAATCTTCGCGCACTTCGAGGCACGGCCCAGGTTGGCTCCGCTGGTCGAGCGTGCCACCGTCCTCGAAGCTTACGCAGCTCGTACGCGAACCGCTGCACCGGACCCGCATCCGGATCGACCGGCTTCGCACAACGCCCACCGCGGATTCTCCCCCTTGGCCATGCTCCCGGCACTCACAATGATCGCCGCCTATCTGGCGTCCTTCCTGGTCGCCGTCAACTGTGCACACGGTGACTCCCACAAATGACCATCTGTGACAGCTCTGAGAGAGACCCCGGAGTGATCACGTTTCTGCGGTCGCCATGCAGGGGCCCACGGTGTAGAGAGCTGCGGAGGGCCGGGACCTGTCTTCGATGAGCGGCATGCCGGCCGACATCAGCTACCGTCTGCTGCCGGCCTGACGGCCGGGCCTCACTTCAGATGTCGGGTGAAGAACTGGGCCGCCGCGTCCCCCGCGAACTGCGGGACGCCGGTGTGCCCGCCGAGATGGGCGTGCAGGGACTTCTCCTTGGAGCTGAAGGCGTCGAACAGGTCCAGGGCCGCCTGTCGGTCGTTCCCTTCGTCGTCCCACTGCAGCAGGACGTGCAGTGGAATGGTGACCTGCCGGGCCTCCTCGAACATGGCGCGAGGCACGAAACTCCCGGCGAACAGAACGGCGGCCGAGATGCGAGGCTCGACCACCGCCAGCCGGATGCCGATGGAGATCACTCCCCCCGAGTACCCGACCGGGCCGCCGATCTCGGGCAGCGAAAGGAGGGCGTCCAGGGCGGCCTTCCATTCCGGGACCGCCTTGTCGACCAGCGGGAGGATGAGGGCGTCGACGATCTCGTCGCTGACCGGCTCGTCGGCCTCCATCGCCCGGCGCAGGTCGGCGCGGGCCTGCTCGGCGGCGGGCCAACGGGGCCGGTCACCGCTTCCGGGGAGCTCGATGGTGGCCGTGGCGAAGCCCTCCGCCGCGGAGTGCAGGGCCCGGGCCACCAGTCGGGGGTACATCTTGCGCAGCCCGAGGGGAGGGTGGCCGAGCAGGACCAGCGGCGCCGGTGCGGATGCGGGTGTCCACAGGATGCCGGGGATCTCACCGAGGGTGAATTCGCGTTCGAGGACGCCGTTGTCGAGGCGCTGCTCGGAAGTGAAATGCATGGTCGTGCCTTTCGGGAGTGCACTGGAACGGCGCTCCCGGACGACCTGCCTATCGCCCGACCGTGACCCCGGAGGGGAGCACCCATGTCGATACTGCGTTCACGGGTACCACCTCCTCGATCTCTCGCACGGCCTCCGGAAAAGTAGCGGTAGTCGCCCTCGTCAGCCAAACGGGTTTTTGCGGAGCCTCCGTGGCCGGATGCCACGGAGGCACTGCACAGAGCTACTTGGAGTGTCGTCGCCCTGGCCCACCAGTTCAAGGAAGCCGCGTCCGAGACGCCCGTCATCCTGACGGTGCACGAGCTCAAGCGTGTCTGGCCAGGAGTGCGGCCGAGCTGATGACGCTGTCCGCCGAGCTCCAGGCCGGCGGCATCCACCTCGAACTCCTCACCGGACCGCTCACCGGGATCTACGACCTCAACGGCATGGGCGCCTGCGCCATCATGGACAAGACGGGCGCGGTCGTCGCTCATCTGCGGATCAGGGCGAATACCGAGAGCGTGAACGAGGTCCTGAACAGGCCGCGCAACTCCATCCCCCGCTCACACCGCTGCGCACTGCGAGCCTGTTCCTGAATCCCATATCAGCAAGGGATATCAGCCCGAATTGGATCTTTGTGCAGCGATCGCTGATCGGGGCTCCCCACGGAGCGAGCGGAAGCGGCCATACCGACGCGATCCCCACGTACGCGCCGACCCGCTGGCGGGGACATTGTCGTGTTCATCGAGCGGCAGCGAAGGCGCGGGGAAAACGCGGGAGGCCATGCCCATCGGTGCGCCCCCGCGAGACACCGAGATAGGGAGTAAGCGCGTGACTACTTCGGACGAAGCCCCACCTTCAGTTCTAGCGGTCGTTGCAACACTGCCTGGCTCAGGTGGTGAGTAGATCACGTAGACGCTCGGCTGGTGTATCCCAACCGAGCGTCTTGCGTGGGCGGCTGTTGAGTTCCTGCGCGACGTGTTCGAGGTCTTCGTGACTGTGCAGGCTCAGATCGGTGCTCTTGGGGAAGTACTGACGCAACAGGCCGTTGGTGACGCCGGCCTTGAGGCAAGACACTGGAGGGCGACCACCCGCGGTGCCGTGGGGGCGGTGGTAGTTGTCGTGGATGTTCCCTGGGCTGATCGCGGCTGTGCGTTCGTCCTCGCTGGTGAACTCACGTGCGTAGAGAACCGCTTCGGCCAGGAGATCCGCTGATAGCGCTCCACCTTTCCGTTATGGCGCGGGGTGTGGGGCCTGGTCCGTTTGTGGCGGGACCGGTTGCCGACGACGCGGGCGAAGTCACCGGAGCGATAGCAGGCTCTGTTGTCGGTGACGACGCGGTGGACGTGAGTGATGCCGTGGGCGGCGAACCAGACCTTGGCGCGGGTCAGGAACGCGGCTGCGCTTCTGCCCTTCTCATCGTTGTGCGGTTCGGTATAGGCGAGTCGGGAGAAGCCGTCGGCGATCGAGTGCAGGTAGATGTAGCCGCGCTTTGCGCCGGCGGTCTTGGCACGGTCGACGGTCTTCGCTTGGTCGGAGTCGCGGCCGTGGGCGCGCCAGCCGCCGCCATCGGGGAGATCCGTCCGACCTTCTTCACATCCAGGTGCACCATAGGCCTGGCCAGCGGGCGGTGATCTTGCGTGTTTCCCGGTTGGACTCGCCAGACGGGTCGAGGTTCCGGCGGTGGCTCAGCCCGAGTCGTGCAAGGTGCCGGGTCACGGTGCGGCGGTTGATGCCGACCCCGGCCGCAGCCAATTCGTGGGTGATCCGCTGGGCGGACCACTCGTGCTCGCGGCGCCAGGTCTCGATCTGAGCGATGATCTCGGGCGGGGTAGCGTTCGGGCTGGTGTGCGGGGTCGACGGCTGGTCCAGCAGGCCGAGTTCGCCGTGCCGCCGCCACCGGTTGTCCCACTTCGACGCACACGCGCGAGAGATTCCCATCTCGGCTGCGACGTGTGCGATCGGGCGGGTTTGGCAGCGCTCCACCAGGCGTCGCCTGCCCTGGACTGTCAGCGGGGCATTGCGGTGTGTCATCGCGCGGTCCGCGTGGGCTGGGGCCGCAGCATGCCCGTTGCGGTGAGGGCGAGGAGGAGCACCAGCGCGAGGCAGCTGGCGAATGCGAGGGTGAGCGCATGCCCCGGGCTGCTGGTGTGGTTCAGGTAGGTCGCGCCGAGAAGGGCCACGCCGAGGGTTCCGCCCAGTTGCTGGACGCTGTTGAGCAGGCCGGCGGCTGAGCCGGTCTCGTGCGGTTCGACCCGGGAGAGCGCCGTTGTGAAGAACGGCACGGTCAGGAGTCCGCCGCCGAGCCCGGCCACGGCCAGTGAAGCCGGTATCCAGAGGGAGGCCGCCACGGGCGCGGCAGCGACGCTGGAGGCGACAGCTCCGCCAAGGCAACCGAGTGCCAGGATGCCGATACCGGGAAGCATGAGCGTGGGCCCCAGCCTGGGCAGCAGTTTCTGGCCCGCGATCAGTGAGGAGACGGCGAGGCCGCCAGAGAACGGCAGTACGGTCAGGCTGGCCGTCAGTACCGAGCCGTGCAGGCCGCTTTGCACGTAGAGGACCACCGTGAACACCAATCCGGTGGAGACGGCGAAGTACACGGTGCTCGTCGCGAGTGCCGAGGGGAACCCTCGATCGTGGAAGAGGCTGGGTGCGACGATGGGGTCTCGCCCCTTTCTGCCGAGCCGTCGAACATGGGCGATCAGCGCGACGGCTCCGACGAGTGCCGCGACAGCAAAGAGCGTCCTCAGCCGCAGTGACATCGCCTCGTTGATCACGGGCACGGTGATCGCGGCAGCGACGGCCGCACTCAACAAGACTCCGACGATGTCGAGACCGGGCCTACGTGCCGCTCGGTCCTCGACCAAGTAGCGCGCGCCGGCGAGGACGAGGACTCCGAGTGGCACGTTGACCAGGAAGACGCCACGCCATGAAAGGCCGGCGAGGTCGGCGCGGGTCAGCACGCCACCGAGCACTGGCCCGGCCACCGCTGTCAGGCCCATCACCGGGCCCATCAGGCCCAGAGCCTTGCCGAGTGCCGGGCCACGGAACGCCGCTTTGATGAGGCCGATGGTCTGGGGAATGACGAGCCCGGCGAACACGCCCTGGAGGACACGTGCCACCAGCAGCACGGACATGCCCGGCGCGGCGGCGCACGTGAGAGACGAGACGAGGAAGCCGAGCACGGCGGCCACGAACACCCGGCGGCGGCCGAGGATGTCGCCCAGGCGGCCACCGGGGATCAGCGCGATGGCGAAGGGGAGGGTGTAGGCCGCAGCGACCCATTGAATACTCGAAGGCGGTCCGCCGAGGTCAGCGCGGATCACCGGCGCAGCGACGGTCGTGATACTCGCATCCAGCAGATTCATCGCCTCGGCGAGCAGAAGCCCGCCCAAGGCGGCCTGCCGTCTGAAGGCACGGTGTTCGGCATGAGCCGGAATGTCACCGGCAACCCTGTCAGTCATCATGCGCCCAGGATCAGCAGGATCTGAGCGGCATGGATCGCTGCTCGACCTGATTCGAGCGGAACTAGCATCAATGGGACGGTGTCAAGCAGTAATGTTCAAGGAGGCTTTCTGTGGACCGGCTCGACCACCAGATCCTGCACGCACTTGGAGTAAACGGGCGGGTCCCGTTCCGCCAGCTGGCCGCCGTCCTGGAGGCCAGCGAACACACCGTCGCGCGGCGCTATCGCGCTTTGGTCGAACGCGGCGTCGTCCGCGTGGTGGCCATGCCGCCACCACGCGATGACGACAACGGCCAGCTGCTCAGACTGCACGTTCACCCCGGATCAGGCACCCGCCTCGCCGACGCCCTTGCGCGCCACGACGACGTTGCCTGGATCAGGACCGCAGGAGCCGGCGGAGAAATCCTCTGCGGCGTACGCGCCGCCTCCACACCGGCCCGCGACCACCTGCTACTCGAACAGCTCCCCAAGACGGGACGAGTCACCGCCGTCACGGTGTACGAGGTGCTCCACCACTTCCGCACACCTGGCCATGCCGACTGGGAAGGCTTCCCCGACCAGCTCGATGACGAGCAGCGCAACCGGATCCGTACCGACGAGCCGCACGATGACGAACCGTGCCAGAGCGCCCCCCAGCTGAAGGCCCAGGACCATAGCCTGCTCGATGCGCTCAGCCAGGACGCGCGGCAGTCCGCCGCCCGCGTTGCCGCCGCGACAGGGCAGGCCGAAGCGACGGTACGACGACGCCTCGAAACCCTGCTGGCCTCCGGGGCGATCCGCCTCGACCGAGACCTCGATCCACTCCAGCTGGGCTACCCCATCGGCGCGACGCTGTATCTGGACGTCAGTCCCGGACGCCTCCACGACGCCGGAGACGCACTCGCCCGGCACCTACCAACCACGTTCGTCGCTGCCGTCACCGGGCCGACCAACCTTTACGCGGCAGTCGCCACCAGGACGATCCACGAGTTGTACACCTACGTGCGCTCCACGCTGGCCTACGTCGAAGGCGTACTGCATATCGAAACCAGCCTCACCAGCCCCTACGTCAAGCACGCCCGCACCATCCGTACCCCCGACGGCGTCAACAAGGTCCTGCCCCGCAACACCTAGCAGTGCCCGAAACACCGCACCGCTCGGACCACACCACGGCCGATACTTCTTCGGTGCCCACTCACTCGAATGGGAACTGGCTCCTGCGGCGTTGTGCTCCGTTCGGCCGCCTCAGGCAGCGTTGTCGGCACCCAGGTTGCCGGCGTCGTTGCAGTTACGGGCTCGGCACTTGATGTCGTCGACGGGCCAGGAACGGGTCGGGGGCGCGTGGAGATGCCGAGCGGCAAGGCCGTATCCTGCAGCGGGCGAGGCAGGCGCTGCTCATGCGTCGTGCCCGTCCTTGCAGCCGGGTGACCCCTTCCGTATCAGGTGCCCGACGAACGACCTGGAGGTTGACCGGTGATCACTCTGACCGCAGTCGGAGGAGTGGCCCTGGTCGAACTGGGCATGGCGCTGACTCCGGGACCGAACATGATCCACCTCGCCTCCCGCGCGATCACCCAAGGACGCAGGGCGGGCCTGGTCAGTCTCAGTGGGACCGCCGTGGGATTCGTGTGCTATCTGCTGGCCGCGGCTGCGGGCCTGTCTGCGTTGTTCGCCGCCGTGCCGATGGCATTCACGGTGATCAAGCTTGCCGGGGCCGCCTACCTGGCTTACCTCGCCTGGGGCATGCTCAAGCCCGGCGGCCGCTCGCCCTTCGCCCCGGCCCAAGACCTGCCTCCGGTCTCCGACGCCCGTCTGTTCTCGATGGGGCTGCTGACCAACCTGCTCAACCCCAAGATCGCTCTGATGTATGCCGCCCTACTGCCCCAGTTCTTGGACCCGCAGGCAGGTCCGGCCTGGGGCCAACTGCTGCAGCTCGGTGGTGTGCAGATCGTCGTGGGGATCTCCGTAAACGCTCTGATCATGCTGGGCGCAGCGCGGGTGTCAGGGTTTCTGGCCGCCCGGCCCCGCGCCATGACCGCCCAGCGGTTCACGGCAGGCGGCCTGCTCGGCGCCTTCGCGCTGCGCACCGCTCTGTCCCGCAGTGCTGTCCCCACCTGAGCCAGGCCCACGTCACTGTGACGCCAGTCCTGCTGTGAGTGCCGTTACGGGGACGCAGATGGCACCCGGTAGCCGAACCGGGCCCTGGTCTCCACCGTGATGCCGGTCGCGGCGGTCTGCTTGCGTCGGCGTTTGCGGACCTGGGGCTGCTGGCGGGACCGTACGGCGTCGTCGATCTTCGCGGCGATGTCCTTGGGCGGGTTCTTTCGCGCGCCGCGCCGGTAGTGGTTGACGGAGTCGGCGGTGACGCCGAGCTCCGCGGTGACGGCCTTCGCGTCTTCATCTGCTTGAGCAGGTAGTCGATGCGGCCCTGGAGGGTCTTGGGCGGCTCCCGGGTGAACGTCTCTCGTCGGCCCGCTCGATGGCGTCGTCGATCTCTCGCACGGTGTCAGCTCCCTTCGGGGGTGGCGACCTGACCGTCGGGGGCAACGAGCCGGAACCAGGTCTCGCACGGGCCGTGCATCCAGAGCGCGGACTACGGCGAGATGCGGTGGGTGCGCATGGAGAATTGCAGGGCGTCCACCTGAAGGCGGTCCAGCGTCCGGTCCAGTTCCGCACCGGCCTCCAGCCGGGGCGGCCTCGTGCCGGTGTGGACGTCGGGCACGGCCCTACTCGCCTTCGTCCAGGACGGCGTGGCCGCCCTGGATGTGGCGGGCCGGGTTGAGGCCCTTCTCATCAGGTCGATCGCCCAGAGCATCTCCTGGACTCCCTCCAGCTTCGCGACTTGCCCTGCGGGCGCTCGCGCAGCTTGCCCACGCCGCCCTTGACGGTCGCTTTGATGGCGGCGAGGACGGCCGCCAGGCCTGGGTCGACCTGCTTATGCCGCTCCATCGCCGTGATGAACTCGGGGTCGTCCAGGTCCTTGGTGACGCGCAGGTCGGCGAGGGTGCCGACGTAGGTGGTTCTGAGCCGATCGTGCCACGGGTCCAGGCACGCGCCGGTCTCGCGGCGCGGGTACGCCTCGGTGGGCTGGACGTTGCAGCCGAACTCCTGGGCGTAGGCGACGGTGTGCGTCTGGTACCAGGCCGGTCCCTGGGGGCGCTGCCCGGCCTGTGCGGGACGGTAGATCCGCGCGCCCACGGCCCGAACCCACGCTGCGTCAGCGGGGAATCCGTGTCCCGGGCGCCGTGGTGATCGTTGCGTAGGCATGAGTTCGCCAACCGCTGCCCGAACGGCCGTCGTCAGCCACGTTCTGCTGGGAGCCGTTCAGGCGGCTCCGGAAGTCGGCTTGTCATGACGTCAGGAATGGCCTCCGCGGAAACTCCCTACGCGTGCTACCTGCGCCTGCCGGACCTTCTGGCCCTGCAGCGCCCCCGGACCGCCGAAAGGCAGCCGGCGCAGTGGGCAGACGAGCACTTCTTCATCGCCGTGCACCAGTCCGCCGAGGTCCTGGCCAGCCAGGCGTTGGTCGACTTGGAGATGGCCCGGCAACCGGCCCAAGACCCCGATCCGGATACCGACCGGGAGTGCCGCACCCTTGCACACGTACGCCGGGCGACGGCGATCGTGGACCTGCTGGAGCAGCACCTCGCGGTACTCGAACACCTCTCACCGGAGAGGTTCGCCGCCTTCCGGCCGCTGCTGGACAACGCAAGCGGTGCCCAGTCCAGCCAGTTCGCCACGCTGTTCGCCCTCATCGACGAGACGGGCTCGCACTCGCCGTCCCAGCGGCCGGGCACCGAGACGGGTACGTCGGGTGCGCCGGGCGGTCCTGGCGGCGACGAGGCGGTGAAGGCGTGGTGGACGTTGCGCTCGGCGGTCACGCGGTGGCGGACCCGCCATCTGCTGCTGGTGGAGCGGATGATCGGCGACCAGCCCGGTACCGGTGGCACTTCAGGGCTGGCTTATCTGCGATCGCGTATCGCCCTGCCTCCGTACGACACCGGCGCCACGGAGCCCGTTCCCGGCCCTGGCCCCGGCTGAGCGCGCTGCTCAGCGGGCGGCGATGAGCTGCGCGGTGACCGGGACGCCGGGGGTGCGGGAAGTGCTGATCATCTGCAAGCGGGGTCCATCGGGGCCGGGCTGCCACTGGCCTCCGGCCAAGGGCACCGTGGCGACGTTGAGGGTGGGCCCGGCGGTCCAGTCCAGAGGGCCGACGATGGTGTCGAGCCGGGTACGGGCCAAGGTCGCGGCGATGGCCGCCCGGTCGGTGGGATCAGCAGTGGTCGCCAGCGCGTGGTGGGCGACTTCGAGCAGGGCGTGAGCCAGACCGAGGGGCTGCAGCCACGGCCTTCCGGTCGTCTCCTCGTAGGTGTCGGCGAGTTCCTCGCAGCTGCTGTTGTCGAGGCTGGAGCGGTACGGGTGCCCGGGCGACCAGTACACCAGTGTGCCCACCCGCATGTCGGCCAGCTCGTCGCGCACCTGCGGCGAGTGAGCGACCGCGGCGTGCGGGTAGGTCAGCCAGCGCGAGCACGTCACCAGCCGCGGCCGCACACCGCTCTCGCGTGCCTGGCGCAGGAACAACGCCAGGTCGCCGGCGGTGGCGGCACTAGTGACGACATCCACACCCGCACCACGCATCCGCTCCACGTGCCTGGTGAAATCGGTGGCCGGCTCCTGGTAGCCGCCCGGGTCGACGAGCCGGTGCCCGCGACGGGCGGCTGCGGCCGTGAAGCCGAACTGCTGGTCCCGCGACAACCTGCCCTGCAGGCCGTCGTTCCACAGGCAGCCGACGACTGCCTCGCCCTCAAGTTTCTCCCACAGGTCTGCGAAAGCGTTGGCGATGTCGTCCAGCCCCCACGCGAAGTGGTAAGTCCAGTCGAAGACAGCCATCGGGTCCCCGCCCCGCGCGGCGCCGAAGGCATGCCAGGGAAAGGTGGTCGACACGCACGGCACACCAAGCTCCTCGCAGGCCGAGGTCACCGCGGGCAGCACCTGCGTACCGGCCATGGTCAGTACCAAAGACGCCCGTTCCTCCTCGGCCAGCTCCCGCACGGCCTGCCGGGCCGCGTCCGGCTCGGAGCGGTTGTCGCGCACGGCGACCCGCAGGCGACGGCCGCCGTAGGTCATGCCGTCCAGCCGCGGTGCCAGGGCCCGCAGCACGAACGACAGCGGCTCACCCAGCGGGGCCAGCCGCCCAGTAAGCGGCGCGACCACACCGATACAGGCCGTCGCTGCCGTACCCGCCTGTCTTCCTGAGCCCATCGTGTTCCTCCACTCATGGCCTCCCTCGGGCCGCTGCCACACCGGCGCCCTGGCTCCCCTCACCGCCCAGGTGGCCACAGACCCAGCACAAGCCACCACCGCGCCCGTACCCAACCCGCAGCAGAGAAGTTCTCCGAGCACTGCGAGGGCTGCGAGGCCCGCCAGCACCACGATCCGACAGACAGGACGACGCCGCATGTCGTAGTGAGGGTAAGAACCGTGTCAGTGCGCCACGAGGTGCTGTTGTTTCGGACGGAGGTGGGAGACCACCGTCGCCTCGCCGTCGTAGCGTCGAGGTGAAGCTGGAGGCAGCCTGAACCGGGGATCGCCGGGAAGGGCGAGAGCAGCCTCGACAAGGTCGGGTCGGCCCAGCACTGCCGGATGGGTCAGGCCCGGTGAGCGAGACGGGAAGGTATACGCGAGGAACCGGCGTTGTTACGCCTCTTGAGTTCTTGCCAGCTCCAATCCGGTGGATATGTGGGGTGTACTCAAGGAAGCTGTCACCAGGGGCAAGGTAGCTCTCGGTAACATTCTGGTGCGCGATATCGGCTGACCGGTCAGTTCGAGGGGGCAGCTGGGCCGGGCAGCGAAGTGGCAGGTTCGGCCTCGGCGAGGGCGAGGCGACCGCCCTTCAGCTCGGGAACGTAGTTGTAGATGGTGTTGCGGGAGACTCCGAGCACCTTCGCGATCGGTGCCGCGCCCGCTCATGATGCCGCTGGTGCGCGGCGAGCTGGTCGGGCTGATCTGGGGTCCGCCCGCTCATGGTCGGCCAGGACGCGCTCGCCGGCATCGCGGAGCTCGCGAACATCGCCGCCGCAGCCGACGCGGACGAGGTCGTCCTCGCCCGGGAGACCCACGACGTCGCCAATGCCCGCGAGCTGCCCTTCGTCGGCCCGGCACCGTGCCTGAACAAGGTGCTCGCCCCCCAGAGCGGGCACGTGCTGCATCAGTTCCCCCCACACCGAGCAGCTCCTGGCACGCAGCCCCGAGGGCTGGGCATCGGTCACCCCCGACTGGAGGGCAGCCCCCGCGCCGCAGCCCGGCGGCGCGCTGGTGCCGCCCATCCAGGCCGCGGTGAACTTCGCCTTCACCCCCATCGAGCTGAACCACCCCGACCCGTTCGGCGTCACCGTCGTGGTGATGGAAGAGGACGGCTACAGCGTGCGCCTGACCGAAGCCTTCGCCCGCTGACCCGACAGGAAGAGGAGAGGAGGAGTTCGTGCCCCGCAGTCTCGATGACGGTCACCGTGGTTGACGGTCGCCACCACCGCAGGTTGTCGGCGCGGCACGAGCAGCAGGCGGCCCTGCGCCCTTTCCCGGTGCCGGGCCGGTGGTCAGATCCGCCAGGAGCGGATGCGGCCGGCTGCGTCGTACCCGTCGGCGCGGCCGGTGTCGATGTCGCGTGCGAGGTCGATCAGCGCGCCGTATGGCGGGTCGATGGCTTCGCCCGCGACGTCCATGTACGACGCGACGATCGCAGCACCGTACAGGGCGTTGCGTGCCGGGAGCGGGCGCAGCCGGATGACGGCGTGCATGAGGGCTGCTGCGCGCCAGGCGTTGTCGACCGTGACACCGACTTGCGGGGTGTTGACGCGGTGGCGGGCGATGGCGGCCACGAGGTTGGAGAAGTCGTGGACTTCGGGGTGCTTGGGCAGCACCTCCGCCTGGCGCTCCAGCAGCCAGCGGATGTCGATGTGGAGCTCCACGTCAGGCAGCCCGCCCCTGGTGCCCGGCAGCGTCGATGCGGGCGGGGGCGTCGTCGGGAAACGCCGCGTCGAACGCGTCCGCGTTGTCCGTGACGAACTGGCGGAAGACCTCCGCGGCGCCTTCGAGACGGGGGTCACGGACCGCGTTGAGCGCGGCCTCGGTGATGAGCGCGGTGACCGTGGTGCCCTCGGCCTCAGCACGCTCCTGCAGCTGGGCGTGGAGGTCCTCGGGGACCCGGATCGTCACTGATTTCGACATGCCCCGAACGTACAGCAGGCCGTACAGCGCGGGTACGGATTTCAGCAGAATCGCCACGAAAGAGGCTTGCCCCAGGCAGACGGGGACCCAGGAACTCAGCCGCCCGGCCGAACCGCGTCGACCAGGGAGAACACCGGACCCGGGACCCAGCCGGCCCCTGTGCCGGGTCCGGCTGGCGGCCCTGACACAGATCGGCTGATCAGCGACACAGAAGGGTCTCGCAGAGCTGCAACATCGGTCTGACCCCGGTCATCGACCCGGAGAACAAGGCCCTGACGCGCTCGCGGCTGTCGCACGTCGACCAGAACTACGTACGTGCCGACACCCTCGCCGCGGCGAACGCCGCGCTGATCGCTGCCCAGTCCCGTATCGAGCTGGCCCAGATGTGGGGCGGCGGGCTGCTCGCCTCCGTCGACGGCCTGCGCTTCGTCGTCCCCGTCAAGAGCATCAACACCAAGCCCTCGCCCACGTACTACAGCTACAAACGCGGCGTGACCTGGCTCAACGCCGTCAACGACCAGGTCCGCGCCTACGACCTGCTGCGGATGTTCGGCCGCGAGGGACACCCCAGCCCGCTGGGCGCCGCGTTCGCGGAGTACGGACGGATCGACAAGACCATGCACCTGCTCGCCCTGGTCGACCCGATGGACGACACCTACCGCCGTCTGGTGAACCGGCAGCTCACCGTGCAGGAGTCCCGCCACCGCCTGGCCCGCGCGATCTGCCACGGCGGCCGGGGCCCGATCCGCCAGGCGTACCGCGAGGGCCAGGAAGATCAGCTCGCCGCCCTCGGCCTGGTCCTCAACGCGGTCGTGCTGCGGAAGACCCGCTACCTGGACGCCGCCGTCGCCCAGCTCCGCGCCGCGGGCCCGACGCCAAGGACGAGGACGTCGCCCGGCTCTCCCCGCAAGGACCGGCACATCAACTTCCCGGGGCCGCTACCTCTTCAATATCAAGGCCAGCGGCCCCGGCCAGGGTCTGCGCTTCTTCCGCGACCCGGACGCCTTCGAGGACGGCGAGGACGGGGACTGACGGCCGGCGCCGATGCCCTGGCCGTCGGGCATCTGGCCAAGGGTGCGGTCGAGCGGGTTTGGTCCCAGCGCTGTGCCCCCCCGTCCACGGCCGGAGCTTGTCGGGGTTGCAGGCCGCCCGGGAACGCCAGGTCACATTCACCGGGCCGGTGCCGGCGTCGCTCGGGTCAGGGGGTCAGGACGGTCTTGCCGGCCAGCTCTCCGGCGGCAGCCGGGGCGCGGACCGCGGCCTGGTTGGCACGCAGCCGCTCGGCCAGCTCTCCGCCCTCGACCCGGGCAGTCAGCTCGGCGATCCGGGCGAACCGGCCGGCAGCGCGGGCGTGGACCGTGGCCAGGTCGGCCAGTGGCAGCCGCTGGGCCACCTCGATCGCCAGATCTCCAGCGTCGACGCGGGCGACCAGCTCGGCGAGCTGGGTGACGTCGCCGCGCACGAACACGTACACCGTGCGCACCCCGCGCCCGGCATCCTGCGGGCCGGGAGTGGTGACGCTGACGAAGGTTCCGCCGTCGGCGACCAGGTCCACCAGCTGCGCGTTCTCCTCAGGGCTGCCGGGAGCCAGCTGCAGCACCACGTCGAAGTGCTGCCCGGCCAGCGCCCGCACAACGGGAGTCACGGCGTAGTCGACGATCCGGTCCGCGCCGTAGGAGCGGACACGGTCGCGGCTGCGCGCACCGGCGGTCGCGGTCACGGTGGCACCGGCCTGCGCGGCAAGCTGGACGGCATACCCGCCCACTGCGCTGCCTGCGCCGTTGATCAGGATGTTCTGCCCGGGCTTGAGGTCGGCGTGTTCGAACAGGGCCTGCCATGCCGTCAGCCCGACGAGGGGCAGGGCCGCGGCGTCGGCCAGCTCGACGGTGCGGGGAGCGGTGGCCAGCGCCTCGGCGGATGCGGCGACGTATTCGGCGGCCGCGCCGGGCGCGGCCGCCGGCAGAAGCGCGACCACCGCGTCCCCCACGCTCCAGTGGGGCACGCCCTCGCCGACCTCGGTGATGACTCCGGCCAGGTCGAGGCCGGGAATGTGCGGGAAGGCCAGTGGGAGCAGGTCCTGTCGCAATCCCGCGCGGAGGCCGGAGTCCGCGTCGTTGTACGAGGTGCCGGCCACCTGCACCACTACTTGGCCCACACCTGGCACCGGCCGGTCTGCCTCCTCGTAGACGAGGACGTCACTGCCGCCGTAGGAGTGGTAACGCACTGCCTTCATGGTTTCTCCCCTTCGCTCGCTTGCATGGCTCATCGGTTATCTCCCTGGCGGGTCAGCTGGTGAAGGACACGCGGCCGAAGCGGCCCCACGCCACGAAGGCGGCCAGGGCGAGGTAGGCCAGGTCCACCCCGATCGCCGCTTCGTGACGGCGCAGGCGTGTGATGACCGCGCCGGCCATCAGCAGCACCCCGCCGGTGGCGGCCAGTGGCACCAGAACCGTCGCGATTTCGAGTACGGCAAGACGGGATCAAACCCATCGCGGTCAGGACCCCGACGGCTCCGATGGCCTTGACGGCCCCAGCGCTGACGTCTTCGACCCATCCCCCAGCAGGGAGGACGGCTAGCTTCTCCTTGGGCGCGAACAGCTTGCTGGCGCTTGCGGTCAGGAAGGCGACCGCCAGCAGTCCGGCCACGGATCGCACGAAGCAAGGTTCATCAGGGTCCCTTGGTCTTGGCAGGATTGACGTCCGCGCGTCGGGGGCCGTTGGTGTTCAGCGCAGGGTGAGCGGGGTCGCAGATGTGACGTGGGACAGTTTCTCCGGGTTGCGGACGTAGTAGAGGCCGGTGATGCGGGCGTCCTGGACACGGATCGACATAACGCCGTCGATCTCGCCGTCCAGGCGGACGAGGAGTGCCGGGTTGCCGTTGACCACGGTCGGTTCGGCGGTGAGCGTGTCCTCGAACTTGCCGATGCCGCCGGCGAACATACGGGCCACCTGCGCAGCGCCCGTGACCGGCCGCAGCGCGGCGTGTTTGATGCCGCCGCCGTCGCTCATCAGGACGACCTCGGGGGCGAGCACCTCAAGGAGGGCCTGCGGGTCACCGGTTTCGACCGCGCGGTGGAACGACTCCAGGACCGCCTGGCCCTCGTGCGAGGAGACCACCCGGCGGGGGCGGCGGGCGTCGACGTGCTGGCGGGCGCGGTGGGCGATCTGGCGGACGGCTGCGGGGCTCTTGCCGACGGCCTCGGCGATCGCGTCGTAGCCGATATCGAAGGCTTCGCGCAGTACGAAGACGGCGCGTTCGGTCGGTGACAGCGTCTCAAGGACGAGCATGAGCGCCATCGACACGCTCTCGGCGAGCTCGATGTCCTGGGCCACATCCGGCGTGGTGAGCAGCGGCTCGGGCAGCCAGGAGCCGACGTACGCCTCCCTGCGGCGCTTCACGGTGCGCAGCCGGTTGAGCGCCTGCCGGGTGGTGATCTGCACCAGGTAGGCGCGCTGGTCGTTCACCTGCCCCTGGTCGGCCTTGACCCAGCGCAGCCAGGTTTCCTGGAGGACGTCTTCGGCGTCAGCGGCCGATCCGAGCATCTCGTAGGCGACGGTGAAGAGCAGGTTGCGGTGGGCGATGAACGTCTCGGTCGCCGGATCGGTGGCGTCGTCGCTCATCTCTCGTCCCCTCTCCTCGTCCTTCGCGGTCGGCCCTGGCGGCCGACCGCGTTCGCATGCGTCCACAGCAGCAGGCACCGGTCAGGCTGCCCGGTCGGCGGCGGCCGGTGCCTCGGCGCGGTGGGCGCGCAGCAGCTGCTGGCGCTTGGCGACACCTCCCGGCATGCGGTGCAGCCTGAATGAACCGGGCTTGTGCGCCTCTCCGGCCAGGTGCTTGGGGATGCCCTCGCAGACCGCTTCCTTGATCCTGGCGCCCGGGCCGTCGTCAATGTGCAGCCACACAGCGACGTCGGACCTGTTGGCGAACTGGTAGATGCCCGCGCTTCGGCCCAGGCTGATGCACTGGGCGTACATCGACTGATGGAGGTTCTCCGGCTGCTCACCCGCGAGTCGGCTGAGCACGGTATCGGCGGCCCGTGCGCCCAGCGGCACCGCGTTCAGGCAGCTCATCCGCAACGGCAGGTCCGATGGTGCCGCCGAGTCCCCGGCCGCGAGGACGCGCGCGTCGTCCACGCTGGTCAGCGTCTCGTCCGTGAGCAGGCGCCCCACCGCGTCGGTGCTCAGCCCGCTGCGGACGGCCAGATCCGGAACGCCGAAGCCGACGGTCCAGACGGTGACCTCGCTCGGCAGCTCACGGCCGTCGGCGAGCCGCACAACGTCGCGGGTCACCGCCGTCACCATCGCGTCAGAGCCGTCGATGACCGTCACACCGAGCCTGGCCAGCCGCTTCGCAACCGAGCGCCGGCCCCGGGTGTGCAGGTACGGGCCGAGCACACCTCCGCAGACCAGGGTCACCCGGCGGCCGACATCCGCCAACTCGGCGGCGGTCTCGATGCCGGCGGGACCGGCGCCGACCACTGTCACGGGAGCCGTCGCGGGCGCGGCGTCGAGGGCCGGGCGCAGCCGCTGTGCCTCCTCCAGGGTGGCGATCGGGTAGGCGAACTCGGCCGCCCCTGGCACGCTCGGTTCGGCGCTGCCGCTGCCCACCGCGTAGATCAGGTAGTCGTATCCGAGCGTGCCGTCGGCCGTCAGTGTCACGCTGCGCTCGGCCACGTCGATCCTGGTGACGGTGTCGACCACCACCCGGACGCCCTCGGCCAGGACGTCCTGGTAGGCGACGACCGCGCCGTCGGACCCGCCCACCAGCTGGTGCAGCCGGACCCGGTGGACCAGATCCGGGCGCGGGTTGATCAGCGTCACTGTCACGTCGTCCCGCAGCATCAGCCGGTTCGCGGCCATCACGCCCGCGTATCCACCACCGATCACGACCACATGCGTGTTCCCAGTCATCGTGCCTCCTCCGATTCCAGGTATTCGGCCTCAAGACACCGCGCCGTCGGTCGCTGTGACAGGACGTGAGTCAGATCACTTCATGGGGCTCGGCTGGTGCTGGGACCGCATTGGCGCCGGGTTGGGCCAGGCTGCGGTTTTCAGTGGGCGTTACGTCCGATCTTCCTCGGTTGGTGATCGCTCGATCGCACAGGCCGCCTACCAGGCATGTCCATGTCGCGATGGGCGGCTGAAGAGGGAGCCGTACGCCAACTCCCTCTCCAAAACGGGGGGGCTTTGCCCGAGTGAGATCAAACAGGTCCGCGCGGAACCTGCGAAGCACTTCTGGTTCGGTTCGCAAAACTCGTTCTCACTCAAAGGTGGGTTCGGGGTACTTCTGAGAATCGTTGGTGACGGCATTCACGGTCATGACGGCCCGTCAAGAGCCTTCTGCGAGCGATGATGCTGCCGACGTCGAGCATCCCCCCTCGCCCTCGCGCCGGACACCCCGACCGCCGACATCCGCATCGGGTACGCCCGCTGCTCGACGCTCACCCAGGAACTCCAGTCGCAGCTCGACGCGCTCGCCAAGCACGGTATCCCGCGCGACAAGGTGCTCTCCGAGAGAATCAGCACCAGGGTCCGCGTGCGGTCCCAGTTCGAGGCCGCCCTCGCGCTGGCCCGCCAGATCAAGGCCCACGCCCCGCACTGCCGGGTCGTCTTCACCGTGTACGAGATGAAGCGCCTCGGCCGCGACACCGCCGAACTCACCGCGCTCGCCGACCATCTCACCGCCCACGGCCTGGTCCTGGAGATGCTCGCCGGACCCCTGCCCGGGATGTACGACCCGAGCGAGCCTGGCCGCCTGCTGTTCGCGTTCTTCGCGGCGATGGCGGAGACCGAGCGGGAGAACATCCGGGAGTCGACCCCGAAGGACTCGACGCGGCGGCCCGCAGGGGCAAGCACGGCGGACGGCCGCCCGTCATCATCGAGGACATGCCGCACACCGTGCTCCGGCGCCGGGCGAACGGCGAGCCCGTCGAGCAGATCCAGCCTGACCTGATCATCCCCACCGGCAGGCGCAAGGGCCGGGCCCCAGTGTCGCCAGCATCTACCGCGCGCTCGCCGAGCACGAGAAGAACGAGGCGTACCCCGACGCCGTCGAGGCGGCCCACGCCGACTTCGCCGCTCGCCAGGGCACCGACGACATCCCCCGCCCCCGTCCGGCCCGCGTCCTCACGCCGAGTCGTAACAAACTGCAAGATCATCCCGTGGCGGGTTTCTGGCGTAGCTGGGTCATGCCCCACGATCGTGCGCTGACGTGCTGGGGATCATTAATGGTGGAGGTTCTCGGCTGGGTGACGACTGGCGGTGGGTCCGCTGGCTCTGTTCACGAGAAAAGGTCAGCACTTCGTCACTGGTTCGGGAGGCACGAGCTCGTCGGGAACGCGCGAAGATGCTTGCGCGTTTCGGCAGCGCTGGGTTTCGCAAGCAGGCCAATCGTGATCATCGTCCGGGCGGCCGCCGATCGGCGCGCGACCTGGAAGCCTGAGAGCTGGGCTTGAAGCTGCCGCAGCGGAAGCCTCTACCGTCCTGAGCAGGGCCGGAATTTCCGGCCCGGTGAAGCACGTGTGAGGGAGGCGGCGATGGCCTGGCCGATCGCGGAGGTCGCCCGGATGTCGGGTGTGACGGCCCGGACACTACGGCACTACGACGATATCGACCTGCTGCCGCCGGCCTGGATCGGGGCCAACGGCCACCGTTACTACGAGGAGCGCCAACTGCTGCGGCTGCAGCAGGTTCTCGTGCTGCGCGCGCTGGGCCTGGGACTGCCTGAGATCGGCCGGGTCCTGGCCACGCAGGTCGACGAGCTGGAGGCCCTGCGGGGCCACCACCGTCGGCTGCTCGCCGAGCGCGACCGGCTGGATGCCCTGGCTGGCACCGTCGCCCGCACGATCACCGAACTGGAACAGTCCAGGAAGGATGGCACAGACATGATCAGCATCAGCCGACCGGAGAACCTCTTCGAGGGCATCCGGCCTGCCCAGTGCATGAAGGTCCTGCGCGGTTTCCCGGAGCTGGTCGAGGCCGTCGAGCGGCGTACCGCGGCGTTGAGCAAGGCCGAGATCGAGGCCGACGAGCGCGAGCGCACGGCGCAGATGATCCGGTTGGCGGAGCTGTTGGCCACCGGCCTGCCCGCTGACGCCGACGCGGTGCAGGTCGAGATCGACACCCAGTGCGGGACGTTGGCCCAGAGCCGGGCAGCCACCGCCGAGGAGTACCGCGCGATCGGGCGTTGCTGCGTGGAGAACGAGCACTGGCGCGCGGTGTACGAGTCGATCGCGCCGGGCCTGGCCGCGTACCAGCAGGCCGCCATCGAGGCGTACGCCGCAACTCGGCTGCGCTGAGCCGGGACCGGGCCGCCGCCGCGGGGGTGCGGCGGCCCTGCCGGGTCGGGCCACTTGCCAGTTCCGCCGACAGAGGGCCCGCAGCTGTCGAGAAACGCACTTCTGCCCTGCGACGGTGCCGCCGGCTGGGTGCTGTCGGCCCTCGTGAACATCAGCCTCGACTCCGAGAGAGTGCCTCCTGGAGAGCTGAATATCCGCTGCCGGGGCTCGTGAAAAAACAGGGTCGCTATGCCTGAGGTATGAGGTATCCCGATGGCGGTGGGCTGACCGCTCAGGAGCGGGCCCGGCGTGAGCAGGTGCGGTTTGTCGCGGCTGAGCTGATCGAGGACGGGGTCAGTGACCAGGAGGTGGCCCGGCGGTTCCGGGTGACGCGGATGTCGGTGAATCGTTGGCGTCGGTCTTGGTCACGGGCGGGCGGCAGGCCCTGGTCTCGAAAGGGGCCGGCGGTGCCCGCTGCAAGCCGAGTTCCGCGCAACTGCGGAAGCTGGGCGCTGAGTTGGCTTGCGGTCCGGCCGCGCATGGCTGGGATGAGGACCAGTCCTGGACGCTGGCGAGAATTGCCGAGGTGATCCACCGCCGGTTCGGGGTCCGGTACATGTTGCCCGGCGTGGATCTGCTGTTGCACCGGATCGGCTGGAGCGTGCAGGTGCCCGCCTGCTGGGCCACCGAACGGGACGAGGCGGAGATCGCCGAGTGGAAGGGCGAGCGGTGGCCCGTCATAAAAGGACGGCGGCAGACCTGGGTGCCTGGGTCTGCTTCGAGGGCGGGGCCGGTCAGGGTCTGAAGCCGCCCAAGGGCCGCAGTCGGGGCCGGCGCGGGCAGACGCGCGTCGTGAAGGTCACCGCCGCAGGCACCAAACGCGTCTCCATGGCCGCGCTGATTTGCACGAAACCGGGCCGTCGGCCCCGGCTGATCTGCAGCGTCCACGTCGACCGCGGCCCTGGCCCCGGCAGGCGCAAGGGCTTCAAGACCGACTACGCCTGCCTACTGGACGCGGCCCACCAGCAGCTCGGAGACTCGATGGTGATCGTCTGGGACGACCTCAACACCCACGTCAGCGCCAGGATGAAGCAACTCGTCGCGGCCCGCGCCTGGCTGACTGACTTCCAACTCCCGCCCTACGCACCCGAACTCACCCCGGTCGAGGGCGCGTGGTCCCCACCTGAAGAGATCCTTGGCGAACCTGGCCAAACGAGGTATCGACCAGCCGACCGCCCTGATCAAGACCCGGCTCAAGAAGATGCAGTACCGGCCGCCCTCGTCTAAACACATTGATGATCCAGGACGCCCTGGCCGAACCGGAGTGGGCCGACGCCCTCACCTCCCAGGACCGTCGCGGCCTCAACCCGCTGTTCAGCACCCACATGACGCCGTACGGCAAGGTGAAGCTGAACGTGTCCCACCGCCGCACCGTCTCAGCCTCTCCGACACCACCGCGCCCGAGCAGCCCAGGAATCCCGAAGCCGACGAGGACCGTGGGGGCAACAGGGAGTAGACCCGGTGCAGGCCCATGCGGCGCAGCCCGGTCGGCAGCCGGGTCGGTCGTTTCCCCCCCAGGCATGCGCTGGTCTTCTTGCGCGTTGCGCCGCCGAGGGAGGCGCAAGGTCACTGCGGCGTCGGCGAGGAGACGGTGCACGCCGTCCCTGCCGGGCCGTCAGGAGGAGACCGGATAGGGGTGTCCTTCCTGGTCCGGGCCGACTAAACCAGGATTCAGCGAATGCCCCTCCCCCCTTCACAAGGGCACGACGTTCAACGCGTTCACGCTTGAACCGGCCATGAAGGGGTTCCGCTAGAACCTGTCTCTGGCTGACTGGTGGGGTGCATGAAGCGGGCTACTGGCCTGGTCTCGGCGTAAGGAGAGTGGTTCACCGAAGTCCGGCCCCAGTTCGGGACCGACGGCAATCCGGCCGCCTGGCCGTCCGAACGGGGCCTGCGGATCGGCTGCCAGCGGATCAACTCCCGTTTCAAGGCATACCGCGAGGCCCTCGGTTTGGACGACGGCCTGGACTTCCACTCGCTGCGAAGGTCCTACGTCACCCGCCTGATCGAAGACGGCTGGGACCCCCGCTTCGTCCAGGTTCTCTTGAGCCCTCTGGATTGTGTCCTTGACGTGCAGCACGGGCCTGGGGTGGGCGGAGATCTGTGTGGTGGAGGCGGTTATCTACCGCCGTCCATCACGCAGTTCCCCAGGAGGTCTGATGCTGGTGCAACGGGTGCTGATGCCCGCCTCGTCGCTTGAGTCGTGGACCGTGCTCGGCGACGAGGGCGGCATAGTCGAGCCGATCGAGCGGTACCTCTCCTATCTGTCCGACATCGAGCGGTCGCCGAACACGGTCAAGGCATACGCCCATGATCTGAAGGACTGGTTCGTCTTCCTCGGCCGACGGGGCTTGGACTGGCGCGAGGTCCGGCTGGAGGACCTGGGCGAGTTCGTCGCCTGGCTCCGCCTGCCGCCCGCGGGCCGCGACGGCCGCGTCACGATGCTGCCGTCGGCGGAGCATCACTGCGGGGTGACCACGGTCAACCGGAAGCTGTCCGCGGTCAGTGGTCTGTACGTCTTCCACGCACGCCACGGTGTGGACCTCGGCGATCTCGTCACTGAGCTGCAGCCGGTCCGCGCCCGGCGCACGGGCTGGAAGCCGTTCTTGTATCACCCGCCCGGCGGCCAGCCCGAGCGGCGTCGCACAAGCTGAAGGCGCCGCGCACGCATCCGACGATCCTGACCGCTGCCCAGGTCCAGGCGATCCTGGACGCCTGCACCCGCCTGCGGGACCGGTTCTTGTTCGCGCTGCTGTGGGAGACGGGGATCCGGATCGGTGAGGCGCTCGGGCTCCGGCACGAGGATCTGGCCGCTGCGGAGGGCGAGTTGACGGTCATGCAGCGGGATAACGACAACCGGGCTCGGGCCAAGCCCGCTTCGCCTCGCACGGTCCGGGTCGGCCCCGAGGTGATCCGGCTCTACGCGGACTATCTGCACGGCGAATACAGCGACCTGGACAGCGACTACATCTTCGTCAACCTCTGGGGCGGCTCCTACGGACGTCCGCTGACCTACGCGGCCGTCTACGACCTGGTGCTGCGGCTCCGCCGCGACACCGGGACCGACTTCGACCCCCACTGGTTCCGGCATACCCGGGCGACCTTGCTTCTGCGCCGCAAGGTGCCCATCGAGGTGGTCAGCGCCATCCTTGGCCACTCCTCGATCGCCACCACGATCGACATTTACGGTCATCTGTCCGCCGAAGACGCCCGCCGCGCTCTGGAGGCCGCCGGATTCCTGACCGGACAGGAGGTTCGGGCGTGAGCGAGATGACATCTGCCGTCCCGGCTCCCGGTTCGGGGCTGTTGGGCAAGCTTATGGCCGCCGTCCGGCCGGAGTTCCGCGTCGATGTGTTCATCCCCGCCCCCGGAGAGCTGATCTTCGGCCTGGGAGCCTGCCGGGTTCCCGGATGCCCGCGCCAGCCCCGCACCCGCCAGCTCTGCCGTGGCCACTACTACCGCTGGCAGCGGCGCGGGGGCCCGGACATGGAGGCGTTCATCACCGATCCTGGCTCCGGCCCGGTCGGACGGACCGAACTGACGGCCTGCGCTGTCACCGGGTGCTGCTACGGTGCGGCCCGCCAGGGACTCTGCGTGAGCCATCACGGTTTCTGGGAGCGGGCGGGCATGCCCGGCAGGAAGAAGTGGACGGTGGGCCTGCCCATGGTCGAAGACGATGGCCATCGGGTCTGCCGACTGTCGTTCTGCACCCTGTGGGCCCAGGGGAAGTCGCCGTTCTGCCACAACCACAAGTCCCGCTGGTATGCCGTCGGAAGCCCCGAGACCGAGGAGTTCGTACGCCGCTGCGAGGCCGCGGGAGACGACCGCTTCGACTTCCGGCCGCTGGAGGCGAAGCGCCAGCTGAGGCTGGAGCTGCAGTACGCGCTGCAGTGCCGCCACGACGAGCGGCAGGTCAACACCCACAGCTCGGCTGCCGGCCCGGTGATCCGGCTGGCCGCCGCCAGCGGCACCGCGTCGTTGCTGGAATGGCCGATCGAGCGGTGCGGACGGCGCTGCCTACCTGCGCTACCTCAACCGGAAAATGAAACGCGAGGCACTGGTCCCCATCGACGAGGAGGTCGAAGGTGAGATCACAGCCCAGCAGCAGCGCATCCTGGAACGCTGGCCCGGCGGCAGCCGGTGGCTGTTCCCGGCCCCGCGCATGAACCCCGACGGCACCCGGTCACTGACCACGCACTCCTACCGCGGACAGCTCGACCGCTGGCTGGAGCGGTGTGACGTCCGCGATGAACACGGACGTCCGGTGCACCTGACGCCCCATCAATGGCGCCACACTCTCGGAACCAGGCTGATCAACCGGGATGTCCCGCAGGAAGTCGTACGCGTGATCCTTGATCACTCCTCCGGCGAGATGACCGCTCACTATGCGCGGCTGCATGACACCACAGTCCGCCGGCACTGGGAGAAGGCCCGCAAGGTCAACTCCAAGGGCGAGAGCGTCACCGTCGATCCCGACGGTCCGCTCGCCGAAGCCAACTGGGCCAAGCAGCGGCTCGGCCGCGTGACCCAGGCCCTGCCCAATGGATACTGCGGGCTGCCAGTTCAGAAGGTCTGTCCGCATGCCAACGCTTGCCTAACATGCCCGATGTTCGTGACCACCCCCGAGTTCCTCCCGCAGCACCGCGAACAGCGCCAGCTGCTGCTGCAGATCGTCTCCGTCGCCAAGGCCCGCGGCCAGTCACGCGTGGTCGAGATGAACCGCCAGGTCCTGGGCAACCTGGAGAAGGTCATCACCAGCCTGGAATCCGAGCCCAATGATCCGGAGGCGACTGCTGATGCGAGCTGACAACAGCCAGCACATCGTCGATGCCGCCCGCCGGCGCAGCGAGTACACCCGCTCCAAGACCATCCAGGCGCTCCGCGCTCTCGATGCTGCGGGAGAGCGCGTCACCTTCGAGGCCGTGGCGGAACGAGCAGACGTCTCCCGGTCCTGGCTCTACGCTCAGGCGGACTTGCGAGCGGAGATCGAGCAACTTCGTGCAGCACACCACCGAGCACCCGCGTCCCCGGTGCCTGCACGTCAGCGCACCTCCGACGCCTCTCTCCTGCGGCGACTCGAAACCGCCAACGCTCGCGTCCGCCGTCTCACCGAGGAGAACCAGCAACTTCGCGAGCAACTCGCCCGTGCGCTCGGCGAACAACGCGCCGCAACGACTCGCAGAAGCCCACCACGGGCAGGCGCGAACAATCCCAGGAGGGCTGTTCACGAGTGAGCTTGGCCTGCCACGTCGGCGAACGTACGCAAACCATCGGTGAGTCCGCCACAATCTCTGCGTGGATCAGGAGATAGCAGCGATAGTCACTGGCGCTTTCGGTTTGGTGGGAGCCGCCATCGGGGGTGCTGCGGCGGCCTGGGGCGCACGAACGGGGGCAGAGCGAACTGCACGGGCCACGCACCAGCAGGTGCGCGACCAGGCCGATGCCGAGCATGCTCATTGGCTACGGCAACAACGTTTCGAAGCCTACGAAGGCTTCATGCGCGCTTACGACGGCT
This sequence comes from Streptomyces sp. A01, assembly GCF_059026195.1. Taxonomy (NCBI): domain Bacteria; kingdom Bacillati; phylum Actinomycetota; class Actinomycetes; order Kitasatosporales; family Streptomycetaceae; genus Streptomyces; species Streptomyces sp. A01. The sequence continues at coordinate 11,299 of NZ_JBWLKN010000035.1, read as the reverse complement.
TCGCGCGTGTGGCCACCGAGAGCCTCCGAGCCGCTGAAGAGCGGCGGTCACGAAGTGATCAGTTCGGTCGTGAGGCCCACCTCTTCGAGAGTCTGCCCTCAGCGAGCGAGGTGGACGCGATGGGTGCCCAGGTGCGCGCGATGGAAGAGCACGCTGCGCGCATCTCGGTCGTCGGCCCCTCATCTATGGATGAGTGCGCGGCACAGCTGGCGAGAGCCGCGGGACTCGAACACCAGCGGTATGCCGCCCTACGGGAGCGCCCCTCGGATGAGCCCCATCAGCAGGACGTGGCCTTGGACGAGATACGAGCACAAACAGAACACCGCAAACGATTCCTGGCCGCTGCCCGACTGGCCCTTGGTGCCCCGCCAGACCTCGGGTCACGGAACCAGCAGCATGGCTGACCTGCGCTGCAACTGGACCTGGGCAATCAATCTGTCCTGCGCGGGCTCAGTCCTCTCCGCTTCTGCGTTGGCAGACAGATCGGTAACGATCGGCCCGTGCTGAAAGGACCACCCTTGCCGTCATCCGCTACGTCACGAACAACCACCGTGACGCAAACACACAGGTCAACAGCCTGCCGAGCCAGCGAACTCAAGATAATCCAGGAACAGGTCGGTCACGAGCACGCCAGCGCCACCTCCATCCACACCTGCGTGTCCTCGGATTTCCGCCCCCGCACCCTGCGCCGGCACCTGGATGACACCATCGCCGCGGCCCTCCAGACCCAGACCGGAGGGCAAGCATGAAACGCAAAGTCGGCTACACCTGGCAGCTGCGTGAGGTCATGGCCAAGCACCGGATCTTCACCGCAACCGAACTGGTGCCGCTGCTGCGCGAGCGCGGCATCGACCTGTCCGCCTCCCAGGTCCACCGTCTCGTCTCCGGCACCCCGGAACGTCTGTCGTTGCAGGTCATGGCCGCCCTCTGCGACATCCTCTCCTGCACCCCGGCCGACCTGGTGGCCACCACCGCCGAGAACGCCGGTGTCCGCAAGACCGCCACCGGCGACCTGCCCGCCCCGCCCGCGAACGTCGCGAAACTGCGACCGCGCGCGGCCCGCATCCTGCCCGACGCATGAGCCGCTCCTACGCCACCGACGAGCAGTACGAACGCTGGTACATGGCCGAGTGCTGCCGCTGCGGTCGGCGCAAGCACAAGGCCGGCACCTGGCCCGACGGATACGTCTGCCGGAACTGCTCGGACCGCGCGGTCCGCATACGGGGCACCTGCCCGGAATGCGACCAGGACCGTGCCCTTCTCGGACTTCGTCCTGGCGACGGCACCCCTATCTGCACCACTTGCGCTGGCTTCTCCCAGTCCTTCGACTGCTCACGCTGCGGCTTCGAGGGAAAGCTTCTGGGCGGACGGCTCTGCGAGCGCTGCACGCTCTCGGACCGGCTCACCGCTCTCCTGGACGATGGCACCGGCCGGGTCCGTCCCGAGTTGACGCCCCTGTTCGATCTGCTGGTGGCGATGGACAAGCCCAGCAGCGGAGTGGCCGGGCTGGCCCTGCGCCACGATCAGCCAGGGAACCCCTCGCAGAGGCTGCGGCAGCTCGGCCTCGGCCAGATCCCGCTGACCCACGACGCCTTCCACGAACTCCGGCCCTGGCGGTCAGCAGCCCACCTGGAAGAACTCCTCATGGCCAGCGGAGTCCTGCCCCCGATCGACAAGTACATTTGCTCCTTCCAGCGCTGGCTCCTTGGCCATCTGACCGGCATCAAGGACCCCGAGCACGTCAAAACGATCCGGCTCTTCGCGACCTGGCGCGTCCTGCCCCGGCTGCGGGCACGAGCCGAACAGAGCCACATCACACCGAGCATCCGCCGCTTCGCCGCCGACCAAGGCAAACACGCGACCGCCTTCCTCCAGTGGCTCGGCGAGCGGAACACCACCCTCGTCTCCTGTTCCCAGATCGACATCGACGCCTGGTGAGCCGAGAACAGCGAGCACGGCCGCACCTGTTTGAGGGCTTTCCCCAACTGGGCCGTGCAGAGCCGCCATTGCCGACGCTCCCTCTCCATCCCCGCGATGAAGGCCACCCGACGAGCCGCGCTGAGTGAGGACGAGCGCCTGGACGCCCTGGGCCGGCTGCTGGCCGATTCCGAGATACCGATGCACCTTCGTGTCGCCGGGATCGTCGTGCTCCTCTCCGCGCAGCCCTTGACCCGGATCGTTCGGCTCACCGTCGGCGACGTGATCCGCGACGGCGAGGCTGTACTTCTGCGGCTCGGGGAACCGGCCTCGCCCGTCCCCGCACCGGTCGCCTCGCTGCTGCCGGAGCACATCGCGAACCGCGACAACATGGACACCACCACCAACCCGGCATCCCAGTGGCTCTTCCCCGGCCGCCGCGCAGGCCAGCCGTTCCGCCCCGACCACCTGTCCGCGCTCCTCAACAAGGTCGGTGTCCCGGCCGCAGCCGCCCGCGACGCCACCATCCGACAGCAACTCCTGGAGACGCCCGCCCCCGTCATCGCAGACACCCTCGGCTACCACGACAAGACCACCACCCGGCTCCGCAATGAGACCGGCGGGGCATGGAGCCGATACGCCCCTGGGGATCACGCACGGTCACCAGCAGGCTGGGCTCCACGAGAAACTGGCGACAGTTGATTAGGAGAGCCCACCAGTACCCAACCCCGGAGGCGTACCCCGAAGCCGTCGCCCAGGCGCACGCCGACTTCGCCGACCTCCTGGACACCGGCGACATCCCCCGTCCCCGCCGAGTCCGTCTCCGACGCCCGGACGATCCGCTCACTCCGGAGGAAACCGATCTGCGGCAGCGTCTCCAGGGCCAGGCTCTCCAGCCCACGGAGGCCGAGTAGCCAGAAAGATCAATCTCACCGGGATTTCCTGCACCTCAACCACTCACACCCGGAATCTGAGGTTACGTCACCAGCTCGAAGAACAGCCCAAGGAGACAGAACACCCCTGACCACCGGGACGAGGCTTCGGCGGGGTTCAGGGGAACTCGCGGGATGTCGCCCACACTGGAATCTTCGTGCGGCTCGTCAGCACCGCCCGGCCTGCGGGTAGATGCGTGCTGAAAGCTGCGGCGGACACACAGCGGCTCGTTGTCATTCTGCAGCTATGAGAGAGGCGGGGCCTCCCCTCACGCAAAGAGCCGGTACCGCGTTGGCGGTACCGGCTCTGGGCGGTGTCGCGTTGCAGCATAAGGCCGACTCCCGGGCGCGAAGGGCCTCGTGGCCCTTCGCGCCCGGGAGTCGGCGGGGATGCTGCGGTTCAGTGCGTGGAATTCGGGAGATCCCGTAACCCCAGGAATCACCGTGGGCTTTGAAATCTGACGGCTGGCGAGGACGCCAGGCCCTCGCCTTGGCCAAATACTACGCGGACCTCTAAGACCGGCATGCGCTGTCGAGATTCGGGAACCGGGTCGAGTGTATGCGGCGCCAACTCGCCTCGGATTCCCGGAATTCAGTTCCAGCAGGAGGCATCAGGTGTTGAGACACGGAGTCTTGACGAGCTGTGACTTGTTCACATCCGCAGGGTCGGGGTAGATCATTTGCACAACGGCCCGGTAGCACTGAGTGCCGGCCTTGTCCGTGGTGGTCGTCTCGAAGCCCCCGAAACCCTTACCCTTGCTAATGATCTTCACACCGGCACTCTTCCTCGCTACGCCGTGGGTCCGGTCGCGGTCAAAGCTGATGGAGGGAGTGAAAAGGAGGTCACCCTTGGAACAGCTAAAGTGGGCCTGCCCGCGGATCTTGCCGGGGAACTGGTGGTCGTCCACATACACCGTGACGGTGCAGTTCGGGTTGTACATCATCTTGACTGGGCCAGAACTCTTGGACGTCGCCGAGGCGGTCGGCGCACTGAGCGCAAGGACTCCGAGAGCGGCGACACCGACGATGGCAAGCTTCTTCATTTTGAGAAGCATAAGAAATCCCCTTATTCAGGCCTACTGGTCGATCGTGATCCTGACAGCCTGCCATGCCCGCCACAAGTGTACAGTGGATAATTTGAGTTGCATTTGAGCTTGACTTTCCTGCGCGTCGAAATTCACATGGCTAATCCGGCATCAGTGGTCGCACTATGGCCTGGCTGGTCGGCTGCCGACGTCTCCACCGCTGTTACGAGTGTAAAATGGACTACTTCCAGGCCTTCACAAGCATCCCCTGATTCTCATCTGCTGCCGCAGACTCACCAATCGAGATGGCTTCTACGGGGCGTTTGAACGTGCCGTCGTGTGCGAAGCCCGGCTGGGCTTCCCCAGCCGGGCTTCGGTGTGTCGCCTCGCTGGCAAAAGGCGGCCGAGCCTTGCGAGATCGCCGCCCCCGGGGTCTGGGAGCGCGACCAGGGTGTTTCGTTCCGATCATCGGATCGTTGGTTCGGGTATGCCGTTGACTGACGCGCAGTGGGCACGGATCGAGCCGTTACGTCCAGACCGGACGCCGAAGCGGGGTGGTCGCTGGCGGGACCACCGTGAAGTGATCGACGCGATCGCTTACAAGTTCCAGACCGGAACGCAGTGGGTGCACCTGCCGGAGAAGTACGGCAACTGGCGAGGTGTCTACAACCGGCTGCGGATGTGGGCCATCGACGGCACCTGGGAGCGGGTGCTCACCGCGCTGATGGCCCAGGCCGACACCGATGAGGACCTGACCTGGGCCATCTCGGTGGATTCCACGATCGTGCGGGCACACCAGCATGCGGCCGGAGCCCGCAAAAAGGGGGCCCCGGCCGGCGAACCGGACGACCATGCCATCGGCCGGTCCCGCGGCGGACTGACGACGAAGATCCACCTTGCTGCCGATGACCGCTGTCGGCCGATGGCTTTCCATCTCACCGCCGGCCAGGCAGGCGACGCGCCCTGCTTTCACGGAGGTGATGGACCGCCTGCGCGTGCCCCGACCGCGCGGCCGGCCTCGCACCAGGCCAAACATGGTTCTGGCCGACAAGGCGTACTCTTCCCGCGCGATCCGAAACCACCTGCGCAAGCGCGGCCTCCGTACTGTGCTCCCAGTCCCGGCGGACCAGCAACACCACTGGCTGCGACGGGGAAGCCGGGTCGGCAGGCCACCGGCCCTCGACCACGAGACCTATAAGCAGCGCGACACCGTCGAGCGCTGCATCAACCGGCTCAAGCAGTGGCGCGGCATCGCCACCCGCTATGAGAAGAGCGCAACCATCTACCTGGCCGGACTCCACATCGCGGGCATCTTCCTCTGGTCGGCACGCTGATCCAAACCAAACGGCCTACGTCAGAACCTGGTCCGGCTGGGCCTACGTCGCCTCCGTCCTGGACGTGTTCTCCCGCATGATCGTCGGACATGACGCCGTTCTTGTGGGTGAGGCAGTCGGCGCGCCTGCCAATTGCCACTACCGACTCATTGCGTTCTCAGCTTGCGGCTTCCGGCTCGGTTCTTCGCGATGTTTCGGATCTTCTTCCTGTTGCCTGACTCGGCGAGCAGGGCGAGTACCGCCAGCGACGTCGACTCCTCGGCGAGGACGCGCTGCATCCAGTCCGTGACCTTCGCCAACTCGACCGGTGTCGGCACGTGACCGTCCTCGATGGACAGGTAGAACAGCCAGTCGTGGATGCGGCGGCGGGTGAACTCGCGGTACGCCTCCGTCTTGAGCTGGTCAATCTCTGGCAGTAGTTCGGCCGACCATTGTCGGAACTCGGCAGGACCGGTCACCTTCATCGCCATCCTGTCCACGAGGGCGACCACCGCCCCCTTGGAAACAATCTCGATGGGGTCGCGCAGGATCGTGGCCACGATCGCGCGGTCTCGGTCGCGGCTCCGCGAGGAAGCGGTCACCGAGACGACGCGTCGGTACGCGGACGATCGCACGTGCTCGTCCGCGACGGCATCGTCGACGTCCACGTCGAGGATGCCGACCCCCGCTAGCAACGCGGCCACATCGGAATGCAATGTCATCGCTTCATCCCTTCTCGCAAGGCCGGACTCCACATCGCGAGCATCTTCCTCTGGTCCGCACGCTGATCCAAACGAAACGGCCTAGGTGCACGGCATGAGGCCAGCCCACGATGATCTCGGCTCTTCCTCCTCTGTCCCACAGGTGGGCCCCTGAACCGCCGTGGTCAGGCGGCTTTCGGCGTGACCGAAGGGGCGTCGGCGCGTTGGACAGAGCGACACGTGCAACAGCCCGTCCCTGTCGGGGTCGTGTGACTGCCTTGATTCCCGCCCGGCGCCAGGGCAGTCGTCGTGCCTCCAGCGCCGCCCCTGGCTGACTGGGGTGCTGACGAGCGGCGAACCATGTCTTCGGGCGAAGCTCTACGGGGTGCCGTCGCGGCCGGAGTCAGAGATGTGGACGGTGCCGACTCGGTGCCGGTAGCGGCCCTGGGCGGCTGTTCGGACTCCACGCCGAGTGCGGCGGCGATCTGCCGGAATGTCAGCAGCGGGGGCCCAGCGGAGGACGGCGGCGCGACCCAGGCTCCATTCGTCGCAGAACTGCGAGAGGAAGTCTTCCTGGCCGCGCTCGCGTCGGCGTGTTCGCTGTGGTGAGGCAGCAGCGGAAGCAGGCGCCCTCGTGGGTCGGCGCGAACCACACCAGATACGGGCGCCATCCGGGCCGGGGTGCCTACGTCTCGGTGTCCGGGGCGCCCGGGGTGGCCTCGTTCACCCACAACTCGGCCTTCGTCCTGGGCGGGCGCAGCGGGCTCCGATGACGGAACCGGGTTCACGTACCGGATCTCGATACGGTCCGGCTCACGGATGTAGCCGATGGCCAGGGCGGGGCAGTCCTCGAACAGGTCGCCCTCGACCGTCACGGTGAGGATGCCGGGAAGACCCGAGGGCCGACCCATGTCCGGATCGTCGGCCAGCTGACCGGCCAGGACCTTCAGGGCCCAGGACCTTCAGGGCATAGGGCACGCCGGCCCCGAGGTGGGTCGCGGTGCCGCGTACGCGCGGGGAAACCTCGACGTTCACGGCCTGGTGCTCCTTGCCGAACGGATGCAGGACGGTACCCCTCACACAGTAGGGCCGCCCGCGCCACCAATGTCCGTTTCCCAGACCTCGCATTCAACCACCTCGGACGCCTGCGCTGAGGCGACACTTCCGAGACATGATCGGCGCCAAGACTCCCCACGGCCATGCCGTCTTCACTTTCGGGGTTGGTGCGGGACCCCCGAAATGGGGCTGTTCCCGTCAGGTGTACAGGCGCTTGGCGGATTCGGTGGCAGGTGCCTGATGGGCTTCGGTGGTGTAGGCGAAGTGCAGGACGGCGCGACGGATACCGGGGCGGTTGAGGGGCGTGACGCGGTGAGCGGTGAGTCGCTGCGCCGCAGGTAGACGTCTCCTGCCCGGTGGTGGACCTGCCGTGTCCCGGCGTCCTCCAACGCGGTCAGGTCCAGGCGGGCGGGATTCGTTCGGCCGGGGCAGGGACGTGTGAGCTTGATGGCGGCTAGACGCACACTGCCAGTCTTGGAATCGCGCCTGGCTTGCGACCGTTTGTCCTGATAGTCATTCCCGGGTGAACTCAGGCAGGCCGGGAGGCCGAAGCCGCTGCCCGCAGCCACCGATGAACACCCTCCGGCGACAGCGGCTGTTCACGGGTCAGGGGGACAGCTCGGTTCACGGTCGGACGTCGTTCACGAGCTTCGACAGCACTGCGGTGCGGGTAGGTTGATGCGAGCCCTGGAGCGCACGTACAGGGTGACATATCGGACGGTGCGGAAGGCGGCGTGCTCCGCCTGGCCGAAGGCCACCACGGACCATCCCCGTCCGGCCGTGTCCGCGCCCTGCCGTAGTTTTGGCGCATGCGGGACACGGAATGGGCCGGAGGCCAGCTGGCGGTGGTGCGGCCTGCGTCAGGCGGCTTCCCGCGGCACAGCCACGATGAGTACGTGATCAGCGTCAACCTCTGTGGCCTGGAGCGGGTCCGGCTGGATCGCACCGCATTCGACGTGGGCCTGGACGAGGTCACCGTCTACAACCCCGGCCAGGTCCAGTCGTGCACCACGCAGGTCCCGCCCGGCACCACCTTCGCGGCCGTGAGCTGGTACGTCCCGCCAGCGGTGGTGGAATCGCTGACTGGCCAGGACCTGGTCGACTTCGAACGCCCCCTCGTCCGCTCTCCCTGCCTTCGCGGCGAGCTCCTCGCCGCGGCCAAAGCCTTCCGCAAGCTCACCGCTGACGGACACCCCGCGTCGGCTGAGCCCGCGGTATTGCTCCAGGAGCGTCTGGCATTGGTCCTGTCGCGGCTGCTCGACCTGGCAGCGGGACGGCGCTCCCGTGCTCCCGAGCCCGCCGACACCCGGATAGCCGCGATCATCGACCGCCTGCGTGACCTGTCCCACGCGCCTAAATTGGCCGAGCTGGCCGCTGAGGCGGGGATGTCCCGGGAGCATCTGATCCGGACGTTCGCCCGCGCCACCGGCAGCCCGCCCTACGCCTGGCACCTGTCGGCCCGGTTGGCCGAGGCGCGGCGCCGACTGCGCAAGGGCGAGCCGGTCGCCGATGTCGCGCATCTGCTGGGCTTCGCCGACCAGGCGCATTTCCACCGCCACTTCACCGCGGCCTACGCCATCACGCCGGGCCGCTACCGTCGGCTGTCCCAGATCAACATCTGACAAGACCGCACGGCGGACCCCCGGCACAGTGGCCGCCATGATCGAGATCTTCATGGTGGCTCTGTGGTTGGGGCTGGTGTTCAACGCGGCACCGGGTGCGGTGTTCAGCGAGTCGCTACGGCGCGGGATACGGGGCGGATTCGGCCCGGCCTTCGCGGTCCAGCTCGGATCGCTGGTAGGCGACGCCGTATGGGCGGTCCTCGGCCTGGCGGGGGTGGGGGCGCTGTTCGCGGTGCCGGCCTTGCGCGTGCCACTCACGGTGGCCGGGTGCTTGCTGCTGGCCTGGCTGGGGATGGCAGGCCTACGCGACGCCTACGCGCGAAAGGAGCCCGACCGGGTGACGGAACCGCACAGAGAGCAGGACCGCAAGGCCATGGCTGTGGGGGCGGGCATGTCGTTGGCGAACCCGTGGAACATCGTCTACTGGTCGGGCGCGGCCGGCGGGGTGGGCGCCGTACTGGGACCGGGCGGAGCACCGGAGCTAGGCGTCTTCTTCGCCGGGTTCATGACCTCCTCAGTGCTGTGGTGTCTGATCTCGGCGGGGCTCATAGTGGTGCTGCGCAGGGCACTGCCACCACTGGCCGTACGCGTGCTCGAGGCATGCTGCGGCATCGCACTCCTGGCCTTCGCCATCCTCCAGCTGGGCCGGCTCATGTGACATGCCTGGCACGTGTGTCTGACGGAGCGGCTGGCCCGCTGGCGAGACACCCGGCGCGGCCGGGGCCTGCGGGGCGCGCTACGCGGTCCGGGCTCGTCAAAACGGCAACGAGTGCGGTCGCCTCGCATGTCATGTCGGCACGCACTCAGACGACGACTTCATCCGCCCATTCACAGACGACGCCCCTCTTCTCGCCTGAAAAGGAGCAACGATGCTTACCCCCTGACGCAGCCGTAACCGCCTGCCCCCAGGCCTCCGAAGAGTTCGCCGCTTGCACATCTGAAGCAATGCACCGGTCGGGAAGGGCCAACCGGAGGGTCTGATACCGCTTGCCCACCAGGTATCGCGGACCGAGGCTGGGCGAACGGGTGGTTGTACGTCTTCGGGCGCCGTCTTCGGGCACAGGGTTACTGAGGGTCCACGGAAGGATTTGACCGAGGATGGGTATGGCATGAGCGAATACGAGCGTTCCCGTACGATGCCCGCGCTGCCTGAGCATGTATTCGACCAGGCAGGCAACATCGACCAGCTCGACAGCTGGCTGCCGCGGGACCTGCACGTCCGGGCGGAGGAGCTGCCCGCCGTGACCGTGCACGAGGACCGTACGGGCGAGGACGCGCCCGCCCTGTTCCGCGCCCAGCGGGACCAGATGCGGCTGGAGTGGGGAACAAGGGACAGCGGCAGCTACGCCGGCTGGCTCCAGGTCTCCGGCATCGGCAGCGGCACCAGCGAGGTGACGGTCCACCTGTCCTTCTTCGACGAGGAGCACGACCCCGGCAAGGACACGGTGGACACCGAGCTGGACCGCAGTCTGGCGCGACTGGAGGAGCAGGTGGCGCTGCGGGTCGACGACGGAGGCGCCGGCTGACCCACGGACGAGCAGGACACCGCGCCCACGGGCAGACGCGGTGCCGTACGGACAACCGCGGTCAGCAGGACCGGCCGCGCAACCTTCGCACGGCTGCCGCCGCTCAGCGCTTCAGCTGGAAGGTCTCGCCCTGGTGCGCGCCGACGGAGTACCACCTGCCCGGCGTCGCGGCGTAGGAGGAGAGTCGGTCACCACGTTGCTGCCGTCGCGCTTGATGACGGTCTCGCGGGTGTCGCAGGCGCCGCTGATGGTGATCCAGTGCGGGAAGAGAGATCGCGGCTGTCGCCGGTGCGGGAGTGCTCGGCGGTGACGGTCATGGACGCCAGGGAGGAGCGGGCGGCGGCCGTGCTGACCACGGTGGTGTTACCGACCGCAGATTTCGCGCCGGAGAGTTCCCATGCCTTGGCGGGGCGACCGTCTCCTGGTTGGGAGAGGTCCGGACGACAGCAGTGTTGGTCGCGGCGTGGATGACATGCTGGAGCGCCCGTCCGCGCCCCAGAGAGACGCCGCCGTGTCCAGTGCGTTCCGCCTCACGCGCTGCCTGTGCCGCCGCAACATCCCTCTTGCCTGGGACGTCTTTGAGCTGGACGCGCAGTGGTGGCGGCGCTTTCCCACGATGGTGGGGAGCCTCGCCTCGCCTGTGAGTGGTGCGCCGTCGGCGCACCACTGGAATGGCGGCCTGCTCCGCCAGCGAGGTTCGCTACTCCTGCCGAGTGGGTGGGGGCTGCTGGGTTCCGGTGGGTACGAAGATCGCCAGGTATTCCGCGAAGCCGTCGCGGGCGCCGTATTCACCGCGGGCTATGGCGGCGTCACACCGTTCGAGTGAGTCCTCGCGGCCCTTGGCGTAGATGCATGGCATGTCCGGGCGCTCTCCCGAGGGTGCGGAACCCATCGCCGAACGGTGCGGGAGGCGCTGCGGCGCCCTGACGGATCGGGGGGCGGTTCTTCGTCCTGGCCCATGAGGACAGGACGAAGACACGTGCGCGGACCCTCAGTCGAGACAGAACTCGTTGCCCTCGATGTCCTGCATCACGAGGCACGACTCATTGTCGTCATCGGCAAGCAGTAGTCGCACGCGTACCGCACCGAGCGGGACCAGTCGTGCGCACTCGGCTTCGAGTGCGGCCAGACGCTCTTCACCCACGAGTCCGGTGCCGACCCGCACGTCAAGGTGCAGCCGGTTCTTGGCGACCTTCCCTTCGGGAAC
>NZ_JBWLKN010000034.1:0-67445 GCF_059026195.1 Streptomyces sp. A01 | reverse complement strand
GAAGCTAAGCCTTTCAGCGCCGATGGTACTGCAGGGGGGACCCTGTGGGAGAGTAGGACGCCGCCGAACAATCATTGTGTTAAGAGCCTTGTTGGGACTTCGGTCCCGACAAGGCTCTTTCGCGTTGTGCCGCAGGTCACTCGGTGTTCACGTTGCCTGGGCACCATCCTTCGTATGGGGACTTCAGCGGATGACCTGCGCAATGAGCTGGCACGTGTGGTCACGCGGGCCGGTGACGAGGTGATCGTGCCCTCGTACGACGTGCTTGAGACGGCCCGTACGGTGTTGTCGGTCGGCGCGAAGCCGGTCTTCGTCGACATAGACGCCGGCACCTTCTGTCTTGACCCGACGGCCGTGGCCCGCGCGGTGAGCGCGCGGACCGCGGCCATCGTCGCTGTCCACACCTTCGGTCACCCGGCGGACATGGGCGCCCTGACCGAGCTGGGCCGCCGGCAGGAGCTGCCGGTCATCGGGCACGGTGTGACGGCCGAGCCGACCTCGGACATCAAGCGGCGGCAGATGAACGCCCGGTACCTCAGTGCCCGGCTCAAGGGGCTCAGGACACCACTGGCATGGTACGGCGCCGAGCACGGCTTCCAGCAGTACGTCGTGCGCGTACCCGGCAACGGGCGGCCGGACCGCGACGCCTTTGTGCGGGCCCTGCGGGCCCGCGGCGTCGATTGCCGGGTACCGGTGAAGACGCCGGTGCACCGGACGGCGCCATTCCGGCAGGAATTGTGGCTCGCGGAGACCGAGCGGGCCGCTGACGAATGCGTGGTGCTGCCCGTGGCGCCGGCCATGACGCGCCGCCAATTGCACCGGGTGGTCTCCGCCTGCAATGCGCTGGGCGGGCTTCTGCCGGCGGCCGCCTGAGGCTGAGCAGTGGTCAGGGGCGCACGTGAGTTCGGGTAAGATCTATCTCGCTGCGCCCCAATAGCTCAGTCGGCAGAGCGTCTCCATGGTAAGGAGAAGGTCTACGGTTCGATTCCGTATTGGGGCTCGACACAACGAAGGCCCCCGTCACTCTGACGGGGGCCTTCGTCATATCCGGATGGTCGGGACCGTCCGGATACGGCGGTATCGGGGCGGGCCGTTATTGCCTTATCAGCTGCCCTGCGGTTCCAGCTGCGGCTCCGGGACGCGCATGGCGAGGATGGCCATGTCGTCGGAGGCCGGTTCGGCCGCGAAGCGTTCCACCGCGCGGAGCACGCGGGTGGCGACGGCGCCCGCCGTCAGGCCCGTACACATCTTGAGAACGTCGATGAGGCCGTCGTCGCCCAGCATGCGGCTGCCCTCACGGCGCTCCGTGACGCCGTCCGTGACGCACAGCAGTACATCGCCGGGGGCGAGCGTCACCGTCTGCTCGTACAGCTCCAGATCGTCCATCACGCCCAGCAGCGGCTGCGGTTCAGCGGCGGCCTCGACGCTGCCGTCCTGACGGAGCCGCAGCGGCAGCGGATGCCCGGCGCACACGATCTTGAGGACGGCGCTGCCGTCGTGCTGCGGCCACAGCTCTCCGTAGAGCAGGGTGAGGAAGCGGCTGCGGGCGCCCTCGTCGAGGATGGCGGCGTTGAGCCGCTCCAGGACGGCGGGGCCGCCGAAGCCCTCCCGGGCGAGCAGGCGCAGGGCGTGCCGGGCGAGTCCGGTGACGGCGGCCGCCTCGGGGCCTGTGCCGCACACGTCTCCGATGGCGAAGCCGTAGGCACCGTCGCGGATGGGGAAGACGTCGTAGAAGTCGCCGCCGACCTCGTTGCCCTCGCCCGCCGCGCGGTAGATGACCTCGACCTCGACGCCGGGGACCTCGGGCAGCTCCGGTGGCAGCAGGCTGCGCTGGAGGGACTGGCTGATGGCCGTGCGCTCGGAATACAGGCGGGCGTTGTCGAGCGCGAGGGCGGCCCGGCGGGACAGGTCCTCGCCGAGTTCGAGGATTTCCTGGCGGAAGTGTTCATCGGTGGGCTTGCCGAGGGTGAGCATCCCGATGACACGGTTACGGGCCACCAGGGGCAGTACGACGGTCTCGCCGCCGACGGCGGAGGCCGTGGCGAGCGAGGTCCCGGGGCCGGTCGCCGGCCGTACGGAGTCGCCGAGGCCGAGGCTGCGCAGAGAAGTGCGCAGCGCGGCGGCGTGCGCGGCATCGGAGGGCGCGGTCCATACGCGCGCGCCCGGCGCGGGCACCGGCTCGGGCGGGTCGACCTTGGACAGCAGGGCCTTCAGTCCGTCGATACGGTCCTCGTCCTCGTGCAGTACGTAGGACAGCTCGGGCTCGGACGCCTGGTCGGCGATGGTGTAGACGGCGCACCACGTGGCGAGGGTCGGCACCGTCATCTGGGCCATCAGCGCCAGCGTCTGGTCCCGGTCGAGGGTCCCGGCGAGCAGGTCGGACGCCTCGACGAGGAAGGAGAGCGAGCCACGGCGCAGCCGCTCCAGCTCGGTGAGGCGGGCGGATTCGACGGCCAGGGCGATGCGGTCGGCGGCGAACTGGAGCCGCAGGGCCTCCTCGTTGCTGTAGCGGCCCGGGGCTTCGGCGGCGACGCCGAGGGAGCCGGTCAGGCGCCCTTCGACCTTCAGCGGCACGGTGACGACGGAGCGCATGCCGGTGTTGCTGAGCAGCGGGACGGCGCCGGGCACCGCGGAGAGGTCTTCGTGGACGGCGGGCATCCGGGCCGAACCGTAGCGACCTGAGCCCGCCTCGACGGGGACGCGGGCGAACCGCTGGCGGGCGGAGGGCAGGCCGGTCGAGGCCCGTACCTCCAGTTCGGTCTCGTCGTCGGTGGCGAGCAGCAGATAGGCGGAGTCGCCGTCGAGCATGTCGCGGGCGCGCTCCACGGTCCGCTGGAGGAGCCCGTCGAGGTCGTCGGGGGCGGGCGAGCCGATGAACACCTCGAAGGCGTCGGTGGCCGCGCCGCGCTCGGAGGAGCCGGGGCTGTCGGAGACGGGGGCGCGCATCGGGGTCTGGAGGACGGCGCGCTCGTGGTCGCGCACCAGCAGGCAGACGGTGGATGGGTCGCCGTCGGTGTCGCGTACGCGCAAGTGCGAGGCGTAGACGGGGATGACGCGGCCGTCTGAGCCCCGGACGCCGTACGAGCCCTCCCAGCGGGAGAGCTGGAGGGCTTCGACGATGCCGGTGCTGGTGCCGGGGGTGTGCGGCCAGGCCGCGAAGTCGGTGAGCTGCTTGCCGGTGACCTGGTCGGGGCTGAAGCCGAACAGCTCCTGGGCGTCCTCGTTCCAGGAGCTGATGCCGCCGAGGCGGTCGATCTGGATGACGGCGACGCGGACCCGGGCGTCGGCGATGGGCAGCGCGTCGGCGGGCAGGGCGGGGCCCGCGGAACGGGTGCCCGCGGGGCGGTCGGGGAGGTCGAGCTGGAACCAGACCTGCTTGTGCGTGGAGGTGTACTCGACGCCCCAGCGGGTGGCGAGCGCCGCGCACAGCAGCAGCCCGCGGCCGCCCTCGCGGTCCGGGCTGCCGAAGTGGACGCCCGCGCTCTGCAGTGGCACCTCGCGCTCGGGGTAGCGGTCGGCGACCTCGACCCGTACGCCCGTGTCGGTGCGCATACAGGTGACATCGGCCGCCGTACCGGCGTGGACCACCGCGTTGGTGACGAGCTCGCTCGTGAGGACCACGGCGTCGTCGACGATGTCGGTGAAGCCCCAGCCCTGGAGGGTGTCCCGGACGAAGGCGCGGGCGGAGGCGACCGAGCGTCCGACCGGGTCGAAGGTGGCGGCTGCCCGCGCGGTGATCACAGGTCTCCTCATGCGTGTCTCGGCGATCTGCTCACCCATGTCGCAGCGCCCCTCCGATGCCCTAGCCGAATGCCAGGTTACTTACCTTCACCGTGCGCGGGGATGCCGGTCGGCAGTGATTCCACCCAGAGGACGCCACGGACGGTATGCGATGCTGCCGAACTGTTATGGCCTGGTTGGGCCATGGTGAAACACTGGGAAGGCTCAAAAGAGAGCCCGACGAGCATGGTCGACCCTGCGGGAGGCACACGGTGGAGTCTGGCGCAGCCGCGCGGGGCACGAGTACGCGCGCGAAAGGCGGACGTTCCCGTACAAACGGGACGACCGAAGTGGACACAGCAGCCCTGAACAGACTGCTGACGGCGCTGGTGGCGATGCGGGACGGTAACTTCCGCAAACGTCTCACAGTGTCCGGCGAGGGCCCGATGGCCGAGATCGCCGCCGTATTCAACGAAGTCGTTGACCGTAATCTCCAGCTCACGGGAGAGCTGGCACGGGTGCGCCGCGTCGTCGGACGTGAGGGAAAACTCACGGAACGGCTGGAGACGGGGGCCTGCGACGGCTCCTGGGCGGCGGCGATCGACGCGTCGAACGCGCTCGTCGACGACCTCGTACGCCCGGTGTCCGAAGTGGGCCGGGTGCTCTCCGCGGTCGCCGAGGGCGACCTGGAACAGCGGATGGATCTGCGCTCGCGCGGGTCGGACGGGTCCGCGCACCCGCTGCGCGGCGAGTTCCTGAAGGTCGGGCGTACGGTCAACGGACTCGTGGACCAGCTGTCGGCGTTCACCGATGAGGTGACGCGGGTGGCGAGCGAGGTCGGCACGGAGGGCAAGCTCGGCGGGCAGGCCCGGGTGCGGGGCATGTCGGGTTCGTGGAAGGACCTCACGGACTCCGTC
This sequence comes from Streptomyces sp. A01, assembly GCF_059026195.1. Taxonomy (NCBI): domain Bacteria; kingdom Bacillati; phylum Actinomycetota; class Actinomycetes; order Kitasatosporales; family Streptomycetaceae; genus Streptomyces; species Streptomyces sp. A01. The sequence goes on along the minus strand of NZ_JBWLKN010000034.1, from coordinate 62,808 downwards.
AACACGATGGCGTCCCGGCTGACCGCTCAGGTGCGGGACATCGCGCTCGTCACGACGGCGGTCGCCAAGGGCGATCTGTCGCGCAAGGTCACGGTGCACGTGGCCGGCGAGATGCTGGAGCTGAAGAACACCGTCAACACGATGGTGGACCAGCTCTCTTCGTTCGCCTCCGAGGTGACCCGTGTCGCGCGCGAGGTGGGCACCGAGGGTGAGCTGGGCGGCCAGGCGCAGGTGCCCGGCGTCGCCGGAGTGTGGAAGGACCTCACGGATTCGGTCAACTTGATGGCCGGAAACCTGACGGCGCAGGTGCGCGGGATCGCGCAGGTGACGACGGCCGTCGCGAGCGGCGACCTGTCGCAGAAGGTCACGGTGAGCGCGCGCGGCGAGATCGCGCAGCTGGCCGACACGATCAACACGATGACGGAGACGCTGCGCACCTTCGCCGACGAGGTCACACGGGTGGCGAGCGAGGTCGGCGCCGAGGGGCTGCTCGGTGGCCAGGCGCAGGTGCCGGGCGCGGCGGGGACCTGGAAGGACCTCACCGACTCGGTGAACACCGCGTTCCGCAACGTCACGACGCAGGTGCGGGACATCGCGCAGGTGACGACGGCGGTGGCCAACGGCGACCTGGGGCAGAAGGTCACCGTCGATGTGTCCGGCGAGATGCTGGAGCTGAAGAACACCGTCAACACCATGGTCGACCAGCTGCAGTCGTTCGGCGCCGAGGTGACGCGGGTCGCGCGTGAAGTCGGCGTCGAGGGTGAGCTGGGCGGCCAGGCGCAGGTGCCGGGGGCCGCGGGGACCTGGAAGGACCTCACCGACTCGGTGAACACGGCCTTCCGCAACCTCACGGGGCAGGTCCGCAACATCGCGCAGGTGACGACGGCGGTCGCCAACGGCGATCTGTCCCAGAAGGTCACCGTCGATGTCTCCGGCGAGATGCTTCAGCTGAAGAACACCGTGAACACCATGGTGGATCAGCTGTCCTCGTTCGCCGACCAGGTCACGCGGATGGCGCGGGATGTGGGCACCGAGGGCCGCCTCGGCGGTCAGGCGCGCGTGGACGGCGTCAGCGGTACCTGGAAGGAACTGACCGACTCCGTCAATTTCATGGCCGGGAACCTGACGTCGCAGGTGCGGCAGATCGCGCAGGTCACGACGGCTGTGGCGCGCGGTGATCTGTCGCAGAAGATCGACGTGGACGCGCGGGGCGAGATCCTGGAGCTGAAGAACACCATCAACACGATGGTCGACCAGCTCTCCGCCTTCGCCGATCAGGTGACCCGGGTGGCCCGCGAGGTGGGCACGGACGGCAGGCTCGGCGGTCAGGCGCAGGTACCTGGCGTCGCCGGTGTCTGGCGGGACCTGACCGACTCGGTGAACGGCATGGCCGGGAACCTGACCGCGCAGGTCCGCAACATCGCGCAGGTCGCCACCGCGGTGGCGCGCGGTGATCTGTCGCAGAAGATCGACGTGGACGCGCGCGGCGAGATCCTGGAGCTGAAGAACACCCTCAACACGATGGTGGACCAGCTCTCTTCGTTCGCTGAGCAGGTGACGCGGGTCGCCCGCGAGGTCGGCACCGAGGGCATCCTCGGCGGCCAGGCCGAGGTGCAGGGCGTCTCCGGGACCTGGAAGGACCTGACGCAGTCCGTCAACTTCATGGCGAACAACCTGACGTCGCAGGTGCGCAACATCGCCGAGGTCACGACGGCGGTCGCCGAAGGCGACCTGTCGAAGAAGATCACGGTCGACGCCAAGGGCGAGATCCTCGCCCTGGTCACCACCGTCAACACGATGGTCGACCAGCTGTCCTCGTTCGCCGAGCAAGTGACCCGGGTGGCCCGCGAGGTGGGCACCGAGGGGCAGCTCGGCGGCCAGGCGCGGGTGCCGGGTGTCACCGGCATCTGGAAGGACCTGAGCGACAACGTCAACCTGATGGCCAACAACCTCACCATTCAGGTGCGTAATATTTCCCAGGTCGCGGCCGCGGTCGCCAACGGCGATCTGACGAAGAAGGTGACGGTGGAGGCGCGCGGTGAGGTCGCGCAGCTCGCCGACACCGTCAACACCATGGTGACGACGCTGTCGTCGTTCGCCGACGAGGTCACGCGGGTGGCCCGCGAGGTGGGCACCGACGGCATCCTCGGCGGCCAGGCCCGGGTGCCCGGCGTCGCGGGGACGTGGAAGGACCTCACCGAGTCCGTGAACTCGATGGCGTCCAACCTGACCGGACAGGTTCGCAACATCGCCATGGTGACCACGGCGATCGCCAAGGGCGACCTGACCAAGAAGATCGACATCGACGCGCGGGGCGAGATCCTGGCCCTGAAGACGACGATCAACACGATGGTCGACCAGCTGTCCTCGTTCGCCGAGCAGGTCACCCGGGTGGCCCGCGAAGTGGGCACGGAAGGCCAGCTGGGCGGCCAGGCACGGGTCCGCGACGTGGCGGGGACCTGGCAGGACCTGACCGAGTCGGTCAACGAGATGGCCGGCAATCTGACCCGTCAGGTGCGCGCCATCGCCGAGGTGGCGACCGCGGTGACCCGCGGCGACCTGAACCTCAAGATCGACGCGGACGCGGCCGGCGAGATCCTGGAGCTCCAGGACAACATCAACACGATGATCGCCAACCTGCGCGAGACGACGCTGGCCAACAAGGAGCAGGACTGGCTCAAGGGCAACCTCGCCCGCATCTCGGGCCTCATGCAGGGACGGCGCGAGCTGGAGGACGTGGCGCGGCTCATCATGAGCGAGCTGACGCCGGTGGTCGCCGCCCAGCACGGCGCGTTCTTCCTGGCCGTGCCGACCGGCGACGGCATCGACACGGCGCCGGACGGCGGGTCAGGCGCCGACGCGTACGAACTGCGCATGATCGGCGGTTACGGCTACTCCAAGAACTCCATGCCCACCACGTTCTCGCCCGGTGACGGGCTGATCGGGACGGCGGCGGAGGAGAAGCGCACCATCTTGGTGGACAACGTCCCCGCGGGTTATCTGAAGATCGCCTCCGGGCTGGGGGAGGCGCCTCCGGCCCATGTGATCGTGCTGCCGGTGCTGTTCGAGGGGCAGGTCCTCGGCGTGGTCGAACTGGCCTCGTTCCAGCCCTTCACGCAGATCCAGAAGGACTTCCTCAACCAGATCGCCGAGATGATCGGCACGAGCGTCAACACCATCAGCGTCAACACCAAGACCGAGGTGCTGCTCAAGCAGTCGCAGGAGCTGACGGAGCAACTGCGCGAGCGGTCCGCCGAGCTGGAGAACCGGCAGAAGGCGCTCCAGTCCTCCAACGCGGAACTGGAGGAGAAGTCCGAGCGGCTGGCCCGGCAGAACCGTGACATCGAGGTCAAGAACACGGAGATCGAAGAGGCCAGGCAGGTGCTGGAGGAGCGCGCCGAGCAGCTGGCCGTCTCGATGCGCTACAAGTCCGAGTTCCTGGCGAACATGTCGCATGAGCTGCGTACGCCGCTCAACTCGCTGCTGATCCTCGCCAAGTTGCTCGCCGACAACGCGGAGGGGAACCTCTCGCCCAAGCAGGTCGAGTTCGCCGAGACCATCCACGGCGCCGGGTCCGACCTGCTCCAGCTCATCAACGACATCCTCGACCTGTCGAAGGTCGAGGCGGGCAAGATGGACGTCAGCCCGACGCGGATCGCGGTGGTCCAGCTCGTCGACTACGTGGAGGCGACCTTCCGGCCGCTCACCGCGGAGAAGGGCCTGGACTTCTCCGTACGGGTCTCGCCGGAGCTTCCCGCGACGCTGCACACCGACGAGCAGCGGCTGCTGCAAGTGCTGCGCAACCTGCTGTCGAACGCGGTGAAGTTCACCGACGCCGGTGCGGTGGAGCTGGTCATCCGGTCGGCCGGGGCGGAGGTTCCGGACGCCATCAGGGAGCAGCTGCTGGAGCACGGCGCGCTGCGCGACCCCGACGGCGACATGATCGCCTTCTCCGTCACCGACACCGGCATCGGGATCGCCGCCAGCAAGATGCGCGTCATCTTCGAGGCGTTCAAGCAGGCCGACGGGACGACCAGCCGCAAGTACGGCGGCACCGGCCTCGGGCTGTCCATCAGCCGGGAGATCGCCAGGCTGCTCGGCGGCGAGATCCACGCGGACAGCGAGCCGGGCCGCGGCTCGACGTTCACGCTGTACCTGCCGGTGCACCCGGGCGAGCTGCCGCCGCACGGCTACCCGGAGCTGGCGACGGGCGGGCTGCCCGCGCCGGCGACGGAGCCCTCCGCTCCGCTGGCCATCGAGGCACCCGGCGGCGCGGAGGGCGGCGACACGGCGGGCGAGGGCGGCGCGGCGCCGGAGCGGCGCGGCGCGCGGCAGGGCCGCTCCGTCGCTCCGTCGAGCAGTACGCTGCGCGCGACCGGTGGTGTGCTTCGGCGCCGTCAGCGCACCGCCGAGGCCGAGCGTGGCCTCGGCGGGCCGGGCAGGCAGGGCCAGGAGCCGCCGGAGCCGTGGATGCTGGCGGGCCAGGACCTGGTGGCCGAGGACACCGGCTCCGGCTTCAACGGTGAGAAGGTGCTCATCGTCGACGACGACATCCGCAACGTCTTCGCGCTGACGAGCGTTCTGGAGCAGTACGGGCTACAGGTGCTGTACGCCGAGAATGGGCGCGAGGGGATCGAGGTCCTGGAGCAGCACGACGATGTCACGCTTGTCCTGATGGACATCATGATGCCCGAGATGGACGGATATGCGACGACGGCGGCGATCCGCCGGATGCCCCAGTTCGCCGGGCTGCCGATCGTGGCGCTCACCGCCAAGGCGATGAAGGGCGACCGGGAGAAGAGCATCGAGGCGGGTGCGTCCGACTACGTGACCAAGCCCGTCGACACCGATCATCTGCTGGCGGTGATGGAGCACTGGATGCGAGGGGAGTGACGGAGCGTACGCGCGGGACGGCGCCGCCACGCCGTACTGTTGACTGACTGTGGCCAAACACGTGTGGGAACGCGGTATTCGGGGAACCTTCTGGTCTCCCACCGCGTTTCTGCTACGTGCACAGTGACATCGCGGTGACAGGGTGTGGCGAACAGCGGGGTGCGGCTACCATGACCGGCACAAGGACGGGCGGCGTAAGGGTGTCGTCCCCTGGGGCGGCGCCCGGTGCTTCCCTCGGCTCTTCGAGCTGGGGTGACCCCATGCCGGGACGAGGAGGACGGGGCATGGTGCAGAAGGCCAAGATCCTCCTGGTCGATGACCGGCCGGAAAATCTGCTGGCGTTGGAGGCGATTCTCTCCGCGCTGGATCAGACGCTGGTCCGGGCATCGTCAGGGGAGGAAGCGCTCAAGGCGCTGCTGACGGACGATTTCGCGGTCATCCTGCTGGATGTGCAGATGCCGGGCATGGATGGCTTCGAGACGGCCGCGCACATCAAGCGCAGGGAGCGGACGCGGGACATCCCGATCATCTTCCTCACCGCGATCAACCATGGCCCGCACCACACCTTCCGCGGGTACGCGGCTGGTGCCGTGGACTACATCTCCAAGCCGTTCGACCCGTGGGTGCTGCGCGCGAAGGTCTCCGTTTTCGTCGAGCTCTATATGAAGAACTGCCAGCTCCGGGAGCAGGCGGCGCTGTTGCGGCTGCAGCTGGAGAGCGGCCAGCAGACCGTGGAGGAGGCCAAGGAGCCCGTCGGTCTCCTCGCCGAGCTCTCCGCCCGGCTCGCCGCCGTGGAGGAGCAGGCCGAGGCCCTGTCCAAGCAGCTGGACGAGTCCGCGGACGCGGCCGCCGTGGCGACCGCGGCGCACCTGGAGCGCAAGCTCACCGGCCTGCGCCGCGCGCTCGACGCGCTGGAGCCGGGCGCGGGCAGCAGCGCCGGAACGGTGCCCCCGCAGGGCTGAGGCCCCGGGCTCACCGTTCCCCTGGCGATCGTTCTGACGTCATGTCAGCGAGCGTGGTTCTCACGCCGGCTACAACCCGGTGCCGACGCCACGGCGCCCGGCGCGGCCTTTCCGTCCGCGTCTGCCGCCGGGCCCGTTCCCGGCGTTGCCCCGTGCCCCGTCGCGGTGCCGTTGTCACAGCCGTAACCGCGGGCGTACGTGCCCCGTACGGCTGACGCGGGTAATCTCGGCGCCATGGCCTCTCGTACGTCCGGCAAGGGTTCCCAGAGCGCGGCGGGCACCTCGAAGCAGTCCGCCGGACGCGCCGGGGGACCCGCCAAGAAGGCAGCCGCCAAGCCCGCGAAGAAGGCGGCAGCCAAAAAGGCGCCCGCCAAGAAGTCCGCGGCGCCGAAGAAGGCGCCCGCGAAGAAGGCGGCGCCCAAGCCCGCCCCGTCCCCCACCAACGGCCTCTACCGCGTGGTGCGCGCGATCTGGCTGGGTCTCGCCCACACCGTGGGCGCGATGTTCCGCGGGATAGGGCGCGGTGCGCGCGGCCTCGACCCCGCGCACCGCAAGGACGGGCTCGCACTGCTGCTGCTCGGCGTGGCGCTGGTCGTGGCCGCCGGGACCTGGTCCAATCTGCGCGGCCCCGTCGGTGAACTGGTCGAGATGCTGGTGACCGGGACGTTCGGGCGCCTGGACCTGGTGGTGCCGGTCCTGTTCGCGGTCATCGCCGCCCGGCTGATCCGGCACCCGGAGAAGCCCGAGGCGAACGGACGGATCGTCATCGGTCTGTCCGCGCTGGTCATCGGCGTCCTGGGTCAGGTGCACATCGCGTGCGGCGCGCCGGGGCGCGGTGAGGGCACCGAGGCCATCCAGGACGCGGGCGGGCTGGTCGGCTGGGGCGCGTCCAAGCCGCTGATCTACACGGTCGGCGAGGTCCTGGCCGTGCCGCTGCTCGTCCTGGTGACGGTCTTCGGCCTGCTGGTCGTCACCGCCACGCCGGTCAACGCCATCCCGCAGCGGCTGCGGCAGCTCGGGGTCCGGCTCGGCCTGATCGACGACGCCGAGCACGAGTACGTCGATGACGACGCCTACGCCGACGCCTACGGTGATGAGTACGCCGAGGAATGGCGTCAGACGCCCGCGAGGCGCCCTCGCCGTGCCTCCCTGGACAAGGGCGGCCCCGAGCGGGAGGAAGACCCGGAGCGGGCCGAGGAGGAGGCGCTCAACAAGCGCCGCCGGTCACGCCGTTCCGCCGCGTCGGGCACGGGCAGCGTCCAGCCGCCGTCGGGCCGCCCGATGGACGCGGTGGATGTCGCCGCGGCCGCCGCGGCCGCCCTCGACGGGGCGGTGCTGCACGGCGTCCAGCCGTCGCCGATCGTCGCCGGGCTCAGCAGCGGCATCGTGGGCGAGCGCGGCACCGGTGTCCCCCCGGCGCGCGGCGCGAAACAGGACGGTGCCGCGCAGGGCGGCTCCGCGGGGCGCGACGGCGACGCGGGCGCACGCACGCGTGGGGACCGCGACGACTCCACCGGCATGGTGCCCGACCTGACGCGCCCCGCGCCCGAGCCGGGGCAGCCACTGCCCTCCCGCGCGGAGCAGTTGCAGCTCTCCGGTGACATCACCTACTCGCTGCCGTCGCTCGACCTGCTGGTGCGCGGCGGCCCCGGCAAGACACGCAGCGCCGCGAACGACGCCGTGGTGGCCTCACTGACGACCGTCTTCACGGAGTTCAAGGTGGACGCGGCGGTCACCGGCTTCACCCGAGGGCCGACGGTCACACGCTACGAGGTGGAGCTCGGCCCGGCCGTGAAGGTCGAGCGGATCACCGCGCTGACGAAGAACATCGCGTACGCCGTCGCGAGTCCGGACGTGCGCATCATCAGCCCGATCCCCGGCAAGTCGGCCGTCGGCATCGAGATTCCCAACAGCGACCGCGAGATGGTCAACCTCGGCGACGTGCTGCGGCTGGCCGACGCCGCCGGTGACGAGCACCCGATGCTCGTGGCGCTCGGCAAGGACGTCGAGGGCGGCTATGTGATGGCCAACCTGGCGAAGATGCCGCACGTGCTGGTGGCGGGAGCGACCGGCTCCGGAAAGTCGTCGTGCATCAACTGCCTGATCACCTCGGTCATGATCCGGGCGACCCCGGAGGATGTCCGGATGGTGCTGGTGGACCCCAAGCGCGTGGAGCTCACCGCGTACGAGGGCATCCCGCACCTGATCACGCCCATCATCACCAACCCCAAGCGGGCCGCCGAGGCGCTGCAGTGGGTCGTACGCGAGATGGACCTGCGCTACGACGACCTGGCGGCGTACGGCTTCCGGCACATCGACGACTTCAACGCCGCCGTCCGCGCGGGCAAGGTGAGCTCGCCCGAGGGCAGCGAGCGTGAGCTGTCCCCGTATCCGTACCTGCTGGTCATCGTGGACGAGCTGGCGGACCTGATGATGGTCGCGCCGCGGGATGTCGAGGACTCGATCGTCCGTATCACCCAGCTCGCCCGCGCCGCCGGCATCCACCTGGTGCTCGCCACCCAGCGGCCGTCCGTCGACGTCGTCACCGGTCTGATCAAGGCGAACGTGCCCTCCCGGCTCGCCTTCGCGACCTCCTCGCTCGCCGACAGCCGGGTCATTCTCGACCAGCCGGGAGCCGAAAAGCTCATCGGAAAGGGTGACGGGCTGTTCCTGCCGATGGGCGCGAACAAGCCGATCCGTATGCAGGGCGCCTTCGTCACCGAGGAGGAAGTGAGCGCCGTGGTCCAGCACTGCAAGGACCAGATGGCGCCCGTCTTCCGCGAGGACGTGACGGTGGGCACGGCCAGGAAGAAGGAGATCGACGAGGACATCGGCGATGACCTCGATCTGCTGTGCCAGGCCGCTGAGCTGGTGGTATCAACCCAGTTTGGCTCGACCTCGATGCTGCAGCGGAAGCTGCGTGTGGGCTTCGCGAAGGCGGGCAGGCTCATGGACCTGATGGAGTCGCGCAGCATCGTCGGCCCGAGCGAGGGGTCGAAAGCGCGCGATGTCCTCATCAAACCGGACGAACTGGACGGAGTCCTCGCCGTTATCCGTGGTGGGGAACACTCGTAAGGAGGACGCGGGCAACCGTTTCCTCTGCTGATACGTCAAGTTGAGGGAGGGGCCGGATGATGCGTCTCGACCGGACCACCGGGGACTGTGTGGCCATTCCGATGGCGTACAAAGACCGGCCTCCCGCTTGCCCGACCCTTTCGTACCACCCCTAGACTGAACCTCCAGCAGGTGGCTACACGCTCGAAAGGCGCCCCCGTGTCCATCGGCAACTCCTCCGCAGACGACCGGCCTTCCGTCGGTCGCGCCCTTCAGCAGGCCCGTATCGACGCAGGACTGACCGTCGACGAGGTCAGTACCGCCACCCGGGTGCGTGTCCCCATCGTGCACGGCATCGAGCAGGACGACTTCTCCCGCTGCGGTGGTGACGTCTACGCCCGGGGACACATCCGCTCGCTCGCCCGCGCCGTCGGACTCGATCCCGCCGGCCTCATCGATCAGTACGACGAGGAACACGGCGGCCGGCCCGAGCCCACCGCCGCCGCCCCGCTCTTCGAAGCCGAGCGCATCCGCTCCGAGCCGCGCCGCCCGAACTGGACGGCGGCGATGGTCGCCGCGATCGTCGCCGTCGTGGGGTTCGTCGGCTTCACGCTGTTCAGCGGCGGTGGCGACGGCGAGGGCACGACCGCGGAGAGCGCCCCGTCAGCGACGTCGACCGGCAAGCCCACCCCGACCAAGCCCGCCGACCCCAAGCCGGACCCGTCCGGCAGCGCCATCGCCGGTGTCCCGGCCAACAAGGTGACCGTCAAGCTCACCGCCGCCGACCGGCAGGCGTGGATCTCGGCGAAGGACCACAACGGGCGGCTGATCCACGTCGGTGTGATCAAGCAGGGCGCGTCCAAGACGTTCACCGACAGCAAGCGCCTCGACCTGGTGCTCGGCGACGCCGGGGCCGTGCAGCTTTTCGTCAACGGCAAGGAAGTCAAGCACCCGGGCGAAGACGGGCAGGTCCAGCGCCTGACGTACACGAAGGGTGATCCGGAGGCGGGCTGACCTGGCCGAGCGGGGGGCGGCGCACGGGGTGGTCGTCGCCCGGCGAGCGTTCGGTGTGCCCTTGGCGCGGGGACCGGTGCCGGGACAAAGTAGTCTGAGCGTATGCCCGAACGCCGTACCGTCGCCCTTGTCACTCTTGGCTGCGCCCGTAACGAGGTGGACTCGGAGGAGCTCGCAGGCCGCTTGGCAGCGGATGGCTGGGAGCTCGTCGAGGAAGCCTCCGACGCCGATGTCGCCGTCGTCAACACCTGCGGCTTTGTCGAAGCCGCCAAGAAGGACTCGGTCGACGCCCTCCTCGAAGCGAACGATCTCAAAGACCACGGCCGCACCCAGGCCGTCGTAGCGGTCGGCTGCATGGCCGAGAGATACGGCAAGGAGCTCGCCGAGGCGCTGCCCGAAGCCGACGGCGTGCTCGGCTTCGACGACTACGCCGACATCTCCGACCGGCTGCGCACCATCCTGTCCGGCGGTGTGCACGCCTCCCACACCCCGCGTGACCGGCGCAAGCTGCTGCCGGTCAGCCCCGCGCAGCGGCAGGGCACGACGGTGGCGCTCCCCGGCCACGGCGGCGTGGACGGGGCGGCCCCAGCGGCGGCCGAGCCCCCCGCCGACCTCGCGGACCTGGTGGACCTCCCCGAGGGCGTCGCCCCCGCCTCCGGCCCGCGCGCCCCGCTGCGCCGACGGCTGGGCACCAGCCCCGTCGCCTCCGTCAAGCTCGCCTCCGGCTGCGACCGGCGCTGCTCCTTCTGCGCCATCCCGTCCTTCCGCGGCTCGTTCATCTCGCGCCGCCCCTCGGACGTTCTGGGGGAGACGCGCTGGCTCGCCGAGCAGGGCGTGAAGGAGATCATGCTGGTCTCCGAGAACAACACCTCCTACGGCAAGGACCTCGGCGACATCCGGCTGCTGGAGACGCTGCTGCCCGAGCTGGCCGCGGTGGACGGGATCGAGCGCGTCCGGGTCAGCTACCTGCAGCCCGCCGAGATGCGCCCCGGCCTCATCGACGTACTGACCTCGACGGACAAGGTCGCGCCGTACTTCGACCTGTCCTTCCAGCACTCGGCGCCCGGTGTGCTGCGGGCGATGCGCCGGTTCGGTGACACCGACCGCTTCCTGGACCTGCTCGGCCAGATCCGGGCCAAGGCCCCGCAGGCCGGTGCCCGCTCCAACTTCATCGTCGGCTTCCCCGGCGAGAGCGAGGCCGACGTCGTCGAGCTGGAACGGTTTATCAGCGAGGCGCGACTGGACGCCATCGGGGTCTTCGGCTACTCCGACGAGGACGGCACCGAAGCCGCCACATACGGGGACAAGCTCGACCCGGATGTGGTCGCGGAGCGGCTGGCGCGCGTCTCACGGCTCGCGGAGGAGCTGACGGCGCAGCGCGCCGAGGAGCGCCTCGGTGAGACGGTGCGGGTGCTCGTCGACCGGGTCGACGAGGCGGACGGCACCGTCGGGCGTGGCGCGCACCAGGCACCCGAGACGGACGGGCAGACGGCCCTGCTGACCGACCGCGAACTTGTCCCCGGCCGTATCGTCGAGGCGAAGGTGATCGCGGCGGAGGGAGTGGACCTCGTCGCGGAGCCGCTGGCCGACGAGACGGGTCCCAAGGGGGCGGACAGATGACCGGAGTTCCGGCCTCCGCGACGGGAGGTGCCCGTGCGGTGGTGACCCCCCGGCCTGCCGGGTTGTGGAACATCGCCAACATCCTCACCATGGCCAGGCTCGCCCTGGTGCCGGGCTTCGTCATGCTCATCATGCACGGCGACGGCTACGACCCCGCGTGGCGCTCCTTCGCCTGGGCGGCGTTCTCGGTGGCGATGATCACCGACCTCTTCGACGGTCATCTGGCCCGCCGCTACAACCTGGTCACCGACTTCGGGAAGATCGCCGACCCGATAGCGGACAAGGCGATCATGGGCGCGGCGCTGATCTGCCTGTCCCTCCTGTCCGACCTGCCCTGGTGGGTCACCGGCGTCATCCTCTTCCGGGAGATCGGCATCACGCTGATGCGCTTCTGGGTGATCAAGCACGGCGTCATCCCGGCCAGCCGTGGCGGCAAGATGAAGACGCTCGCGCAGGGCACCGCCGTGGGGATGTACGTCCTCGCGCTGACGGGCCCGCTGGCGACGCTCCGCTTCTGGGTGATGGGCGTGGCCGTGCTGCTCACGCTGGCGACCGGGCTCGACTACGTACGGCAGGCCGTCGTCCTGCGCCGCGCGGGGCTGGCCGCCGAACGGGAGCGTGCGGGCCGGGAATCCGTGCGGTGAGCCTTCGTACGGTGCGTACGGCCAGTGGTGCGGGAACGGGTTCGCGGGTGACTGTGGAGGCGGACGGGCCTGGTGATGCCGCTGGTGGCCGTGGTGATGCCCTTGGTGCCGGTGGAGGGGTGGTTGTTCCGTCGGCGCGTGCGGCGCTCGTGGCCGAGGTGCTGTCCATGCTCGGCGGGCGCGGCGAGACCGTGGCTGTCGCCGAGTCGCTGACGGGCGGTCTGCCGGCCGCGGCCCTGACCGATGCCCCCGGGGCCTCCCTCGCTTTCCGTGGCTCCGTGACGGCGTACGCGGCCGATCTGAAGTCCCGGGTGCTGGGCGTGGACGGGGCGCTTCTGGACGAGCGCGGAGCGGTCGACGCCGAGGTGGCGCTGCGGACGGCGCAGGGCGTACGGCGGGCGCTGGGCTCCGACTGGGCAGCGGCGACCACGGGCGTCGCCGGACCCGAGCCGCGGGACGGTCAACCCGTGGGCACCGTCCACATAGCGGTCGCCGGGCCGCGTGGCGCGGCGGCGTCGGAGCGGCTGCGGCTCTCCGGAACCCGCGCGGAGATCCGCGCGCGGAGCGTCGTATCGGCCCTTGAGCTGCTACAGAGCCAACTGATCGAAAATGCGCGGGCACAGGATACGGAACAACGTGGGGGGATTTGATGTTTGCAGCCCTGAGTGAACACGACATCGCCCCCCGCACGGGTGGAGCCCGAGGCGGTACGGTGGGGCGAGAAGGAACCGGATACGCGGTCCGAGGAGGGAGCCAGCGATGATTCTGCTCCGTCGCCTGCTGGGTGACGTGCTGCGCCGACAGCGCCAGCGCCAGGGCCGGACTCTGCGCGAGGTCTCCTCGTCCGCTCGGGTCTCCCTCGGCTATCTCTCAGAGGTGGAGCGAGGGCAGAAGGAAGCATCCTCCGAGTTGCTTTCCGCCATCTGTGACGCCTTGGACGTACGGATGTCCCAGGTGATGCGGGAGGTGAGCGACGAACTGTCGCTGGCCGAGCTGGCGCAGTCCGCCGCAGCGAGCGAGCCCGTGCCCGCACCGATGAGGCCACGCCTGAATTCGGTGTCCGTGACGTCGGTGACGTCCGTGCCCGAGGAGCGGGTGACCATCAAGGCGCCCGCGGAAGCCGTCAACGTGGTCGCGGCCTGAGGAAACTCTCACCTGGTCTGCGACTGTTGTGCCTGTAAGCCCCGATCGGCTCCACGCCGACGGGGTTTCCTGGTTTTCGGCCTCCTGCGTCCGCGTGGGCGCGCTCCGGGCGGCTGGGGGCCGCACGGGGCACCGCACGGCCGCTCGGGGCTGCTATGGGCTGCTAGGGGTGTCCGACGGATCATGCGTGCCCGGGCATCGGGCTGCGCATGGGCCTTCCGGGCCCGCCAGGCCCAGGGGAAGCCCAGGGGAAGCCCAGGGGAAGCCCAGGGGAAGCAGCCCTGGCACAGCGAAAGGGTGTGCCCCGTCAGGGGCGCGGGGAACTGCGCGACCAGCCACGACGCACCCGCACTCCACGACGCACCGACAGGGGCCCAGCGCGATCCGCCGCCGGACGCGGCGTAGGGCTATCGCGGGGGCTGCACGCCTGCTTGGCGGTAGCCGGGTGCCGATGGCGGCCGCGGTGGGTGCGGCGGCAGGTCACTGGGGGCTGGGGAGGCCCGCCTGGTGGGGCAGGTCACCCTTGTATACGGCTCATATGACTGGGTAGTCGCGACTATGGGAAGGTGGATAAAGGGACTTTTCCGTCAATCAGGAGGAATTGGATGTCTGTCGTGAAGAGCTCGCTGTCCGAGGGCGACCGCAAGATCGTCGGCGACTGCCTCCAAGGCGCGCTTGTCGACCTCGTGGACTTGTCCCTGGTTGCCAAGCAGGTGCACTGGAACGTGGTCGGCCCCCGGTTCCGTTCCATCCACCTCCAGCTCGACGAAGTAGTGGAATCGGCTCGTACGCACACCGACACGGTGGCTGAGCGGGGGTCCGCGATCGGTGTCAATCCCGACGGGCGCGCGGAGAGCGTCGCCAAGACGAGCGGTATCGACACGGTGAAGGAAGGCTGGATCAAGGACACCGATGCCGTGAAGATCCTCGTCGGAGCCCTCACCGCCGTCATCGAACGGATGCGTCGGCGCATCGAGGCGACGGACAAGCCCGACCCGGTGACGCAGGACATCCTGATCGGGCTGACCGCCGATCTTGAGAAGCACGCGTGGATGTTCCAGGCCGAGGCCGTCACCGCTACTCAGTAGCGGCGGGGCTACGCGGCGCGGGCGCTCCGGCACCGACCACGGTGCGGCCACGCGCGCGGTGACGGCGCCGGTACGGCCCGCAGGTGGCGCTCAGGCCCGCGCATGCGGGTGGCGCTCAGACCCGCGGATGGCGCCCATGACGCCGGATGCGGCCGTGCGGCAAGCAGGCAGGCGAGGGAGACGGAGACGGCGCCCCGGCAAGAGGGCCGTGACAACGAAGGTGCCGCAGCGCGACGGCGGAAGGTGCTCGGACATGTCAGCTCTGGCAGCGCATGACCGGGGAACGGCGGCCCGTAAGCCCCGATCCCCTTCGTACGCGAAGGGCGAGCGGGCGACGGCCTGTGGTGTCTGAGCCCGCCCGGTGGGCTTGCGCGGTCGTGCTGGGCGGCGTGTGGTGGTGGGCTGCTTTCCGCCTCGCCGCCCAGCCCGCGCAGGCGGGGCCGCTCGAAGGGACGCTCGTGGCGGGCGGCTGGGGACTGAGCCTGTTGCCCGTGCACTGCGTACCGTGGTCCCGGCGGGTGAGGACGGCCCGCAGCCGGGCTGAAGGCGAACGGGCCGGACGTACGAGCGGTGATCGGACGTACGAGCAGTGATCGGTCGGCGCCCGGACCTTCCTCGCCGCCGTCCGCGATGACTGAACCTCCCCCCGCCGTCGGCCGCGACGACTGAAACTTGCTCGCCGTCGGCCGACCCACCGGGTCGGGGTCAGGGTCCGCCGTAGCTGCGACGTCCACCCGTAGGGGGGCGTTGCTCGTCCCCGACCGTCCGTACCGTCCCTGACTGTCCGTCCGCCCCTGGTTGAGCGTCCGGCCCCGGCTGTGGTGACGGTCCTCGGCCGTGACGCTCCCGGCTGTGACGTGGCCACGGGGCAAACAGGGGGTGTGCCGTCAGCACCTGTGCCCACGGGGCGCTCTGCGGGGCCTTGGGAACGGTGCCCGCCACAGCGCCGTCGTAGCACCGGAGTCGTCTCCGCGCGGGCTCTCGTCTGAGTCGTTTCCACGCGCTCTGCGTCTCTACGTGCCCGGTGCCGGCCCGGCCTGGCAGTGGGGGCACCAGTACGTGATGCGGGCCTGGCTCTCTCCGTTGGCCCGCCCGTCTCCCTGTTCGGCCGACCGGATCGGGGTCCCGCAGCGCACGCATGGCTTTCCGCCCCGGCCGTACACCCACAGGCGCAGGTCGGGGTGGCGCTCGGCCGTGGTGACGCGGACGGGGCGGGCCTTGTTGACCTCAAGGAGCTTCTTCGCCAGCGTGGTCAGCCGCTGGGGCGCGCCGAGCTCCGACACGGGCAGCCACGGCGTGACACGGAGCATGAAGCACAGCTCCGACTTGTACACATTGCCGATCCCCGCGAGGTTCCGCTGGTCGAGCAGGGCTTCACCGAGCGGGCACGCCGGGTCGGCCAGCAGACGGCGCAGCGCCTCAGCGGGGTCCCAGTCCGGGCCGAGCAGGTCGGGTCCGAGGTGGCCGACCACGGTGGGTTCGTCGGCGGTACGGATCAGGGCGAGCACCGGGA
Organism: Streptomyces sp. A01; assembly: GCF_059026195.1. Classification (NCBI taxonomy): domain Bacteria; kingdom Bacillati; phylum Actinomycetota; class Actinomycetes; order Kitasatosporales; family Streptomycetaceae; genus Streptomyces; species Streptomyces sp. A01. The sequence continues at coordinate 46,877 of NZ_JBWLKN010000034.1, read as the reverse complement.
GCCGGTAGCCGACGGCCGTGCGGTCGGCCACGCCGAGAACGGCCCGGATCTCGTGCCCCGGGCCACCGCGCCAGCGTTCCCCGTTGCCGAAGACCCGCCAGGCGCCGTCCATACGCAGATGGGAGTGGAGCGTCAGACCGCCCTCCACCCGGATGAGGAGATGCTTACCGCGCGGCACCGCTTCAAGCACCCGCCGACCGGTCAGGTCGAGCGCGGCGAGACTGGGTTGCCGCTCACCCCACGCGTTCGGCCGCGTGGCGGGCCGGGAGGGGGCGCGCAGCTCCCAGCGGGTGAGCGGTTCGCCCGCCAGCGCGTCGTGCAGGCGGCGGGCGGTGCGCCAGACCGTGTCTCCCTCAGGCATGACCCCATGATGCCGCCATGGGTCTCAGGGAGTCGGGACCGGCCGGTCGCCCGACTGAGCCCGCGACGGGCGGGTCGGTCGACCGGGACCGCGACCGGCGCCCGACCGGTCGCGGTCCGGGATCTCACGGTGGTTGCGGGATCTCACGGTGGTGGGGGCATCGGCGGCGGGGGTTCGGGGCGGCGTCGGTACCTCTCGGTACCTCTGGATGCCTCCCGGTGTCACTGGGGTGAGCGCAGCCGTAGTCCGCGAGGGGTGGCGTGGAATCCGGCGGCTTCGAGCATGGCGCCGAACGGGGAGGACAGCGCGGCGGCGCCGTTGACCCGCTCGATGGTGATCGTGCCGAGCGCGCCCGCGCGGGCCGCCCCGGCCAGCGCCTCGACGGCCAGCGTCAGCCTCGTGTCCCCGCCCTCCCCGTCACCGGAGCCGGACGTGGCACCGGGGTATGCGGGGAACGGGCCGAACGCCGTCCCTCCAGGCCCCGCGCCCGGCAGCCCGGCCCCGGTCGGCCCGGTCGGTCCGGACCCCGACTGGCCGGATTCGGCCGTGCCGGGCCAGGCCAGCAGCGTCTTGCCGCCGCGCTCCATGTAGAGCACCAGCTCGCCGTCGACGAGAACGACGAGCGAACCCGCCTTGCGGCCCGGTTTGTGCGTCGAACCGGGCGGCGGGTCCGGCCAGCCGAGCGCGGCCCCGTACGCGTTGGCGGGGTCGGCCGCCGCGAGGACGACGGGCCGTGACGACTCGGCGGTCCGGCTTGAGCCGGTCCCGAAGCCGGAGCCGGGCCCCGGGTTCCGGTCGCGTGCCGTGCTGACGGCGCGCAGCCGGTCCACCGCTCCGTCCATGGCGAACTGGGCGGCGCCCAAGCCCTCCACCACATAGCCGCGGCGTGCCTGCCCGCTCTCCTCGAAGACGGACAGCACCCGGTAGGCGGCCGCGAATCCGCCCTCCACGCCCTCGGCGGCCACCGCGCCGCGCGTCACCACCCCGTGCCGGTCGAGCAGCGTGCCTGCCAGGGCATGGGCCCGGTGGGTGGGGTCTCCGGCGGGCTCGGGCAGCAGGGACCAGCGGCCCGCGACGGTGGGCGGCCCGCCGAACGAGGCGGTGGGCCGGACGCCGCGCCCCCCGACGCCGGGGCGGCTCGTGAGCGACCCGTACCGGCCCCGGGGCACAGCCCGCTTGGCGCGGTGGGCCGTGGCTCCCGCGGTGCGCCCGGAACCGAGGAACGCGCGCAACGGGGCGAGAGTGTCGTTGGTCAGGCGGCCGGACCAGGCGAGATCCCAGACCGCGTCGGCGATGTCGGCGTCGGCGCCCGCAGGGCTCGCCGGGGCGAGACCGGCGGCTCGTACCCGGTCCGCTATCTGGCGGAAGAACAGCCCGTAACCTCCCGACAGGGCGTCGAGCACCGCCTCGTGCAGCGGACCCAGCTCCAGCGGGCGCGCGCCGGGCAGCAGCAGCGGCGCCGCGTCCGCTACGTAGAGGGCGACCCAGCCGTCCTTGCCCGGCAGGGCCCCGGCGCCCGCCCAGATCACCTCTCCGGCCGCCGTCAGTTCGTCGAGCAGCGCCGGGGAATAGTCCGAGACGCGCGAGGACAGGACGAGCTTTTCCAGCGCGGACGCGGGAACCGCCGCGCCCTGCAACTGCTCGATGGCGCGGATCAGGCCGTCGGCGCCGCGCAGGCGCGCGGCGCCCAGATGCTGCCACTGCGGGAGGAAGGAGGCGAGCGCCGCGGGTGGGACAGGCTCAAGTTCCTGGCGCAGAGCGGCCAGCGAACGGCGCCGCAGGCGGCGCAGCACCGTGGTGTCGCACCATTCCTGGCCGACCCCCGCCGGATGGAACTCGCCGTGGACGACGCGGTTGTCGGCGGCCAGCCGGTGCAGCGCGCCGTCGGTGATGGCCGTGCCCAGGCCGAGGCGGGCGGCGGCGTCCGCTGAGGTGAACGGCCCGTGGGTGCGGGCGTAGCGGGCGAGGAGGTCGCCGAGCGGGTCCCGTACGGGCTCGGTGAAGGCCTCGGGGACCCCGACGGGCAGCGCTGTGCCCAGCGCGTCCCGCAGGCGGCCCGCGTCCTCGATGGCCGCCCAGTGGTCGCGGCCCGCGATCCGCACCCGGATGGCGCGGCGGGTCGCTTCCAGTTCGCGCGGCCACGCCGGCTCAGCACCGCGCTCGGCCAGCTCATCGTCGGTGAGCGGGCCGAGGACGCGCAGCGCGTCGGCGACGCCCTCAGCGTCCTTGATCCGGCGGTCCTCCGTGCGCCAGGCCAGCTCCCGCTCCAGTTCGGCGAGCACGTCGGCGTCGAGGAGCTCGCGGAGCTCGGCCTGACCGAGCAGTTCGGCGAGCAGCCGGGCATCGAGGGAGAGGGCGGCGGCACGGCGCTCGGCGAGCGGCGAGTCACCCTCGTACAGGAACTGCGCCACGTAACCGAACAGCAGCGAGCGGGCGAACGGGGAGGGCTCAGGGGTGGTCACCTCGACAAGCCGGACCCGGCGCGCCTCGATGTCGCCCATCAGCTCGGTCAGCCCCGGCACGTCGAACACGTCCTGGAGGCATTCGCGGACGGCTTCGAGGACGATGGGGAACGACCCGAACTCGCTTGCCACCTGGAGCAGCTGGGAGGCGCGCTGGCGCTGCTGCCACAGGGGGGTGCGTTTTCCGGGGTTGCGCCTCGGGAGCAGCAGAGCGCGGGCGGCGCACTCCCGGAAGCGGGCGGCGAACAGGGCGGAGCCGCCGATCTCGTCGGTGACCAGCTGAGCCACCTCACCCTGGTCGAAAGCGACATCCGCGGCGCCGACGGGAGACTGCTCACTGTCGTACGCCGTGCCCCAGTCACGGCCGGGCGTGGTGCCCGGTGTGGCGCCGGAGGCGGAGGGGGTACCGGGCGGGGCGTCGGTGGGCATGGGCCCGTCGAGCAGGTCGAGACCCAGCAGGTCGGCGTCGGGCAGGCGCAGCACGATGCCGTCGTCGGCATGCATGACCTGGGCGTCCATGCCGTAGCGCTCGGCGAGTCTGGCACCGAGGGCGAGCGCCCACGGCGCGTGCACCTGGGCACCGAAAGGGGAGTGGATGACCACCCGCCAGTCGCCCAGCTCGTCGCGGAACCGCTCGACGACGATGGTCCGGTCATCGGGAACGTGGCCGCAGGCGCGCCGCTGCTCGTCGAGGTAGGACAGCACATTGTCCGCCGCCCACGTGTCGAGACCAGCGGCGCTCAGCCGCGCTCGGGCGGTCTCGGGCGCCAGAGAGCCGATCTCGCGGAGGAACGAGCCGAGGGCGCGGCCCAGCTCCAGCGGCCGTCCCAGCTGGTCGCCCTTCCAGAACGGCAGCCGCCCCGGCACCCCGGGGGCGGGCGAGACCAGGACCTGGTCGCGGGTGATGTCCTCGATTCGCCAGGAGGTGGTCCCCAGCGTGAACACATCGCCCACCCGGGACTCGTAGACCATCTCCTCGTCGAGCTCGCCGACCCGCCGCCCACCGCTCCGGCCGGAGCCGCCCGACGCGCCCCCGGACCCGCCGCCGCTCCCGGCCGACTGGGAGCCGGCGAGGAAGACGCCGAACAGGCCCCTGTCCGGGATCGTGCCGCCGGAGGTGACAGCGAGCCGCTGCGCTCCCGGGCGGCCGGTGACCGTACCGGCGACGCGGTCCCACACGACTCGGGGCCGCAGCTCGGCGAAGGCGTCGGACGGATAGCGCCCGGCGAGCATGTCGAGGACCGCCGTGTACGCCGACTCGGGAAGCGTGGCGAACGGGGCGGCCCGGCGCACCACCGCGAGCAGTTCGTCGACGTCCCACGTGTCCATCGCCGTCATGGCGACCAGCTGCTGGGCCAGCACGTCGAGCGGGTTGGCAGGGACGCGCAGGGCTTCGATGGCGCCGCTGCGCATGCGTTCGGTGACGACCGCGGCCTGCACCAGGTCACCCCGGTACTTCGGGAAGACCACGCCGGTGGACACCGCCCCCACCTGGTGACCGGCGCGGCCCACCCGCTGGAGCCCGGAGGCGACCGAGGGCGGCGACTCGACCTGGACGACGAGGTCGACGGCGCCCATGTCGATGCCCAGTTCGAGACTGGACGTGGCGACCACCGCGGGCAGCCTGCCCGCCTTGAGGTCTTCCTCCACCAAGGCCCGCTGTTCCTTCGACACGGAGCCGTGGTGGGCGCGCGCGAGCACGGGTGGAGCGCCCTTGGCCGCGCCTGACTCCGCCATCATCTCGGCGGGCGAGTGATGCTCGGGCAGCGGCTCCCCGGTCGCCCGCTCGTACGCGATCTCGTTGAGGCGGTTGCACAGCCGCTCGGCGAGACGCCGCGAGTTCGCGAAGACGATGGTCGAACGATGCGCCTGGACCAGGTCGGCGATCCGCTCTTCCACATGCGGCCAGATCGAGGGCCGCTCCCCTTCCTGCCCCTCCTGGGCGGGAGAGCCGCCCAGCTCACCGAGGTCCTCGACAGGGACCACGACCGACAGGTCGAACCTCTTGCCTGACGGCGGCTGGACGATCTCCACCTTCCGCCCTGGCGAGAGATAGCGCGCCACCTCCTCCACTGGCCGCACCGTCGCGGACAGGCCGATCCGCCGCGCAGGACGGGCATGGCCATAGCCTGAGGGGCCCGCGCCGCGCAGCGCGTCGAGCCGCTCCAGCGACAACGCCAGATGCGCCCCGCGCTTCGTGCCGGCGACCGCGTGCACCTCATCGAGGATCACCGTCTCCACCCCGGCCAGGACCTCCCTGGCCGCGGACGTGAGCATCAGGAACAGCGACTCGGGGGTCGTGATCAGAATGTCCGGCGGTCGCGTGGCCAGCGAACGGCGCTCGGCGGCAGGGGTGTCGCCCGAACGGATTCCCACCCGCACCTCGGGCTCCGGCAGCCCGAGCCGCACCGCCTCCTGCCTGATGCCCGTGAGCGGACTGCGCAGGTTGCGTTCCACATCCACGGCGAGGGCCTTCAACGGCGAGATGTACAGCACGCGGCAGCGCTTCTTGGCCTCCGCCGGCGGGGGAGTGCCGGCCAGCTGGTCGAGGGCGGCCAGGAAGGCGGCGAGGGTCTTACCGGACCCGGTAGGCGCGACGACCAGCACATCGGAGCCTTCGCCGATCGCCCGCCAGGCGCCCGCCTGCGCCGCCGTCGGCGCGGTGAACGCCCCCGTGAACCAGCTGCGGGTCGCCGCGGAGAACGCCGCCAGAGCGTCGGCGTGCCCTGCCGCACCGCCCGGGTCCCCGCTCCCCGTCGGCTCGTCGCGCTGATCAGTTCTCGCCATGCCCCCCATCGTGCACCGCACCACTGACAACCGCCCGAAATGGCAGGTCACAGCGGTCGTCGCGCGGTTTGGCCGGACCGGCTGACGCGCTGACGAGCCGACGGATGAACCGGAGGGACGCGGCCTCCGGGCAACGTCCGCCGGGCGGCGGCGCAGAATGAACCCATGGCGGAGCGGGAGAGGGCACGGCACTGGCGCTACTCCGAGCTGCCTGGAGTGGATCTGCTGCGCGCCCGGTACGTCGGCCACTCCTTCCCCCGCCACACACACGACGGATACGTACTCGGTGCGATCACCGGCGGCGTCGAGGAGGTCACGCTGCCAGGCGGTGTCGAACGCGTCGGCCCCGGTGGCGTCGTCATGATCAACCCGGACGTCGCGCACACGGCCCGCGCCGGTGTCCCCGAGGGCTGGGCGTACCACGTCCTCTACCCGGCCGCCGCCACGGTCGCCGAGATAGCGGCAGAGGTGACCAGCGTCCGCGGGTCAGCCGGATTCTCCCGCCCCGTCGTGAATGACCCGGAGGCGGTCCGGCTCATCATGGCGGTGCACCGCGCCGCGGAGGAGGGCAACGCGCTCGCCGCCGACACCGTGCTGCGCGGCACCATCGCCCGGCTGCTCCGCGGCCATGGCGGAGCGCTCCCCCCGCGCACGGAGCACGGCGCGGGCGCCCGCACCGCCGTACGCGCTCGCGAAATCCTGGAAGACCGGATGGCCGACCCGCCGACCCTGGAAAAGCTCGCGGCCGAAGTGGGGACGAGTCCCTTCGCCCTGCTGCGCGCCTTCCGTACCGTGTACGGGATGCCGCCGCACACCTGGCTGACCGACGCCAGGGTCCGCCGCGCCCGCCGGATGCTGGAGTCCGGCACGGCGCCCGCGGAGGCGGCGACGCTCGTCGGCTTCACCGACCAGCCCCACCTGAACCGGCACTTCACCCGCATTGTCGGCGTGCCACCGGGCGCGTACCGGCGCGAACGCGCCGCTGGCCGTGACCGTCCAGCCGATCATGATCGTCCAGTGGGCCGTGACAGGTGAGCGGGCGGCGTCGGGTTTGATCGGGTCGCGTCGGCTCAGTTGGTCGTGACCGCCCAGCGCGGTCGTGAGCTTCAAGCGCGGTCGTGACCGCTTAGCCGGTCACGACCGCGCCAAGCCCTGTCGTCTCCCGCCACGGTGACCTGCGAGGGCGCAAGAACGTACAAGACAGAGCCGCAGCACGGCTCGTAGCGTCACGGCCGTGTCAGAACGAGCGGAAAGCGCCAAGGAACGGGGCCGCGCACGAGGGGCAGTGCGCCGTGTGACGCCCATGGAGCCCATCGAGCCCATCGCGACCGTGGACCCTGCGAGCCCAGTGACTGCGGTGACCAGTGTGAGCTCAGTGACCCCTGTGAGGTCTGCGAGCCCTCTGGAGCCTGTGATTGCCGCCGGTGCGGCCAGCCTCGGTGACCCGCCAGTCCCCTGCGGAGGAGGTCACTCCGACTCGGCGGGTTCGGCCGGACGCGCGGAGCGAGCCGTAGGGACGGGGCACGGAGCGGCTGGCACGGAGCACGGGGCGGGTTCGTCGTCTGTGACTCGCACGGAGGACGGGGCCGGGGCCGGGACGGGTCACGGGGCGCCGGGGACGGAGCACGGGGCCGCGGTGAACGAGGCGGAGGCAGGGGTGGGCAGCTGCCCACCGGGCGAGTCAGTCGGCTGTCACGACGGGGCGGACATCGACGAACGAGCGGTGATACGTGACGCGCTCGGTGTCGGTGTCGCTGTCGGCCTGTCCGGGTTCGCCTTCGGAGTGACCTCGGCCGGGGCCGGAATCAGCCTTCTGCAGACGTGCGTGCTCAGCCTTCTGGTCTTCACCGGGGCCTCGCAGTTCGCTCTCGTCGGAGCGCTCGCCGTGGGCGGGAATCCGCTGACCGCCGCTGCCGGGGCGTTCTTCCTCGGAGTGCGCAACGCGTTCTACGGGCTGCGCCTGTCCCAGCTTCTGGCGCTGCCCCGCTCCGTACGCCCCTTCGCCGCCCACTGGGTCATCGACGAGACCTCCATCGTCGCGCTCGCCCAGCGGAACCGGCGAAGTGCGCGCCTTGGTTTCGTCGTCACCGGTGCGTCGCTCTACGTCCTGTGGAACCTGACCACCTTCGTGGGCGCGGTCGGGGCGTCCGCCCTCGGCGACCCCCAGGACTGGGGACTGGACGCCGCCGGGCCCGCCGTCTTCCTGGCCTTGCTGGCTCCGATGCTCAGTACCGCTCTGGAGCGGGTGGTGGCCGGTCTCGGCGTACTGCTGGTGCTCGTGTGCGTTCCGCTGCTGCCCGCCGGGGTCCCGGTACTGGTGGCGGCACTCGCCGCGCCACTCGCGCTCGCTGTCGATGGACGCCGCACCAGGTCTGCCGCGCCAGGGTCCGCGCCCGGGCCGGAGTCCGAGTCCGTGCCCGAACCGAGTGGGCCGCCGACGACCCCAACGCCCGCGACCGCGACCGCGTCCACCCCATCAGCGCCTGCCACCCTCGCGCACCCGCGCGCGTGCTCAGCCTCCGCCGCGACCGCTACGACGGACGGAGCCCCAGACCCTGCCGCTGCCGCGCCTGCGGCTCCCGCCGACCGTGCCGCTCGCCGGGGTGCGCACCACGTCACCGAAGGAGAAGACCGATGAGTACGTGGATCGCCATCGGCGTCACCGTGGTCGGCTGCTACCTGGTGAAACTGCTCGGCCTCTCGGTTCCGTCCGGGGCGATGGAACGCCCCGTGGTCAAGCGGCTGGCCGCCCTGCTTCCGGTGGCGCTGCTGGCCGCCCTGATAGCGCAGCAGACGTTCAGCACGGACAGCGCCCTGGTCATCGACGCCCGTGCGGCCGGGCTTGGAGCGGCAGCCCTCGCCCTGGTGCTCCGCGCACCGTTCCTCCTGGTGGTCGCCATCGCCGTCGCTGCCACGGCGGCGGCACGGGCCCTGGGCGGCTAGCGGGGCCACCCTTCCGGCACGGCGGCGCGGCAGTGGCGGAGACGGAAGCGCCCGCTTCCGTCTCCGCCGCTCTCCGCCGCGCCGTCAGCCCAGACTTCGCCCGTACGCGCGCAGCGTGAGCAGGGCCTCGATGGTCACCATGGGGCGGCATTCCAGTGCCGTCCCCGGTGCCCACTCGCGCCAGTTGATGGGCCAGCCGCCGTCCTCCTCCTGGGAAGCCGCGAGGAAGTCCAGTGACCGCTCCAGCTCCGCGTCCGAGAACCAGGAGCGGGCGATGGACTGGGGCGTGCGCGCGAAGTCGTGCGGGAAGTGGTGCTCCCCGGGCCCGTACCCCTCGGGAACCGGGTAGTCGTCCGCGTGCTGGGGCTCAAGCACCACGAGCCGCCGTTCCCTGACATGCGTGCCCAGCCGTTCCGCCACCACGCTGGCGCGCGCCCGGTCCGGCGCCCCGTCCAGGAAGGCCACGGCGGCGATCACCTCGTACGGATGCGTCCGCGCGCCGTCAGCCAGTGCCTCGACCGCCGACCAGCAGAAGTCCGTGGCACGGAACAACCAGGCATGCCACACGCCGTTGCGGTGCAGCAGACCCGTCACGGGGCCGGTGGCGAGCAGATCGCTCGGGGGATCGTCCACCACCGGAATCCAGGGCGCCGCCGGGTAGCCGCGCAGTGCGGGATGGAGCGCGGGGAGCGCTCCGTCCGGGGTGGAGATGTCCGTCAGGTAGCGGCATACGCGCTCCATCCGCTGGCCGCCGCAGCGGCCCATGCCGTCCAGCACGCGCAGCGCGTGCGCGGTGTGCAGCGGCTGGCTGACGGGGCCGCGCAGGTCCGGCTCCAGGGCGCACCCGTAGCCCCCGTCGTCGTTGAGGTACGCGTCCAGCGCCGTCTCCACCGCGTCGGCGGCCCGCTCTGGGCCGCCCCGTGTCGGCAGGAAGTAGTACGCGAACCTGCGCTGCTCAAGTACCCGGGCGGTCAGCCAGACGAAGTGCTCGGCGCGGGCGAGAGGGGAGGTGGTGGGTGCTGGGTCCATGTCCCGACCGTAGGACGGAATGAGCGGTCGGACACCGGTTGAGGCGTGGCTGCACTCTCAGGGGCGCGATACTGGGCGTATGCGGTTGACGGCCTTCTGGCAACGAATGGCGGATTACTTCGGCGAGGCGTACGCCGACTCTTTCGCGCGTGATCATGTGATGTCCGAACTCGGCGGCCGGACCGTCCATGAGGCGCTCAGCGCGGGATGGAGCACCAAGGACGTCTGGCGCGGGGTGTGCGCGGCGCTCGACATCCCGTACGACAAGCGCTGACCGGCGACCGCCACCAGTGGCCCGGCGCCGTCCTTGAGTGGCCGCCGGTTTCCCCGTACGACCGTCCTGCCCCGCCCCGCCCGGCCACCCAGCCGCCCAGGCTCAGCCCCCGCGCTTCTTTTCGGTAGCGGCGCGCCCTCGTGCTGATCGCAGTCCGACCGTCCCGTCCCCCCATCCGACCGCCCCGCCCGACGTCCCGTGAGCACCGTGATACGGCTCCACGCCGGGTGGTCGGGGACATGACATGGGCCGGGGGGAGTGGCGTTTGGCGCATGCGCCACACTTGCTCCGTGGTAGCGACAGAGGAACCCGTTCAGAAAGACGCCAGACCGAGCCCGCAGGATGCCGCCGGCACGCGCATGCCCCGTTGGCTGCCCCGTGCCATGGTGCTCGCCCTCACGCTGGTCGCCTGTTTCCAGCTCGCCAGCTGGGCCTTCCACGAACTGACATCGCTGCTGCTCAACATCCTGATCGCGTTCTTCCTGGCGCTGGCGATCGAGCCCGCCGTGGACTGGATGGCGGCGCGCGGTGTGCGCCGGGGCGCGGCCACGGGGCTGGTCTTCCTCGGCATCGTCGTCGCTGTGGCGGGGTTCTTCACCCTGCTCGGGTCGATGCTGGCCGACCAGATCGTCACCATGGTCGACGACTTCCCGAAGTACCTGGACAAGGTGATCAGCTGGGTCAATGTCACCTTCCACACGGAGCTGTCGCGGGTCGAGGTGCAAGACAGCCTGCTGCACTCCGACTGGCTGCAGAAGTACGTCCAGGACAGTGCCAACAACGTGCTGGACGTCTCCACGCAGGTGCTCGGCGGCCTGTTCAAGGCGCTGACGGTGACGCTCTTCGCCTTCTACTTCGCTGCTGACGGCCCGCGGTTGCGCCGTGCCCTGTGCTCCGTGCTGCCGCCGCACCGGCAGTCAGAGGTGCTGCGGGCCTGGGAGATCGCCGTCGCCAAGACCGGCGGCTACATCTACTCGCGCGGTCTGATGGCGCTGATCTCCGGTGTGGCGCACTACATACTGCTGGAAATCCTCGGCGTGCCCTACGCCCCGGCGCTGGCGATCTGGGTGGGGCTGATCTCGCAGTTCATCCCGACCATCGGTACGTACCTGGCGGGTGCGCTGCCGATGCTGATCGCCTTCACCGTGGCCCCCTGGTACGCGGTGTGGGTGCTGGGCTTCGTCGTGGTCTACCAGCAGTTCGAGAACTATGTGCTCCAGCCGCGTATCACCGCCAAGACGGTGGACATCCACCCCGCCGTCGCCTTCGGTTCGGTGATCGCGGGGACCGCGCTGCTCGGCGCGGTGGGCGCCCTGATCGCCATTCCGGCGACCGCGACGCTGCAGGCGTTCCTCGGCGCGTACATCAAGCGCTACGAGGTCACCGACGACCCGCGGGTGCTGGGCGGTACGCGCAAGAGGCGCGGCGTCTCGCTGCTGGCGCGGGCACGGGGCGCGCTGCGCGAGGGAAACCGCCAGCCGCAGCCGAGCGGCCCGGAGATGGACAGCGGCGAGCTGGCGGGGGAGGCCGGGCTGGCACCGGACACGGGGCCGGCACCGACGCGCGACGTGTCCTGACAGCCGGCCCGGCCCGGGCCCGGACGGCCGTGCCGCAGGCGGGTCTCGTACCCCGGGAGCGGGCCATGACGGACGCCGCCGCGCGAGGTTCATGGTGTGCTTGACACCAAAATCGAACATCCATTCTTATGGGGGTGCTGGCGGGTCGTTGCGGCTTCGGTTTTCCACAGGCGAATAGGGCGTCCGAGCCGATTGTCAGTGGCAGGCGTTAGCGTCATGGACGTGAAGCGATCGACTCAAGCAAATCGGGTGGAACCCATGGCAGGAACTGACCGCGAGAAGGCGCTCGAAGCCGCGCTCGCACAGATTGAACGGCAATTCGGCAAGGGCGCGGTGATGCGCATGGGGGACCGTCCCAACGACCCCATCGAGGTCATCCCCACGGGGTCGACCGCGCTCGACGTCGCGCTCGGCGTCGGCGGGCTGCCCCGCGGCCGAGTCGTGGAGGTGTACGGGCCGGAGTCCTCCGGTAAGACGACCCTGACGCTGCATGCCGTGGCCAACGCCCAGCGGGCGGGTGGCACGGTGGCGTTCGTGGACGCGGAGCACGCCCTCGATCCCGACTACGCGCAGAAACTCGGCGTGGACACGGATTCACTGATCCTCTCCCAGCCCGACAACGGCGAGCAGGCGCTGGAGATCGTGGACATGCTGGTCCGCTCCGGTGCGCTGGACCTCATCGTCATCGACTCCGTGGCGGCGCTGGTGCCGCGCGCGGAGATCGAGGGTGAGATGGGCGACTCGCACGTCGGTCTCCAGGCCCGGCTGATGAGCCAGGCGCTCCGGAAGATCACCAGCGCGCTGAACCAGTCCAAGACCACGGCGATCTTCATCAACCAGCTGCGCGAGAAGATCGGCGTGATGTTCGGCTCGCCGGAGACGACGACCGGTGGCCGGGCGCTGAAGTTCTACGCGTCGGTCCGGCTCGACATCCGCCGCATCGAGACCCTCAAGGACGGCACCGACGCGGTGGGCAACCGCACGCGCGTCAAGGTCGTCAAGAACAAGGTCGCGCCGCCCTTCAAGCAGGCGGAGTTCGACATTCTCTACGGCCACGGCATCAGCCGCGAGGGCGGGCTGATCGACATGGGCGTCGATCACGGCTTCGTCCGCAAGTCCGGTGCCTGGTACACCTACGAGGGCGACCAGCTCGGCCAGGGCAAGGAGAACTCGCGCAACTTCCTGAAGGACAACCCCGCCCTCGCCGACGAGATCGAGAAGAAGATCAAGGACAAGCTCGGCATCGGCGTGAAGCCCGCGCCCGTTGAGCCCGCGGCGGAGGGTGCCGCGCCCGTCACCGAGGCCGCCTCGTCCGCGAAGGTGGTGCCGGCACCGGCTGCCAAGGCACCCAAGGCGTCCAAGGCCGCTGCGGCCAAGAGCTAGCCCATGACCCGGCGAAGCGACTGGCCGGACAGCAGCGGCGGCGCGGGGCAACAACAGGACAGCGGCGCACTCAGCCCGTCGAGGGCCGGGCGGAGGGCGTCGCGTGGGGGCCAGGGGGAAGCCCCCAGCACCATGGAGCCCGGTGAGCAGGCACGGTCGATCTGTCTGCGCCTGCTCACCGGGACACCGCGCACCCGCAAGCAACTCGCGGACGCGCTGCGCAAGCGTGAGATCCCCGACGAGGTGGCGGAGGAGGTGCTGTCCCGGTTCGAGGAAGTCGGGCTCATCAACGACGCGGCGTTCGCCGACGCGTGGGTGGAGTCCCGGCACCACAGCCGGGGCCTCGCTCGCCGCGCCCTCGTACGGGAGCTGCGCACCAAGGGTGTGGACGCCACGGTCATCGACGGGGCCGTTGGCCAACTCGACACCGAGCAGGAGGAGCGGACCGCTCGCGAACTGGTCGAGCGCAAGCTTCGGGCGACCCGTGGGCTCGACCGGGACAAGCGCATCCGCCGCCTCGCCGGAATGCTGGCCCGCAAGGGCTACCCGGAGGGCGTGGCCCTGCGGGTGGTGCGCCGCGCGCTGGAGGAGGAAGGCGAAGACCCGGAGCTGCTGGAGTTCCACCTCCCCGAGACCTGAGCCAGGGGCAGCGGGCGGGTTACGGGGCGGCGGGCCCCGCGGTGACCGGTGTCGAGGCTGCTCCCCGGACGGTTACGGGGAGCCCTGCCGCGCGCCACGCCTGGAAGCCGCCCGCCAGGTCGGTGGCCCGGGTCAGGCCCAGCTGCCGCAAGGAAAGGGCAGCGAGGCTGGAGGCGTATCCCTCGTTGCAGATGACCACAATGTGCAGGCCGTGCCCGGTGGCTTCGGGCAGCCGGTGGTCGCACTGAGGGTCGAGCCGCCATTCCAGCTCGTTGCGCTCGACGACCAAGGCTCCAGGGATCAGCCCGTCCCGGTCGCGGAGCGCGGCGTACCGGATGTCGACCAGCACGGCTCCCTCGTCCGCCGCCGTCGCGGCCTCTTGCGGACTGAGCCGGTCCAGGCCCGCGCGGGCCTGGTCGAGCAGAGCGTCGATGCCGCGCGGCTTCTCGCTCACGCCCACTCCTCGGGCTGTTCGACCTGCTCAAGCCGCAGCACCGGCCCCGTGCGGCTGTAGCGCCGCATCAAGGGCAAGGGAGGGTAGTAGGCGTGCACTGAGATGGCGTGCCGCTCCTCGGAGAGGTTCAGCACTTGGTGCACGTGGTGCGGACCGAAGGCCCGGCCCCTGCCGCCCGGCAGGGTGCGTTCGCGGTCCACTCCCTCCGCCAGCTCCAGTGTCTTCCAGCCCTCGGTGGGGAGCTGGGCGGCGAGAGACTGCTCTTTCAGCTCGCCCTGGGCGGTGGCGAAGGCTCCGTGCGAGCCGCCGTGGTCGTGCCAGCCGGTGCCCGTGCCGGGCGGCCAGCTGATCAGCCACGCCTCGCTGCCTCCCGGGCCCTCCAGCCTGATCCAGGTCCGGCCTTCGGGGTCGAGCGGCAGTGACGCGATGAGGTCGTCATCGGCAGCGACGCGGTGGACGAAGTCGAGAAGTTCGGTGAGCGAAACGCCGTCAGCGCCAGCCGAGGACGAGGGTGACGAAGCCGGACGGGCTCGGACGGGCTCGGGGCCCGACTGGGGCGAGCCGGGCAGGGCCGGTTCCGGTACGGGGGCTGGTTCCGGGGGCGTGGCATAGGTTGCCGCTGAGGTGATCGAGGCGGCGTCGGCTACGGCCGCGCCTGAGCTCGTCGCGCTGGATGACACAAAGACCGTCCTGAAAGATCGCGAGGGCGCGCGGCCAGGAGCCACGCGGTGGAAAAGCGGATCAACAGGACGACTGACACACGCAGCCCGCGTAGCGAAGGAGGTCCATATGGACTCTCCGCCACAGGTGCGGTTCGGTGTCAGCCATGGTTCGGAGTAGACCACGACGGCCATGCGCGGTCAACAGCCGACAGGAACGCGACAGGAGCACGTGCCCCGTCGCGCCCACGCGGCTACGGCCGACCCCACCAGCCACACGCGCCCCGCGTGCGTCGGCACCGGTCACCCCGGCGTATGAGCGGGTGCCTCCAGTGGGCCGCCCCGGGCCGCGTCCGCGCACGCGTAGAGCTCCGCGGGGCGCACGCCCGCCAGCGCCGTCACCAGGTGGCCGTCCGGCCGGACCAGCAGCACCGTGTGCGCCGCCGCGCCCGGGTAGCTCTCCGCGACCAGCAGTTCGGCCCGTACGGGGAGTGCCGTGACGGCGGCGGCGAGCCGGGGCATCAGTCCGGCGCCCAGCCAGTGCCGCCGTTCCCACACCCCCGTGCCCGGTGCCACCAGCACCACCAGCAGCTTGCCGCCGAACCGTTCATGGAGCCGGGCCACGGAGCCGTCCGGCGTCGTCACGGGCACGTCGGCCACCGGAGCGCCTGGCGCCGTGCCCACTGTCACACTGCCGGGTGGCCTCCCGGAGGGCGCCAGGGGCGTGCGGGGGTAGGCCGGGGGCGCGCCGAGCGGTCCGAGGCCCGCGTGGCCGTCGGTGAGCAGCGCGTCGTCGCCGCGCGCCGCGCCAGGCAGCACCGAGCGCCGCACAGCGGGCCAGCCGCCGGCCGCCCGGACCTGGGGCAGGGCCTGATCGGCGGTGCGCAGCCGGGCTCCGACGGCACCCCGCCGCTCCGTTTGATAGCTGTCGAGTAAGGCGTCCGAAGCCCCGTGGTGCCAGGCCAGTGCCAGCTTCCAGGCCAGGTTGTCGACGTCGCGCAGCCCCTCGTCGAGCCCCTGCGCGCCCAGCGCCCCGAGGAGATGCGCGGCGTCTCCGGCGAGGAACGCCCGGCCGACGCGCCAGCGGCGGGCGAGCCTGTGGTGGGCTACGTACACGCCGGTGTCGAGGAGTCCGTACGGGGGGATCGCGCCGCACCACCCGGTCAGGGTGTCCCGGATACGGCTCAGCAGCGCCTCGGGCGTGACCAGATCGCGGCCGGGCGGCAGCAGCCAGTCCAGCCGCCAGGCCCCGCCGGGGAGCGGGCGGGCCGCCACCTCGGCATCGGCTCCACGCCATGGCGGCGAACGGTGCAGCAGGGCTTCGCCGGGGGAGGGGAGGTCGGCGCGGAGCGCGGCCACGGCATGCCGTTCCACCGCTGTCCGGCCTGGGAAACGCACCCTGAGGAGCTTGCGGACGGTGGAACGGGGCCCGTCACAGCCGATCAGATAACTCCCACGCCACCAGATGTCGTTGCCTGAGGCCGCGGAGGCGGAACGCGCGCCGGGCACATCCGCCGCCGCTGCGGGGTCAGCGCCGTCGAGGAGTTCCACGGTGCGCGCGTCCCTGGTGTGGGCGCTGATCCCGGTCTCGTCCTGTTCGAGGACGTCCAGACGCCCGCCTGTGGCGATCTGGACGAGGCCGTTGCCGGTCTGTTCGGTGAACGGGGCGAGAGCGGCCCGCAGCGAGCGGATCAGCGCGTGCTGGGGGAGGTGCAGCGGCGAGGCGACACCGGCTGGTTCCACGGCACCGTCGTCCCCGTGTGCCGCGACGTCCAGGGCCGATGGCGGCGCGTCGAGGTTGTGTGGGTCCCGCGGGGGCTCGAAGACCACATGGCGGACCACGTGGCGGCGGCGCATCGTGCGCCAGCCCGTCCAGCGCGACCCGTTGTCGGAGGCCGCGGCGCACCCCAGGCGGCTGAGCATGTGGGCGGTGTCCGGGCGCAGCACGGCTGTCCGGGCGGGACGCTGCTCATCCGCTCGCGGGCGGCCCGGCGCCGCCCCCTCGTCGAGGAGCACGACAGGGACGTCGAGCCGGGCGAGGGCCAGCGTCAGTGTGAGTCCGACAGGGCCGGCCCCGACGACGATCACCGGGTCCACGGCGCTGCTCCCTGGGCCCGGCGGGAAAGGGGGGAGCTGGTGGTTGGAGCCCGGTGCGCGATCACAGAACGTATGCAACCCATTGCGGGTGCCCTCGTCAAGTGACTACAGGGGGGCACGAAGGGGCACGTCCCCACACGGCCGAACCAACGCTATACGTCCAGTACAGGGCCGGATACACGGGGTTGGCGGCGGCTCGTCAAATGACAGCAGGCTGGGCGCCGTATCCGGTCGCTCCGCCACTTCGTTCGCTCCGTGCCCCGTGCCCCGTGCTCCGTGCCCCGTGCCCCGTGCCCCGTGCCCCGTGCCCCGTGCCCCGTGCCCCGTCCCCGTGCCCCACGGCCCCAGGCCCCACGGCCCCAGGCCCCACCGACCGGTGTCCGTCACCGCCCGGCAAGGCCCCGCCCCGGCCCGCCGGCACGGAGGCAAGCCGTCCGGCCCCGGACAGCAAGCCGTCCGGCCCACAGGCGCCCGCCCGTCCGGCCCAGTCGTCCGGCTCCGGCGGCTGGTCCGTCACCGGCTTACGTGACACGACCGCGCTCCATCGCGCGCGTGGGGCGGCGATGGAGCGCGGTCGTATGGGTCAGTCGCGTCGGACAGAGCGCCAGGGCTCGGCTTGCCGCCCCGGTGGAGCGGCCGGGTCAGCCGGTCTTCGGGCCGGCTGGCGGCGGGGTGCC
Source organism: Streptomyces sp. A01 (assembly GCF_059026195.1). Taxonomy (NCBI): domain Bacteria; kingdom Bacillati; phylum Actinomycetota; class Actinomycetes; order Kitasatosporales; family Streptomycetaceae; genus Streptomyces; species Streptomyces sp. A01. Next base: position 29,535 of record NZ_JBWLKN010000034.1, on the reverse strand, counting down.
GTCGTCCGGCTCGGCCTCCGCGCTGTGCGAGGGGTTGGCCATGACGGTGGCCGGGCCCCCGGCGATGGCGGGAGGGGCGCCCTTCCGGCTGCGCTTGGTGCTCCGTTCGATCCAGGTGGCGACGGACGAAAGGGCCAGGCACAGCAGGATGTAGATGGAGCCGAAGACGATCACCATCGGGATGAAGGCGTAGACGCCGTTCTCCGGAGGTGTCCGCTCCGCGAACGCCTTGCCGACGTACAGCAGCTCCTCGTAAAGGATGATGAAGCCGAGCGAGGTGTCCTTGAGGGTGACCACCAGCTGGCTGATGATCGACGGCAGCATGGAGCGGACGGCCTGCGGGACGAGGACGTTCGTCATCACCTGCGTCTTGCGCAGGCCCATCGCGTACGCGGCCTCACTCTGCCCCTTGGGCACGGCGTTGATGCCCGCGCGGAAGATCTCCGACTGCACCGAGCCGTTGTAGAGCGTCAGCCCGATGACCAGTGCCCACATGGGCTGGGTGTCGAAGTACGCGTAGTACAGCAGGAAGATCATGATGAGCAGCGGCATGGCGCGGAAGAACTCCACGACCACAGTCGTCGGCCACCGTACCCACCGGTGGTCGGACAGCCGGCCCGCCGCCAGCGCCGCGCCGAGCACGAGGGAGAAGACCGCCGCCAGCGCGAACGTCTTGAGCGTCGTCACCAGGCCTTCGATGATGCGCTCTTGGGTGTTCGCGTACTGGTAGTCGTCCCACAGCCCGGCCTGGAACTGCCCCGTGTCGTCCAGCCGGTAGATGATGAAGCCGATCAGGCCGACGAGCGCGAGCGTGGAAAGCGCGCCGTAGAGCCGGTTGCGCCTGCGGGCCTTGGGGCCCGGTACGTCGTAGAGAACGCTGGAACTCAACGGGCCACCGCCAACCGGTTCTCCAGCAGCCGGAACAGGCCGCTGAGGGTGAGCGTGATGATCAGGTAGCAGACCGCGATCCAGAGGAAGATCACGAGGATGTCGTAGCCCGCGTCCGCGTTGAGCTGCTTCTGGAGGGCGCCGAGTTCCATGACGTCGAAGCCGGAAGCGATCGCGGAGTTCTTGGTGAGGGCGATGATGAGGCTGCCGACCGGGGGTATCGCGGTACGCGCCGCCTGCGGCAGCACGATCTGGGTCAGTGTCTGGGTGAAGGTCATGCCGATGCTGCGTGCTGCCTCAGCCTGGCCGACCGGCACCGTGTTGATGCCGGACCTGACGGCCTCGCAGATGAACGCCGAGGTGTAGCAGCCGAGTGCCATCACCGCGAGCCAGAAGGAGTCCCAGCCTTTCAGGCCGAGCGCGGGCAGGCCGAGCGTGACGACGAGGAAGAGGAGGACGAGGGGGGTGTTGCGGAGCAACGTCACCCATACGGTGCCGAAGATCCGCAGCGCGGGCACCGGAGACACGCGGAACGCCGCGATCAGGATGCCCAGGACCAGGGCGAGCAGCGCGCTGAGCGCCGTCAGTTCCACGGTTTTGAGGAAGCCGTCGCGGAATTCCGCGAAGTTGTCCGTCAGTACGTTCAAGTCAAGTCTCCGGAGGTGAGCATGGCGGCCGCCGGTGCCCGCGGCGCGCGGGCCTCAAGGGCCCGTCATCGGCGCCGCGGACACGTGGACGCTCAGGCGTCAGCCGTCGTGGGGCGGCGGCTCAGTAACGGTCGACCTTCGGCGGCTTGGGCGCCGCGATGCCGGACTTGCCGAGGGTGGCGTCGTACGCCTTCTTCCAGTCACCGTTCTTCTGGTGCGCCTCGATGGCCTTGTTGACGGCCTCGCGCAGCGCGTCGTCGCCCTTCTTCAGGCCGATGCCGTACGGCTCCTCGGAGAACGGCTTGCCGACGACCTTCAGCCCGTCGTTCTGGGCGGCGTAGCCCTTGAGGATCGTGTCGTCGGTCGTGACGGCGTCGACCTGCCCGTTGTTCAGGTCCTGCACGCACAGCTGGTAGCCCTGCTGCGCCTTCGTGCTCTTGACGCCGTACTTCTTCTCCTTGATTCGTTCAAGGGGCGTGGAGCCCGTGACGGAGCAGACCTTCTTGCCCTTGAGGTCGTCAGGACCCGCGATGTCGCTGTCCTTCTTCACCAGCAGGTCCTGGCCGGCCATGTAGTACGGGCCGCCGAAGCCGACCTGCTTCTTGCGCTCGTCGTTGATCGTGTACGTACCGACGTAGAGGTGGACGCCACCGCTGGAGATCTGCGTCTCACGGGCTTCGGACGGCACCGTCTTGAACTTGATGTGGTCCTTGTCGAAGCCGAGGTCGGCGGCGATCATCTTGGCGATCTCGACGTCGAAGCCGGAGCGCGTCTTGCTGCTCGGGTCCTCGTAGCCGAGGCCGGGCTGGTCCGCCTTGGTCCCGATCACGATCGTCTTGCCCTTGATCTTCGACCAGACCGGCGAGTCCTTGACGTCCGCGGCGGTGTTGACCTTGTAGGAGAGCTTCGGAGCGTCCTTGTCCTTCTTGTCGTCGTCCGGGCTGCCCTCCTTGCCACACGCCGTCGCCGCAGCAGTCAGGGCCAGCACCACGGCGGCCGCCGCGGCAGTCTTGCGGAGCTTCATGGTGAACATCCTTTACGTCGTCGAGCGGTGGGCGGTCAGTGGTGAAGGATCTTCGACAAAAAGTCCTTGGCCCTGTCGCTACGGGGATTGCTGAAGAACTGGTCCGGCGTCGCCTCTTCGACGATGCGGCCGTCGGCCATGAAGACCACGCGGTTCGCGGCGGAGCGGGCGAAGCCCATCTCGTGCGTGACGACGATCATCGTCATGCCCTCCCGGGCGAGCTGCTGCATGACCTCAAGCACCTCGTTGATCATTTCCGGGTCGAGCGCCGAGGTCGGCTCGTCGAAGAGCATCACCTTCGGGTCCATGGCCAGGGCGCGGGCGATCGCCACCCGCTGCTGCTGGCCGCCGGAGAGCTGCGCCGGGTACTTGTCGGCCTGGCTGCCCACTCCGACCCGGTCGAGCAGCGCGCGCGCCTTCTTCTCAGCGGCCTTCCGGTCCACCTTGCGGACCTTGACCTGGCCCAGCGTCACGTTCTCCAGCACCGTCTTGTGCGCGAAGAGATTGAAGGACTGGAAGACCATGCCGACGTCGGCGCGCAGCCGGGCGAGTTCCTTGCCCTCCTGCGGCAGTGGCTTGCCGTCGATGGTGATGGCACCGGAGTCGATGGTCTCCAGTCGGTTGATCGCGCGGCACAGCGTGGACTTTCCGGACCCGGAAGGCCCGATGACGACGACGACTTCGCCCCGGGCGATGGTCAGGTCGATGTCCTGGAGCACATGCAGCGCGCCGAAGTGCTTGTTGACTTTTGTCAGCGCGACCAGCTTGTCCGCTGCGGGTGCGGCGTCCTTGGTCACCGATACTTCGCTCATCGGCGTCTCGCTCCGTCCTCCTCGGTTGGGGAGGACCCTAATGAGCCGCCACGACCAGCGTCATTACATCTGAGCTGAAATTGAGCATAACGATCCGGCCGCAAAGCGACACTCTGCGTGAACGGGACGCGCAGCATGGTCGTCGTACGGCCAGGGAAACGGAAGAGTGGTCATACCGGCTACGTAACGGAAACAACTGGGTGACCGGATTCCCTTGACGCGCCCGGCCCGGATCGGCCTCTATGCCCTGTGGCCTAAGACGGGCCGCCGCCCGCACGGGGCACGGGGCGCCCTACGGGCGCCGCGCGCGGCCGGGAACCGGGACGGGGGCCGGTGGTGTCCTACGGGGCCGTACGGAGCGCCGTAGGGGCACTGGGCACGGCGCCGGGGCGGGGTACGCACGGGGCCGGGTACGAACGGGCACCATGGACGACCGCAACGCCAAGCACGACGAATACGACGCACGATCGCAACGACGCACGATCGCAACGCCGGGACAACCGAAACGCTGGGGACAACCGAAACGCTGGGGACAACCGAAACGACGCACGACCGAACACGACACACGACGCATGACACGACGCCTGACATGACGCACGACCGAACGCCGCGCATGACCGAAAACCGCTGAGGAGGGCTGGGCCGATGAGACTGCTACTGGTCGAAGACGACAACCACGTGGCCGCCGCCCTGTCCGCGGTGCTCGCCCGGCACGGCTTCGATGTCACCCACGCCCGCAACGGCGAGGAGGCGCTGCGGGCCCTGCTGCCGGACGAGAGCGCGCCGTACGGTGTCGTCCTGCTCGATCTGGGCCTGCCCGACCAGGACGGCTTCGAGGTCTGCGGCCGCATCCGCAAGCTCACCACCACCCCCGTGATCATGGTGACGGCGCGGGCTGACGTCCGCTCCCGCATACACGGCCTCAACCTCGGCGCCGACGACTACGTCGTCAAGCCGTACGACCCGATGGAACTCCTCGCCCGCATCCACGCCGTCAGCAGGCGCACCGTCCCCGCCGACGGGGCGGCTGAGGACGGCGCCGACGAACCCGTGGCCCCGCTGCTCCTCGGTCCCGTCAGCATCGAACTTCCCACCCGCCAGGTCCGAGTGAACGGCACCACCGTCCCGCTCACCCGCAAGGAGTTCGACCTGCTCGCCCTGCTCGCTCAGCGGCCCGGTGTGGTCTTCCGCCGGGAGCAGATCATCAGCGAGGTATGGCGCACCAGCTGGGAGGGGACCGGCCGCACCCTGGAGGTGCACGTCGCGTCGCTGCGCTCCAAGCTGCGGATGCCCGCGCTGATCGAGACGGTGCGCGGCGTCGGGTACCGCCTCGTCGCCCCGGCCGCCTGAGCCGGGATCACAGTGCGCACCCGACTCCTCCCCCTGCTCATCGTCCTCATGGCGGGCGTCCTGCTCGCGCTCGGCTTTCCGCTCGGGGCGAGCCTCGCCGCCGCCGAACAACAGCGAGTGGTCGTCGACCGGATCGACGACACCGCCCGGTTCGCTTCCCTCGCCCAGTACGTCACGGCCCGCCCCGCCGCCCTCAAGGACTCGGGGAACTCGGAGGACGAGGACGAGCGGCAGGCGACCCTCCGGGTCGAACTCACCCGCTACCACGAGCTCTACGGCATCCGCGTCGGCGTCTTCTACCGCGACCGGCAGCCCATGGCGGCCGCACCGGCCGACTGGGCCCCGTCCCGGGACGGGGAGCCGGGGCAGGCGTTCGAGGAGGCCCTGGCAGGCCGCCGCAGCCACGACCCCGAACAGGTCTGGCCCTGGCAGCGAGGACGCCTCACCGTCGCCTCGCCCGTGGTGCGCGACGGGGACGTGGTGGCCGTCGTCGTCACCGACTCGCCCACCGGCCAGATGCGGTCGCGCACGCTGCACGGCTGGCTGCTCATAGCCGCTGGTGAGGCCGCGGCCATGCTGCTGGCCGTGGCCGCGGCCTTCCGCCTCACGGGGTGGGTGCTGCGTCCCGTGCGGGTGCTCGACGCCGCCACGCACGACATCGCCACCGGGCAGATGGCGTCGCGCGTCGCGGCTTCCGGCGGTCCGCCCGAGCTGCGCCGCCTGGCCCGGTCGTTCAACGAGATGGCGGACCACGTGGAGGACGTGCTCGAACAGCAGCGGGCGTTCGTCGCCGACGCCTCGCACCAGCTGCGCAACCCGCTGTCCGCGCTGCTGCTCCGCATCGAACTGCTGGCGCTCGAACTCCCCGAAGGCAACGAGGAGGTCGCCTCCGTACGCACCGAGGGCAAACGGCTCGCCCGGGTCCTCGACGGCCTCCTCGATCTGGCACTCGCCGAGCACGCCCCGGCTGATCTGCGGCTGACCGACATCGCCGACCTCGCCACGGAACGGGTCGGCGCTTGGCGCCCGGTCGCCGACCGGGAAGGCGTCGAACTCGACTACGCCGGGCCGTCCGGAGCCACCGCCTGGGCCGACCCGGTCGCGCTCTCCAGCGCGCTGGACGCGGTGGTCGACAACGCGCTGAAGTTCACGCCGGAGGGCGAGCGAGTGGTTGTCGGGGTGCTGGTGGAGGGCGCCACCGTACGGATCACCGTCGCGGACGGCGGACCCGGCCTCACCGAAGAGGAACTGGCGCGCGTGGGGGACCGCTTCTGGCGCAGCGGCCGCCACCAGAACGTGTCCGGGTCCGGGCTGGGGCTGTCCATCACCCGCGCCCTGCTGGCGGCGGGCGGCGCCTCGATCGAGTACGGGCCGAACGAACCACGCGGGCTGCTGGTGACCATCTCCGTCCCACGCACGGCCCCACGGGAGCAGGAGCGGTAGGGCGAGCCTGAGGCCCGCGCACGGCTTGGCACGGGGCGGCCGCTCCGTGCTCCGTGCCCCGTGGGCCCTGAAGCGCTGCCCCGTGCCCCGTGCCCCGTGGGTGCTGAAGCGCTGCCCCGTGCCCCGTCGGTGGGGGAGCGTGCCCCGTGCCCCGTGCCTGGGGCGGGAGCGCGGTCCTGGCTCCGTGCTCCGTGCCCCGTGGTGCTGGGGCGCTCCGTGTCCCGCGCCCCGTTGCCGCGGGAGTGCCCGTGGCCCGCGCCAGCCCCCGGGGGGTGCGCGGGGCCGTCGTCCTGGCCCGCCCCGTCCCGCACACCCCCGCCCGCGTCCGCGTCCGCTCAGTTAGTCAGTCAGTCGGCCGGCCCGGTCTGGGAATCCAGCCGGTTTCGGCCTCGTAGGGCCAAGCGGAGCGTGAGGATCTGGAACGGGCGCAGGGTCAGGTCCGCCGTGCCTTCCGGGGACAGCTCGTGCGGCGGGGCGTCGTCCAGTGGGCGCTCCAGCAAGTCGGTCTCGGTCACCGAGGCGACCGGGACGCTGGTGGTGAGCGTGGTGGCGGCGCGGCCGCCGCCGGACTCGTACAGCCGGACGACGATGTCGCCGCTGCGGTCCTCCGCGAGCTTGACCGCCTCCACGATGACCTGGTCGCCCTCGACGGAGACCAGGGGTTCGACGGCCTGGCCGCCCGGGACGGTGCGCTCCGGGAGGTTGATCCGGTGCCCCTCGCGCACCGCGTCGGCGATCGTCGCGCCGGGTGCGAGCGCGAACCGGAGGCGGTGGTTGCCCTGGTCCGTCTCGGGGTCCGGGTAGCGGGGGGCACGGAGCAGCGACAGCCGCACCGTGGTGGTCTGCCCGCCGTCCGCGCGCATGTCGCGGGTCACGTCGTGGCCGTACGTCGAGTCGTTGACGACGGCGGCGCCCCAGCCGGGCTCCTCGACGTGAATCCAGCGGTGGGCGCAGATCTCGAACTTCGCCGCCTCCCACGAGGTGTTGGTGTGCGTGGCGCGGTAGACGTGCCCGAACTGGGTCTCGGAAGCCGACCGCTCGGCCTTCACATCCAGCGAGAAGGCCGCCTTGAGGAACTTCTCCGTCTCGTGCCAGTCCACCTCGGTGTCGACGTCGAGCACCTTCGAACCGGCGCGCAGCTCCAGTCGCTGGACCACCGTGGAACCGGCGTCGCCGAAGGAGCGGGACACCGAGATCACCGCTCGGTCGTCACTGGACTCGGCGACCGTCAGCTCGTCGACGGCGACCAGGTCGGTGACGTTGTGGCGGTAGAAGGCGTCGATGTCCCAGGCGTCCCACATGTTGGGGAAGTCCGGGTGGACCTGGAGCAGGTTCCCGGCGAGTCCTGGCGCGATGGCCTCACGCCCCGCCGCCAGGTCGTACGCCGATACCACCAGACCGCGCCCGTCGACCTCGGCGCGCAGCAGGCCGTTGGCGAGGACGAAGCCGCCGCCGTCCCGCTCCGTCACCGTCACCGGTGGGCCCATCCGCCCCGGTTCGATGACCGCACCTCCGGCCGGGACGCCGCGCCGTGCGTGCGGTGAGGCGTTGAAGACCACCGTTCGCTGCCCGTCGCCCGCCAGTGCCGTCTGCGCGGCGTTGACGATCTCGGTCAGCTCCGCGCGCACGCGCGCGTAGGTCTCCCGGGCCTCCCGGTGCACCCAGGCGATGGAGGAGCCCGGCAGGATGTCGTGGAACTGGTGCAGCAGCACCGTCTTCCAGATGCGCTCCAGGTCCTCGTACGGGTAGGGGAATCCGGGCACCGTGGTCGCGGCGGTGGCCGCCCACAGCTCTGCCTCGCGCAGCAGTGACTCGCTGTGCCGGTTGCCCTGCTTCGTCTTGGCCTGCGAGGTGTAGGTGCCCCGGTGCAGCTCCAGGTACAGCTCGCCCGCCCACACGGGCGCGTCCTCGTACTCCGCCTGGGCGGCGGCGAAGAACGCCGAAGGACGCTCCACCGTCACCCGGGGCGAGCCCTCCAGATCCTTGAGCCGTTCGGCGCGTGCCAGCATCTCCCGGGTGGGGCCACCGCCGCCGTCTCCCCAGCCGAACGGGGCCAGCGAGCGCGAGCCGCGCCCCTTCTCCTGGTAGTTGCGCGCGGCGTGCGCCATCTGCTCGCCGCCGAGGTCGGAGTTGTACGTGTCGACTGGGGGGAAGTGGGTGAACACCCGGGTGCCGTCGATGCCCTCCCACCAGAAGGAGTGGTGGGGGAACTTGTTGACCTGGCTCCAGGAGATCTTCTGCGTCAGGAACCAGGTGGAGCCCGACAGCTTCACCAACTGGGGCATCGCCGCCGTGTAGCCGAAGGAGTCCGGCAGCCACACCTCCTTGGTATCGATGCCGAACTCGTCCAGGAAGAACTTCTTCCCGTACAGGAACTGGCGGGCCATCGCCTCGCCACCGACCATGTTGGTGTCGGACTCCACCCACATGCCGCCCACCGGGATGAACTGCCCCTCGGCCACCTTCTTCTTGACCTTGCTGAAGACCTCGGGGCGATGCTCCTTGATCCAGGCGAGCTGCTGCGCCTGCGACATCGCGAAGACGAACTCCGGGTGGTCGTCCATCAGGTTGACCATGTTGGACGACGTGCGGGCCACCTTGCGCACCGTCTCGCGCAGCGGCCATAGCCAGGCCGAGTCGATGTGGGCGTGCCCGACGGCGCTGATCCGGTGCGCCGAGGCGTTCGCGGGGGCGGCGAGGACGCCCGCCAGGGCCGCGCGGGCGCGGGCGGCGGTCCCGGCGACGTCAGTCAGGTCCAGGGCGTCCAGGCAGTTCTCGATGGCCCGCAGGATGTCGAAACGGCGGGCGTCGCCGGTGGACAGCTGGGTCATCAGTCCGCCGAGCACCTCCAAGTCCTGTACCAGTTCCCACACCTCGTCCTCGAAGACGGCGAGGTCCATGCGCGCGATCCGGTACAGCGGCTGGTCGCCCGAGGTGAGCCGGTCGCCCTCGTAGGTCGGTGTGTGGTCCACCAGAATGGGGTTCGAGGCCGCCTCCACGTACAGCAGTACGTCCTCGCCGCCCGCCGCCGGGGCACCGAGGCGCACCCAGCCGTTGCGCGGGTTGAGCGCCTTCACGGCCTCCCCGTCCGGCCGGTAGACCAGCCCCTCACACTGGAAGCCCGGCATCATCCGGTCGAAACCGAGATCGAGTACGGCCTCCACGGTGCGGCCCGCCCACTCGGCCGGAATCCGCCCCGCCACCTTGAACCATGTGGTGCCCCAGGCCGGACCCCAGCTGTCCCCGGCGGCGGCCGGTACGTAGTCGGCGGCCAGGGCCTCGGCCACCGGCACCGGCTCGCCCGGCGCCTCCCAGCGCTCAATGGTCAGTGGCTGGGCGGAGCTGTAGACGGCGGGCTGGACGCGCTCGGCGAGGACGCGGCGAAGACGGTTTTCGACGATGCTGCGGTCGTCATGCATGACGGCGGCTCCGATGGCTCGCGGGGTGGAACGGCTGGCAGGAGGTGGGCCTCAACGTGCGGGCCCGGGGCCCGGACCAACGATCCGGGCCCCGGCTTACGGGTGCTCAGTGGGCATTACCACTGATGGGTGACGGAAACCGCTTCGGAAGCACGGAAGGTCTCACCGACGGCGCGCACTTCCAGGCGGGTGGCGGTCTCGTCGCCGGAGCGGCGCAGCGCCGGGACGAAGCACGCGGTGCCGCAGGTGCCGGTCAGGAAGCGGAACGTTCCGTCGGGCAGTGCCTGGCGCACTTCGTAGTGCCGCACCACCGCGCCGCCCTTGGCTGAGGAGGGCTGCCATTCCACGCGCAGCGCCGCTTCACCCGCCGGCGTGGCGGCCGAGCGGGCGATGGTGACGGAGCGCGGGGCACGGGGCGCGGCGGGCGCCCCGTCGCTGACCGCGAACGCGCCCAGCCTCCAGCGGACCTCCCCGCCGTCGCCCGCGCGCGTGAGGCGCACGCCCACGGCGTGGATGACCGAGCCGCCCGGCAGCCCACCGGCAGCGGCCGACGAGGTGCTCCAGCCGCCACCGGCGGGCACCGTTCCCGCGGGCAGGTACCTGAAGGCGGGTGGCTTGCCGGGGGAGCCGGGCTCCGTCAGGGCGACGGCGATCTCCACCTTCACCGGCGCCGAGCCGTCCTCCGTGCGGTGGGTGACCTCCAGCAGGGTGCCTTGGGAGCGCGGCAGGCGGGTCTGGAACAGCTCCAGCGTCGCGGGCTGGGGCAGGGGGCCTTCGACGAGCACGCTGCTGCCGCCGCGCCAGGCCGCCGCGAAGTCGAAGCCGACGCGTGGCTTCGCCCCGTCCGTGTGCACGGCCCAGCGGCGGCCCGGCAGCCGGTCCTGGAGCCCCAGGTGCTGCCACTCGGCGTCGCTGCTCCGTGCCCCGTTCTCGTACCAGGCGGTGCCATGGCCGGTGTTGAAGGTGGTGGCGAACGGGACGGCGCTGATCGTGGACCGGTCCGCGACGTGCCGGGCGGCGGGACGCCAGGAGCCGGGGCCGGCGGGTGCCGCGGGGTCGGTCCGCTCACCCGCCCAGAACTGGTCGTCCCGCGCGTGGAACTGGCCGGGCGTGCGGGTCTTCTCCGGCAGTGAGTGCAGCGTCCACTCAGGGCGGTACAGGCCGTAGGAGACGACGTGGTCCTTGCCGGTGGGCGCGAACGCTTCCCAGTCCACCGAGGTGCCCCAGCCGTTCGCCTCGACGTCGACGCCCGCCCACAGCTCGTACGGGGAGCGGCCGAGCCGTTTGGCGTACGCGGCGGACGAAGCGAGCCGTGCGGCACCGCCCGAGCGCCAGCGGAAGTCCAGGAACATCGTGTCGGAGAGCTTGGCACCGTCGCGCTGGAAGAACACCGCGTTCTTGTCGTTGAGCGCGCCCTGCCATCCCACCGCGCCGTCGGCGTTGAACGCGTCGTACCACGTGATCTTCAGCTCGGGCGCGCCGGAGCGCAGCGCGTGCAGGAAGTCCGCGAACTGCCGTGCCAGTGCCGCGTCGCCGCCATCCGTCTCGCCGTTGAGGAACCAGCCGTCGAATCCGTAGGTCCGCGCCACCTGGATCAGCTTGTCGGCGAGCGGGAAGCGGCCGAAGGAGTCCTTCTGCACCAGATCCCGCGTCCACCGCAGCTGTCCGCCGAACGCGGTCGGCGGCAGGAACACGTTGCCGAGGACGCGGACACCGTTGCGGTGGGCGGCGTCCACGACAGGCGCGTTCGGCGCGAGGATGATGCCCTCGCCGGACGAGCCGCCCCAGAAGACCAGCTCTTCCAGGTAGGCCCAGTGGGTGAGCGCGTAGAAGTCTGCCTTCGTGCCGCCCTGCGAGGGGTTGGCGGCGGTGCCGGCGAACGAGACCAGCGCTGAGATCCCGCCCTGCCCGCTACGGGCCGTAGGACTGGCAGGGACCGGCGTGAACCGCTTCGCGAGCGGCACCGTAGCGGTGTTGTACCGCAGGTCCTTGTCGTCCTGCGGCCGCCAGGACTTCAGGCTGCGCCATACGACACCGGCCGGAGGCTGCTGCCCTTCGGGGAAGCTGTCGGGGAACCAGTACGAGGCGTACGGCTGGATCGGTTCGGCCGCAGTCCCGGGGCGCGAGGCGGCTGTGCGCCGTGCCGCGCGCTCCGCGGCGCGGGCGGGCGTGGACGCGAACGCGGGCACGACGGCCGCTGCGGCCACCGTGGCGGCGCCCGCGACGAGGCCGCGGCGGGACACATCGCCGTCGGCGGCGGCGCCGCGCACGGGGCGGCGGGGTGAGCGGCGGGGAGCGGAACCGTTCACTGCGATCTCCTTGTCGTGGGACGTCGATAGGTCACGGAAGGGCGCCTCATCGCTCACCGCACCTCCGCTGGACGGAGCAGTTCCGTGATGCCGCGGGCGGCGAGGTGCGCGGGGTCCTCAGCGCGTTCCGTCAGCACGGCCGCCGCCCGTACGCCCTCGGCGGCGAGCCGGGCCCACGCCTCGAAGAACGCGCCGCCGGGGGCGCACGTGGAGCGGCCCGGGGCGGTGTCCTCGTCCCCCGCGTCCAGCAGCAGCCCGGTGGCGCGCCGTGCCGGCGCGGGGCGGTGCTGCCGCAGCCGCTCGGCGATGGCGGCGACGGCCTTGCCCGCGGGCTTGACGGCGCCTTCGGAGGTCAGCAGCCCCAGGCCGTATTCAAGTTCGGGGAAGTCGGCCAGTGACCGTGAGACGTCATGGGAGCACCACCAGGTGATGCCGTAGAGGTCCGTACACGTCAGGGCGTTGTCGATGGTCGCCTCGGTGAAGGCCGCGGCGTGGTCGGCGGGGATCAGCGGGGCGGGGGCGCCGACCTCCTGGAGCCACACGGGGCGGCGCGGCTCCGCCGCCCACGCCTTGGACAGTTCGATGAGGTACTCCGCGTGGTGGACGGTGGCGGCCCCGTCACGGCCGTGCCGCTGCGCTGTCCCGTTGAACACCCAGGAGTGGATGGTGGTCGCCCCGCCCAGCCGGGTGGCGTGCGCGGGCGTGAACGGGTGGCCGTCCTGGAACCACACCGCGTCGTACTCGGAATGGGTGTGGAGCCGCCCCGGTGCGGCTCGTTCGCAGGCGGTCAGCAGCCGCTCCAGCCAGCGGCCGGCCTCGTCGTACGTACAGCGGTCGGGGTCGGGATGCGGCTTGTCGGAGAACTGGTTGACCTCGTTGCCGAGTGTCATCCCGATGAAGTTCGGCCGGTCGGCGAGGGAGGTGGCGAGCGCCTCCAGATAGCGTGCCTCGCCGTCGATGACGTCCGGGTCGGTGAAGAGGTTGCGACGGTGCCAGCTGTGCAGCCATGACGGGATGAAGTCGAAGCTCGACAGGTGCCCCTGGAGGGCGTCCACGGCGACGTCGAGACCGCGTTCGGCGGCGGCGTCCACCAGCTGCCCGAGCTGTTCGATGGCGCGTGGCCGGATCAGCGTGCGGTTGGGCTGGAACAGCGGCCACAGGGCGAACACCCGGATGTGGTCGAGGCCGAGTCCGGCGAGTGAGTCGAAGTCCCGCCGTACGTCGTCGAGGCCGAAGTCCAGCCAGTGATGGAACCAGCCGTTGGAGGGCGTGTAGTTGGCACCGAGACGTACCGGACCGGCTGGGCTCACCGGCTCGTGGCCGCCCGCAGTGCCGGCCGTGACCGAGGGGGCAGGCACCGTAGGGGTGGCGTGGTCGGTGGAGGAGGCGAGACTGACTGGAGCGGCGGGCGGGGCAGGCGTGTTGGGCATGGGGGTGTCTGGTCTCCTGCTGGACGGGGCGGAGCCGCGCGCGGGGTGAACGGGGCGCGAGGGGACGACCGAGCGACGGGGCGCGGGGGGCGTCACGTTTTTATGGCCCCTTCGCCGACGCCCTTGAAGAAGTAGCGTTGCAGGGCGAAGAACAGCAGCATCATCGGCAGCAGCGCCGCCATGGCGCCCGCGGCGATGAGCCGCTGGTCGTTGGTGGTGGTGGCCCCGGCGAGTGACTTCAGGCCCAGTTGGAGGGTGTAGTTGTCGCTGTCGGTCAGCACGATCAGTGGCCACAGGAAGTCATCCCATGCGCCCATGAAGCTCGTGATGCAGACCACGGCCAGCGCGCCCTTCGCCGACGGCATGAACACCCTGGTGAACCGCTGCCACTCGTTGGCCCCGTCCAGGACTGCGGCCTCCTCGACCTCCTTCGGCACGGCGAGGAACGCCGCCCGCATGATCAGGAGGTTGAGGACCGAGACCGCGCCTGGCAGCCAGACGCCGATCAGGGTGTCGACGAGACCCATCTCCCGGACCGTGAGGAACATCGAGATCATCACGGACTCGAAGGGAAACATCAGGGTCGCCACGAGGATCGTGAACATCGTCTTGCGGCCCCGCCACCCCGCCCGGGAAAGCGCGTAGCCGCCCATTGACGCGAAGAGGCAGTTACTGGTGACCGCCAGCGCCGCGACGATCAGCGTGTTGCCGACATAGTCGAGCAGCGGGAAGGTGTCGGCCACCCGGGCGTAGTTGTCCAGTGTGGGTTGGCTGGGCAGCACCCCGCCGTAGACGTTCTCGCCGCGCCCCTTGAGGGAGGTGAGGAACTGCCAGACGATCGGTCCCAGCATGACCACGAGCATCAGGCAGAGTGTCAGGTAGCGACCGGTCAGCCCGAGGATGACGCGCTTGCGGCCCCGTCCGCGCTCGTACGTCGTGCTGGTGCGGCGCCGCTCGGCACCGTCGTCCTCACGGCTGGTATCGGTGCCTGTGGTGGACAGCGTGCTCAATTCTCGTCTCCCTTCGAGAGACGGTGCCCCAGCAGGCTGAAGATCAGCGTCAGCAGGAACAGCAGGATCGAGATGGCGGCGGCGTAGCCGGTCTCCCCGGCGAAGCCCAGGCCGACCTGGCGGATCATGAACGGCAGAGTGCGGGATTCGCCGCCCGGCCCGCCGCTCTCGCCGCCGAGTATGTAGATCTCGGTGAAGACGCGGAGCGCGGAGATGGCGGAGAGCGTGCCGACCAGCAGCATCATGGGCTTCACCGACGGCACCGTGATGTGGAAGAACCGGCGCGCGGCGCCCGCCCCGTCGATGGCAGCCGCCTCGTACAGCGACGTCGGCACGTTCCCGAGCGCGGCCAGGTAGAACACCATGTAGTAGCCGAGACCCTTCCAGATCGTGACGATCATGGCGGAGACCAGCAGCATGGTGCTGTCGGTCAGGAAGGGGACCGGTTCGGAGACCAGACGCAACTTCTGGAAGACGGTGTTGACCAGCCCGTCACTGCGCAAGATCCACTGCCACATCAGGCCGACGACGACCGCCGAGGCGATGACCGGCGTGTAGAAGGCGGAGCGGAAGAAGCCGATGCCGGGGATCTTCTTCTGTACGAGGACCGCGAGCGCCAGTGGCAGGAAGACCAGGCAGGGCACGACGACGACCGTGTAGAGCACGCTGTTGGTCAGCGCGCTCCAGAAGTCCGGATCGTCCAGCGCCCGGGTGTAGTTGTCGAAGCCGACGAACGTGCCGCCGCTGAGGATCTGGGCATCCGTGAACGACAGGATCACCGTGTTGACGAACGGCCACAGGCTGAACGTCAGCACCATGCCCATGCCGGGCAGCAGAAAGAGGTAGGGCGTCCACCAGTGGCGGTGCACCAGCCCCTGCTCCACGTTCATCGCCTTGATGCGCCGCTTGTCCGCGCGCCGTGCGGCGCGCTCGGCTCCGTGCCCCATGCCCCGTGCCCCGTCCCCCTTGGCGCCGCGCGCGCTCGGCTCCGTGCCCCGTGCTCCGTTCCCCGTGCCCCGTGCTCCAGCGGCGGCACCGGAGCCGTGCCCCGTACCGGGGCTGGAGACCGCGCCCGGCGGGTGTGTCGCGGGCCCTGCTGTGCTGTTCCGGCCCCGCGCGCCGTCGTCGGAGGCCGTCGCGCGCGCGTGTGCCGTGCCGGGCTGTTCCCGGCCGCCTGGCGGCGTACCGGCTTTCTGTGTCGCCATGACGGTGCCGTCACTTCTTGCGCTTCAACTGCTGCGCGAGGATCTTGTTCGCGGCCTTCTGGGCGTTCGAGACGGCGGTCTCCGGGTCCGTGTCGCCCTTGATGCCCTTCTGCATCTCGCGCACGACGGCGTCACCTATCTGGTTGGTCCACTCCACGGGGGTGTTGGCGTCGAGCTGGGCCTCGCGCAGCTCCTCGGAGCCGATGACGCGCGCCGTGGTCTCGGGGTCCTTGCCGTCGCCCTTGTCGGAGAAGAACGGGTCGTCCAGACCCTTGGCATTGGACGGGTAGATCGTCACCTGCTTGGAGAACTCGACCTGGTTGGGCCCGTTGGTGACCCACTTGGCGAACTCGGCGGCCGCGTCCGCGTGCTCGGTGTCCTTGCGGACGCCCAGCGACTGCGTGTAGATACCGATATGCCCGAGGGTGCCGGTGACCGCCTTCTCGACCTGGGTCTGCCGGTAGACCTTCGGTGAGTTCTCCTTGACGTCCTTGATGAAGCCGGGGGAGCCAGGGCCGAAGACGAGCTTGCTCGCCCCGTACAGCTGGTTGATGTCGTTGCTGTTGGTGAGCGACTCCTTGGGCATCGCGCCCTTCTTGTACAGGTCGCGCATGCGCTCCAGCCACATCACCGCCTTGGGCGTGTTGAACGTGAACTGGTCCTTGGCCTCGTTGAGGATCGGGACGCCCATCTTCATCCAGTCCCCGGGCAGCCGGTCCTTGGGGCTGGCGATGAAGGCGCTGTAGTCGCCGTCGGACCTCTCAGCGATCTGCTCGGCGTAGTCGAAGAACTGCTCCACCGTGGTCGGTGGCTTCTCCGGGTCGAGACCGGCCTTCTTGTACAGCGCCTTGTTGTACGTCAGGATCTCCGGCGTCACGTACCAGGGGTAGGCGTAGACGCCGCTCTTCCCCGGCAGCTTGTACTGGTCCCAGGCGCCGGGCACATACTCCTTCGCCACCTTGGGGTCGAGCTGGGCGACGTCGGCGAGCATGCCCCGGTCGGCGAGCAACTGGAAGGAGTCGGTGTTCAGGTTGACGACGTCCGGCAGTGAGCCCGCCTGAGCGTCGGCGACGAGCTTCTCGTTGTAGCCGTCGCCCGGCACGTCCTCCCACTTGACGTTCACCTTCGGGTACTTGTCCTCGAAGGCGTCGATGACGCCCTGGACGTACGACGTGAAGGTGGGCTTCAACTGGAGCGTCCGGAACGTGATGTCACCGGATACCTTGCCCGACTTCTTCGGCTCGTCCTTGTCAGCCGTGGATGAGTCCCCGCTGACGCCGCACGCGGTGGTGGACAGCAAGGCCCCCAGTGCGGCGGTGGCGATGGTGATGCGGGTCAGGCGCCTGCGAGTCGTCATGGTCGTTCCTCCTTGAGGAAACCGTGCGCGGCCGGAAAAGGCGAAGAATGGCAGGGGAAGGCAAGGAAATGGCAAGAAACCTGCCTGTCTCGGCGGGGCTTCGCGGGCCGCACTGCCGGATAGCGATGACAACGGTGTCTGGATGGCGCCCCCGCGTCAACAGGTAAGGCGTCGGGTGGCGTTCGACGAGATTGGCTATATCCCGGCAAAACGCCTGAACGGTGTGTGTGAATTGCCGTCTGGCGATCGCTCTGAGCTGGACTAATGCGCTTCAGCTCAAGTAACTGCCCAGTAGGTTGCGTTTGGGTAACGGGGTGAGCTCCTTGGGATTGTTTGACAGTCGTTCATGGGCACCGCAATGCTGGGATCGCTAAGGCGCTTTAGTGGTAGCGCGCTAAACCGCTTAACTTTGCTGCACGTCACTGCACGTCAAAGCGGGAGCGGTGGATATGGAAACGGGCGTTGCCGTTATCGCGGTCAGTACTCCTGACTGCCTGTTCACCGGCCCGGCCGACGACGCCCTCCAGGTCGTCCGGGTCGAGACGCTGCGCACCCGCCCCGTCGGTCCTTTGCGTATCCAGATCGACGGCCCCGGCGTGAGCACTCCCCAGCCCCGGCTGGTGCGCGCCGACACGGCGGCGGCCTACGCGGGCGTTGACGCCCGAGCGGACCTCGCGGCTCCGGCCGGCACGGCGGCGACGGCGGACGGAGCGGACGGGGCAGGCGGTCCGAGTAAGCCGGACGAGATCAGGGAGCCGCGCGGCGAGAGGCAAGCGGCGCATGGGGTTCCCAGCACTGAAGCGGCGTGCGGGGCGGACATGGTCAGTGGTTCCTCCGGAAAGGCTGAGGTAGCTCTGACTGCCGAGGTGCTCGGTGCCGCCGAGATGCGCGAGACGGTCGAGACGAGGGAAACAGCCGAGGAGCGTGGGCTACGGGAGACGGTTGAAGTCTCCATACGTACCCCCGGAGCCCGGCCAGGCCAACGGCTCCCCGCCACCGCCCGCGTCACCACCCTGGACGGCCGTGTCCTCGCAGAGCGCCCCTGCGAGATCGTCGCGGCCGAACCTGGCTGGACGATCCGCCTCGTACCGCACTTCCACTACGACCCGATGTGGTGGAACACCCAAGCCGCCTACACGGCGCTGTGGGACGCCCCACCACGCCCAGGTGAGCCCGAACGCGGCTGGGAGTACGTCGGCGTGCCCGCGTTCACCCTCGTGCCGCTCCATCTGCAGCAGGCGCGCGACGATCCCGGCTACCGCTTCGTCCTCTCCGAACTCGACTACCTCAAGCCCTTCTGGGACACCCACCCGGAACACCGCGCCGAGCTGCGCAGGCTGATCACCGAGGGCCGGGTGGAGATCGTCGGCGGCATGTACAACGAGCCCTCCACCAACCTCACCTCCGCCGAGACCACGGTGCGCGGCGCCGCCATCGGCCGCGCCTTTCACCACGGCGTCCTCGGCGCGAGCCCGCGCACCGCATGGCAGCTCGACGTCTTCGGCCACGACCCGTCCTTCCCCGCGCTGATGGCCGCCGCCGGACTCGACTCCGCCGTCATCGCCCGGGGGCCGCACCACCAGTGGGGCCCGATGATGGACTCGTGGGGCGCGGCGCTTCGGCCACCGACCGCCATGCAACTGCCCGCCGAGTACGAGTGGATCGGCCCCAGCGGAGCCGGGCTGCTGCTGCACTACCTCCCCGCGCACTACTCGGCGGGCTGGTTCTCCCACCAGGCGGAGACCGCCGAAGCCGCCACGGGGCAGCTCCTGGAGCTCTTCGGCCTGCTCCGGCAAGCCGCCGCGACCAAGAACGTCCTCATTCCGATGGGCACCGACTTCTCCTGGCCGCACCCCTGGGGGCTGCCCGTCCAGCGGGACTGGAACCGGCGCTACACCTGGCCCCGTATCGAACACACGGGGCCGCGCGAACACTTCGCGGCTGTGCGGAGCGAATTGGCGGCGCGCGGCGAGCGGCCCCTGCCCGTGACCCGCGAGATGGGCCCCGTCTACACCGGCAAAGACGTCACCTACGCGGATGTGAAACAGGCTCACCGGGCCGCGGAGAACCTCGTACAGCAGGCCGAGACCTTCGCCGCCCTCGCCCACGGCCTTGGCCTCATCCGCTATCCGGCGGCCGCTCTCGACAAGGCATGGCGCCACCTCGTGCACGCCGCCCACCACGACGCCGTCACCGGCACCTTCTCCGACCAGGTGTACCTCGACCTCCTCCCCACCTGGCGCGAGGCCCACGACCTCGCGGAGCGCGTACGGGACGGGGCGCTCCGCGCACTGGCCTCAGCCGCATCAGCCGACGACGGGCTGGGAGGCGACCACGGGGCCGGCGTCCAGGCCGACGCGGCCGCCCAGGGCACCGGCACCGCCAGCGCCGCCCAGGGCACAGGCAGGGCCTGGCGCCGGGGTGACGAGCTGGCCGTCACGGTGTTCAACCCGGTCTCCTGGCCCCGTACCGATCTCGTACGCGTCACCGTCGACCTCACGGCACTCAGTCTCCGCACCGCCTGCGGGGAGGACGCCGAACGGAGCGGCGAGCAGGCCGATACGGGGAGCGCCGTACGTGCCGTACGTACTGACGACGGGAGCCCCAGTCACCGCCGGCCTGGTGAACGGAGCGGCGACGGAACCCGCGAGCGGGCCGGTGAAGGGAGCGGCGAACAGCCCGGAGGGCGGTCCGGTGTGCGCCCCCGGGAGGAGGGTGGGGAGCCGTCCGGGGAGCGCGGCAGCGCAGGACGCGGTCAGCTGGGCAGCGCATGGAGCACGAGGAGCGCGTGGGGTGAGGGCGGTACGAGGCGCCTGGTGGTGCGGGATGACGTCGGGCTCTCGTACCCGGTCCATATCGAGTCCATCACCTACGACGCGAACGGAGCGCCCGTCACGGCCCATGTCGCCTTCCTCGCCCGTGAGGTCCCCGCGCTCGGCTACCGCACCTGGTGGCTGACAGAAGCCAGCCGCCCCCTTTCCGGCGGCTGGCGGGTCGTCAGGTCGACTGGGTCACCCCGGCCGGTGGGGGAGCCATCGGGGCGGCCAGGTGATGTGGAAGCCTCACCCAGCGAGCCGTACGCCATCGAGAACGGTGCCTTCCGCGTAGTCGCCGACCCGGCGAGGGGCGGTGGGCTGTGCCGCGTGACAGACCTGCGTACGGGGCGGGAGCTCCTCACGCCCGGCGAAGTCGACGACCTTGTCGTCCAGGAGGAGTACCCGGCTCACCCGTACTTCGAGGAAGGTCCCTGGCATCTGTTGCCCAAGGGCCCGGGAACGGGCTCCGCCGAGAGCCCCGCCGACTCCCTCACCGTCGAGCGTGGCCCGCTCGGCGTGCGCATCGTGGCAACGGGGCGCACGGGTCCGGTCGAGTGGACCCGGGTGACCACCCTCTGGGAGGGCCTGGACCGGATCGAACTCACGACCCAGGTCAACGGATTCGCGGGCAGCGACCAGTTGCTGCGGTTGCGCGTACCGGCGAACGTCCCCGGCGCGATGCCCGTCGCCGAGACCGCCGCCGCCACCGTCGGCAGGGGGTTCGCCTTCCCGGAGACCGATACCGGCGCGGATCACACGCGGGCTCCGTGGACCCTCGACAGCCCGTGCCTGAACTGGTTCGCCCTCTCCACCACGGCGCGGGTGTCGTTGCGCGGCCCGGATGGCAGGTGGGTGGGCGAACGCGGCCTCGGCGCGGGCGAGATCGTCCTGCCGGACGCGGGATTGCCCGGGTACGGGGCGCCTGCGGTGCCGCCCTGCCCGGCCGCGCGTACGGGCCCGGACGCGGTCACGGTGGCCGACGCCCCGGCTGCGGCGGAGCGCCCCGAGACGGCAGCCGCCTCCACGCCACCGGTCGCGCACGCCGCCCCGGGCCACGCTGACGGCTTGCGGGGCTTCGTCACCGCACTGAGCCGCTACGGCGTCACCACGACGCCGACGCGCGCCGCGGGCCCCCGCTGGGGAGACCTCGCCGTCGACAGCAGCCTGCCCGACTTCCGCGTCGCGCTGGGCGGACCCGAGTGCAACGCGTTCACGGCCGCTGTACTCGCCGACGCCGACCCGGCGTACACGGCCGCCGTCCGGACGGTCCAGCGGAGCCGGCCGGGCGGCCCAGGCGACGGGGCGGACGCGGACGGCCCCGTCCTGGTGTGGGTCCCGGCCCGACGACAGCTGCGGGAGGTGTGGCAGCCAGGTTGCGACCTGACGGGGCCCCGCGACCTGCCGGTGGCCATCCTGGTCGCTCCCGAACGACGCCTGCCCGCCGCGCTGGCGACGCTGGCGGCGGAGACAGCCGCCTCGGGCGGTCTGCGCGCCGTCCATCCACTGCCCGGCGACGGAAGCGGGTCGCGCGAGCACGCTGAGTTCGAGGACCGTACGATCGCGCTCATGGTCCGCGGCACGCCCAGCTTCGCCATCGACACCGCCGGACGACTGCACAGCTCGCTGCTGCGGTCCTGCACGGGCCGCCCCAGTGGCGAGTGGATGGACCCCCCGCGCCGCACCGCCCCCGACGGAAGCGCCTTCCAGCTCCAGCACTGGCCACATGTCTTCGAGCACGCCCTGGTGGCCGCTGACGGGGACTGGCGCGCGGCGGACCTGGTGCGCCGGGGCCGCGAGTTCAACAACCCGCTCTCCGCTGTCTGCGCGGCCCCGCCGCTGCCTCCGCCCGCGCCGCTGCCTCCATCGACTGCACAGCCCGCGTCACCGGGGCCCGGGGCGGACGCCGTACGCAGTGGCCTGCCTCGCGGCGGCTCGCTCTTGTCCGTTGAGCCTGCCGACCGGCTGCTCGTGGAGACCGTGGCCGTGGCTGGTGCGGAGCCGGACACGCTGTCCGTACGGCTGCGGGAGACCCATGGCCGCCCGGTCCACGGCGCGCTGCGCGCCGAGCTGAACGCGGGCGCGGCAACCAGCGTGAACTTCGCGCTCGGCGGCAGCGGTTACGGCACCGCGAACCTGGAGACGGGGCAGGGGGCCTCCGCGCATGCGGCCGCCACCGCGGCCGACACCTCTGCGCGGGTCAGCGGTCCGTCGACGGGCTCCGTCCCTCCTGCTGCCGCTCCCACAGCTCCGGCGGCCACGGAGAGGGCCGCGGCTCATCCGGCGCCGCCCGCCGTCGCACCCGACGCTGAGGCTGTGCAACCGGTCTTCAGCCGCTACTGGCTCCACAACACCGGGACGGCACCACTCGGCGACGCCCCCGTCTCGCTCACCATCGCCCCCACGACGCTGCGTGCTGACGTGCCACGCGCGCGCGGAGGCGTGGTCGGCGCGGATGCCGCTACGGTCACGCTCGCCACCACCGTGACCGTCTGCTCCAACATCAGCCCGGCTCCTGCCCCGTCCGGCTCCGACGGTGCCACCGGACCGCGCGCCGCAGTGGAACCCGGCACCGCCCCCTCCGTGCCCCACGGCCTCCCTGCCGCAGCCGCGGAACCTGCCGCCGACTCCGCCCGCGTCGCTGTCAGCGCCTCCGTAGCCGTCCCGGCCGCTGCCACCGCTCCCGCGCCCGGCGCCGTCGCCGACGTCACCGTGCAGGCCCCACCCGGCTGGACCGCCTCGTGGACGCGTCGGCGGATCGTCATCGCCCGTGGCGGCCACCAGCGTCTGCCACTCGTGCTCAGTGTTCCGACGGAGGCGTCCCCCGGTGACTACCTGGTGCCCGTTGTGGCCGATCTCGGCGGCATGGCGGTGGAGGACTGCCTGAAGGTCACCGTGCCCGCCGTGGACAACGGGCGCGGGGCGGCCACGGTGCTCGTCGAGCCGCCTCCGGGCATCGAGGCGCACACGTCTGTGACGACGCTGACCGTCCACGCGGGGGAGACCGGCGAACTGCGGGTGCGCGTACGGAACACGCTGCGCGGCGCACTGCACGGAGCGGCCATCCTGGTGTCCCCGTACGGCACGTGGCCCATGCTTCCCGATGCCGTTCTGCCGGTCACCGTGCCGGGGACCGGCCAGCCCCCTCGCTCCGTGGGCGCCCCGCTCGGGGTGTCACCGGACCGGAAACCGCCGCGTTCCGAACAGGCGTCGCTGGACGACGGGGCTGTGGAGGCGGGTGAGCCGGGGGAGTCCGAGATCGCCTTCGCCGTGCAGCCGCCCGGGCACACCCCTCCCGGCTCCTACTGGGCGCTGGTCAAGGTGGTCGCTCAGGGCCACGTCGCCTATGGCCCGGCCGTGGCCATCCACATCGCACCGCCGCACACGCCGACGCGGTCCGCGCACGCGGCCGGCCCCGGCGACCCACCGTACGAGGAGAGCACGCAGCATGGCAGCGCACACCGCACAGCCTGATGACGGGGCGCGGCGCAAGCCCGCGCGCAGGCCGACCATCAAGGACATCGCGCGCCGTTCGGGGGTCTCCGAGAGTGCCGTCTCCTTCGCGCTCAACGACCGCCCCGGGGTTTCGGCGGGTACGCGCGCGCGGGTGCGCCGGGTAGCGGAGGAACTGGGCTGGCAGGCGAACAGCGCGGCCCGCGCCCTCTCCGGCGAGCGTTCCGGGAGCGCGGGACTCGTCCTCGCCCGGCCGGCGCACACACTCGGTGTCGAGTCGTTCTTCCTGCAACTCGTCTCCGGCGTTCAGGAAGTGCTCTCCGCCCGGAACGTC
This sequence comes from Streptomyces sp. A01, assembly GCF_059026195.1. NCBI lineage: Bacteria > Bacillati > Actinomycetota > Actinomycetes > Kitasatosporales > Streptomycetaceae > Streptomyces > Streptomyces sp. A01. The sequence continues at coordinate 6,041 of NZ_JBWLKN010000034.1, read as the reverse complement.
GCGCTGCTGTTCCAGGTCGTCGAGGACCTGGACAGCGAATGCGTGCTGTACCGCCGCTGGTGGGCCGAGCGGCGGGTGGACGGTGTGCTCGTCGTCGACCCGCGCACCGTGGACCCCCGGCCGGAACTCCTCGCAGGGCTCGGCCTCCCCGCCGTGTTCATCGGAGGCATGGAAGCCAGCCCGCACCGGGCTCAGACGCCGCCCCCCGTCTCCAACGTCTGGGCCGACGACTCCGGCGCCATGGCCTCGATCCTCGATCATCTGCACGGCCTCGGTCACCGGCGGATCGTCCACGTCGCGGGCCTGCCGGGGCTGGCACACACCGAGCGGCGCATCCTGTCGCTACGCGCCGAGGCGGCCCGGCGCGGCCTCGACCCGGAGCATGTGCGGTCGGTGCCCACCGACTACTCCGACAAGGAGGGCGCTGAGGCCACTCGCCGCATCCTGGACTCGCCGCAACCGCCCACGGCCATCGTCTACGACAACGACGTGATGGCCGTGGCCGGAGCGTCCGTCGCCGCCGAACGGTCGGTCTCGGTCCCCGGTGAACTGTCCATCGTGGCCTGGGACGACTCCGCGCTCTGCCGGGTGACCCATCCCCGGCTCACCGCTCTCGTTCGGGACACTCCCGGCTTCGGCAGACTCGCCGCGCAGGAACTGCTGGATGTCCTCGACGGAGGTCCGGTACGGAGCCTGCAAGGCGAGCTGCCGCGGCTGGAGCCACGCGAGAGCACGGCCCCACCGGGAACCCCCACCACCCCGCCCAGCCTTCTCCAGGAGACCGACCGCCCATGACCGCCGCCGAAGCCGCGACCTCGTACCGCGCCGTGCCCGCCGTGGGCGGGGCTTTCTCAGCTGCCGGGAGCCCGGCCCTGACCGTCGCCATAGACATCGGTGGCACCAAGATCGCCGGGGCGCTCGTGGACCAGCGGGGCGTGTTGCACGCCTCCGCCCGTCGCCCCACGCCGCCGGGCACCGGCCCGTCCGGTGGCCCGTCCGGCAGTGACGGGCGGAGCCCTCGCCCCGCCCCCGGACAGCCCGCGCCTCAGCCCGTCAGCACGGCCGACGCGGTGATGGCCGCCGTGGAGGAGGTCATCGGTGAACTGGCGCGAGCGCCCGGCTGGGACTGGGTGACACGGTGCGGCATCGGCAGCGCGGGGCCCGTGGACGCCTTACGCGGCACCGTCAGCCCGGTCAACATCGCCGCCTGGCGCGACTTCCCGGTGCACGCCCGTACCGAGGACGCCCTCGCGCGCCGAGGCGCGCGCGTGCCCGCCGTCCTGGTCGGCGACGGTGTGGCGATGGCGGCGGCCGAGCACTGGCTCGGGGCGGCACGGGGCCGCCGCAACGCCTTGTGCATGGTGGTCTCCACCGGCGTCGGTGGTGGGCTGGTGCTCGAAGGGCGCCTTCACCCAGGCCCCACCGGAAACGCTGGTCACATCGGTCACATCAGCGTGGAGCTGGACGGGGAGCCGTGCGCCTGCGGCTCCCGGGGCTGCGTGGAGGTCATCGCCTCGGGCACCGCCATCGCTCGCCGCGCCCTCGCCCAGGGATGGCGGCCGAGCGGTGACGACCGTACGGCGGCGCGGGTCGCCGAGTCGGCGCGCGGCGGGGACCCCGTCGCGCTGGCCGCGTTCGACCGGGCGGGCCAGGCCCTGGCCGCCGCCATCGCCGGTACCGCGACCCAGATCGAGATCGAGGTGGCCGTGATCGGCGGGGGAGTCGCAGCGGCCGGAGAGGTGCTGTTCGCTCCGTTGCGGCGCCATCTCCGTATGTACGCGGCGCTGTCGTTCGTTCAGGGCCTGGAGGTCGTACCGGCGCGGCTGGGCACCGACGCGGGGCTTGTCGGCGCCGCAGCGGCGGCGGCCCAGCTTCTCCCCGACGCGGCCCGGCCGGGCTGCGCCTGACTCGGCCGGACGCGCCGGAAACCGCGCCTGGTCTCACACAGCGGTCAGGACTTGACCGAGCGGTAGTAGCGGCGGGCGCCGTCGTGCAGCCGTAGCGGATCGGTGTAGATCGCCGTCCGCAGGTCCACGAGCTGCGCCGCGTGCACCTCGCTGCCGATCCGGTCCCTGCTGTCGATCACGGTCCGGGTGATGCCCTCGGTCAGTCCCTGATCCGTCTGGGCCGTCGTGACCAGCAGGTTCGCGACCGCGATCGTCTTGATGGCCTTGCCCTTCTGGACCGCCGGATACGCGTCGGCGGGAAGTACCGCGGCACGGTAGTAGCGGCGGGCGCCACCCAGCTCGTGTACCCGGTCCACCAGGTCGCCGAGCTGGACGAGCTGGATCGGGAACTGCTCGGCCAACTGCGACACGGCAGCGGTCGGCACCCCTCCCGACCAGAAGAAGGCGTCGATCTTCCCCTCGCGCAGCATGGTGGTCATCTTGTTGATCCCCACCGGCACCGTGGTGAGGTCCTTGGCGGGGTCGAGTCCGGCCGCCGTCAGAAGACGGCCCGCTATGAGGCTGACCCCGGACCCCGGCTGGCCGATGGCGACCCGCTTGCCCTTCAGGTCGGACGCGCTGCGCACCTTCGAACCGGCGGGGACGACGAGCTGCATGTAGTCGTCGTAGAGCCGCGCACAGGCACGCAGCCGGTCCGCCCCCGTGCCGCCCTCGTCGCGATAGGTGGCGACCGCGTCGGCGGTGGCGATGGTGAAGGACGCCTCACCGTTGATCAGGCGCCGGATGTTCTGCACCGAACCCTGGCTCGGCCACAGCCGGACCTTCACCTGCGGCAGGTCCTTGCGGAGATGCTGCTTGAGGAGTTCGCCGTAGCGGGCGTACACCCCCGTGCGGACGCCCGTCGTGACCGTCACGCTGCCACGGGGCGCCGCCCCGTCGTCGAAGGGGAGTAGCCACCACGCCAGCAGCCCGAGCGCGACCACCGCCGTCACCGCCACCCGCCACAGGCGGCGGGCACGGCTGGTGCCAGGGCTGGCGGCAAGGCCGGTGGCACGCAGTACGGGCCATGTCTCCAGCCGCGCGGTCAGTCTCTTGAGCATGGTCGGGATACTGCCAGTACCGGAGCTGAGAAGGGAGGGGCGGAGCACGGAGCGAAGCACGTACCCTGGTCGATTGAGATGAGTGCGAAGACATACGAGGTGCGCACCTACGGGTGGCGGCTCTCACAAGCCCCAGGTCAACGGCTAACCTAGTGCTTCTAGCGGCCCTACCTGCAACGTCGCAGAACGCCCCGCCCAGCCCTTGGGGCGTTTGTGCGCGTGAGGCTCCAAGGGACCGAGTTCCATGCCGGGCGTCCGTGCTCAGCCACTCCTGGAGATCTCCAGCGCAGCTAAGACAACACGGCCCCCCTCTCCGACGGCTTGACGGAGAGGGGGGCCGCAGACGTGAGCCTACGCGGGCTGTGCGGGCCCGCAGGCTGAGACAGGGACATTGATGATGTTGCTGCCTCAGCGTCTGATGCACAGTTCCTGGAGGGTCAGGCGGCTACCTCCGCCGCAGTGGGCACGGCAGGTGCCCAGTCCGGCTACCGAGCCACCACGGGGTTGCCGGGTGAGTCCAGCCACGCGCGCTCGCCGTCAGCGTCGACGGTCAACCCGAAGCGGCTGAAGCCGGGGCGCTCTTGCTCCACCCACCATCTGTACGCGGCTTCTACTTCGTCCCAGAGACGTCGGGGACCCGACTGATACACCCTGGCTTCCTCACGGTCATCGCGGAAGACGACGACCGCCCATGACTTGTCCGAGAGTCCGTAGAACCACACGGCGCGCTTGCCGTCCCGTTTTCGGTCGGCAGTGTGGGCGACGGCAGGCACGCGCAAGCCCAAGGCGAATCCGATCACGTCGAAGTCTCCCGTGCCGCAGAACTCCGCCTCGGTCATCGTCGTGAACGACGTGCTGGCAGCATCCATCGCGCCCGCTGGCACGTACTCGTCATGCCGGGGCCACACGAACCGCTGAGAACGCATACGCATGAACGCCACGGGGCGCGTGAACGGTCCTGACGCACTCCGGCAGTCTTCGGCGACCACCAGGCGAGCGGTGGCTTCTCTGGGCCCGTAGTACGTCCCCCAGGGAACGAGGATCACTCCTCCGGGGCTGGACTGCTCCACCCATGCGAAGGGGACCTTTCGCATACCGCACGTGGCGATGACACGATCGTACGGTGCCCATTTCGCATGGCCGAGAAAGCCGTCTCCATGCACCACTTCTACCGGGAGCCCGAAGCGGTCCAGCGACTGCTGGGCTTCTGACGCGACGGTGCCGTCCACCTCCATGGTGACGACGTTCGCGGCTCCGAGTCGGTGCGCGAGAAGGGCGGCGTTCCATCCGGTTCCGGTGCCGATCTCCAACACGCGCTGACCCGGTTTTACGTCAAGGTCGGCCAGCATGGTGAAGACCAGGCTCGGCATGGACGACGACGAGCTGAACAACTTGCCCGGCTCGTGGCTGTCGTGCGCGCCGTCGTCCCACTGGGTGACGATGGGGTCGTCTGAGTCGGCGTACCTCTGCCACGCCTGCGGGTCCTGCTCTTTGTCGACCGCGATATTTCGGCCGGTAGCCATGTCATGCGGCCATATCAACTCTGGCAGGAAGTGGGAGCGGGGCACGTCTTCATAGGTCTTGGCCCAGTCGGGCGACATGGCATCTGCGTCCAGGAGGAGACGGCCCAACTCCTCACGAGCGGGCCGCCCCGCCTGCTCATCGGAACTCGTCACTACCGGTGGTCCCCATCGCCGGGAGGCGTCGAGCCGTCCGGGTGGGGCTCATCGGTCGGCGACCACGGCTGACCGGGGTGCCCGTCTCCTTCGCCCTCGTCCTTGCCGTGCCCGCCACCTTGTGCGACTTGGGTGATCAATCGAATGTTCACCGATTCTCCTCCTTGAGAGGCCGGGTCTTCATCCTGGTGTCAGTTGAGCCCCCAGGGAACGCGGCCTCAGCCAACTGACTCAAACGTGGGGTCGTTCCCACGCCGTTGTGCACTTGCTGACCCACCCATTGGGGTGGGGGTCTGTGGTGGTGACTGCGACCCTGACCCGATTCGGTCGCCACGGGGGGGCATGGCACCGGCGCTTGGGGCCCGGGACTGCGGCCTACCCATCCACGGGTGGTGATAGCCCAACTCGCGCAAAAGACAGACAACTTGGTCATGACCCCGCGTCCGCCGTGCCGATGCGCCCCGCTCCCAAGCCCCCGTTGTCCTGGTGAACAGCAGTCGAGCGGCCGGTAGTAGCAATGAGGGAGCCCGCGACGAGCGGCGCAGAGAAGCCCCCTCCTGGGCCTCGGCCGAGGAGGGGGCTGGTGGGCTGCAACCCTCCCACTGAAGGGGGGAGGTCTCCGCCTTGACGGCCGAGACAGAGGTTTAGAATCTGATCTTTGCCCTCTTAGCCAGTTTGGTTAGCCTTGGGTTGCTCCGCTTATGTTGGGAAGTCAGCACCCTGAGGAGTTCCTGGCTTGTGGGGTGAACTTGTGCCATCTGTGGGGCTAGATCCCAGGCACTTTCAAGGTGATCAAGGGCTCCGTCCCTGTCGCCGAGAGCAAGTTTCGACCTAGCGATGTTCATGTGCATTGGGCTTGTCCTTGTGGCGGGGAGAGACAAAGGCTTGGCGTTAACCCTAGTCAAGTCCTCCAGAACCCCGATTGCGTCAGCGTGCCTCCTCAGATCTCCGCTGGTTGCGATGACGTGGACTGCCGTGTTCTGGGGGCCGAAATGGAGCCCTCCCAGCCTGACTTTGTCCTCGCCGAACTCCTCGGACAAAGACCAGGCCCGCGCAATGTGCTGGTCCGCTGTCCTTTTTTCCCTAAGTCGGCCTGCCAGAGTGAGTCCGCGAAGGTGCAACAAGCCCAGGGCGTAAACCCGATCTTGCCCGCTCGCGGAACCAGCCTCTACCTGGCTAGTACTCCAGTCGCAGTTCGGTATCACCGCTGGTCAGGACCGGGTTTCTGAGTGTACTCGGCTGATGTGCCGTCAGGTTGCGGAAGTTCGTGACCTCTGGTGTGGCGGGCCGTTGTCTTGTCGTGCAAGATGATGTGCAGCCCGATGCCTGGTCCGCGGAACTGGAAGAGCTGCTGGTAC
>NZ_JBWLKN010000033.1:0-69760 GCF_059026195.1 Streptomyces sp. A01 | reverse complement strand
AACGATCACCCTCACAACGGGCAACGATCTCCGAACACCCATCCAAACCGCTGATCAGCGGTACTCAAGAACACCCCTGGGCCTGACCCCGGCGCCGGTGACCGAGGACGAGGTGCGCCAGCCCAGGCGCACACCCGATCTCTCCCAGCCTGTGCGCCATGTCCTGGGGCGGCGCTGGACCCAGCTGCTGCTCGTGGACGGCATGCAGCGGGTCCACCCGGACCAACTTGCTCCGGTGCTGCACTGCTTCGACCTCCTGCGCGAACAGCTCGGCATCACGACCATCTTCTGCGGTACCGGTGCCCGCGAGATCCTGCGGGCGGCCCGTGTGAAGACGGACCATCTCAGCGAGGCACAGCAGGGCCTGAGCCTGCGGGTCCCGATCATCGACGGCCCAGGCGGCACGGAACACAAGGTGCTCCCCCAGGCGGATCCCAGCCGGCTGCCGGTGACCTGGCTCGACCCCATCCCGCTGTACAGCGGCGACCAGGAGACCTGGCCGAGCGTTCTGCGCGGCTTCGAAGAGGACCTCTGCTTGCACCGGCTCTCTCCCCATGCGCTGGTCGGGGAGTACGAGTACCTGCACAGCCGCACCGGCGGCTATCTCAAGCTGCTGTCCCAGCTCATCTGCCAGGCGGCCATCACGGCCATCGAAGACGGCATCGAGGACATCACACGGGACCTGCTAGAGGACATCGACATCGGCGGCTGACCCCTGGGTGTCGCTGGCAGATCCACTGCGCATTGCGGGTGTCTCGGTTCCGGCCGTCTTCGTCCGTTCGGTGGCTGACTGCACCACCAAGATCAATCGCAAAGTGTTCACCCGGCCGGACGAGGAACTGCCGGACGAGGGCATCGAATCCACGGTCGGAGCTGGTCTCCTCGACCAGGATCGTTCCATGTCATGAGGGACGATTTCGCTGTCGCGCGTGGAATCCGCGGAGCAGCGCTTGTGGTGAGGTCCCCGTCGCCCGAATGGAACCGACGGCAAGCATCCCCCAGTACGTTGCAGCAGCGAGGACGACGGACCCGAATAGCCGCACCGGCGCGACACCGGTCGGCGCTGGCTGCTGCTATCTGCGGCCGGGCCGGCCGGCTCGTTAGGTCGGCCCGGCCAACGCTCACCTTCGGTTCCCGACTGCACCGCGGACCGCCCGGCGGGCCATGGCCCGCCGGGCGCAGGGAGAATACGGGATGTGATTCAACTCCTGGTGCAGGAACCTCTCCCGCGGGCCGAAGACCTCCAGCACGATCAGTGGCGTGCGATCGAAGACGCATACGGCCGTCTTGCTGCTGCTGTCGCTGCAGATGACCGTCCCCTCATCGTCGGCTCGGCCAAAGAGCTGGTCGAGTGCGTCGCCCGGGTCACGCTGGTGGCCTACGGCCGCGTGGTGGCCGACGGCGATGAGTACACGAAGGTGCTCGCGTCGGCGCATCAGGTCATCGAGCATGTGATCGGTCCGGACATTCCCGGCAACCATCCGTTGCGTCAAATCCCTGACTACGCCAAGAAGATGGCGATTCAGCTGCGGGAGCTGCGCAACCGCTACGGAACCGGGCACGGCCGCGCCACCATCCACGACATCACGGACGAGGTCGTCGACGCGTCCGTCCACGCCGCACTGGTCTGGGTGCGCTGGGCCCTGACCCGGCTTAAGACCGTGCTCCTGGGCGCCGTGGGGCCGCTGGTGGACGACCTTCACCGCAGCGTCTTCTCCCAGGGTGACCTTGCCGCTCGGCTGGAGGCGGCCAACATTCCCCGCCTCGACGAGGCCGAACAGCACCGGCTGGGCGTTGCCGTGGGCCAGCGCGCGGCCAGGGAGACCTTCACTGTCCGCCTTGAGGGCATCCGCGCCTGCGCGGATGCCCCGCAGCGGTGGCCGGACGACTACCGGGAAGGTGTGGTGCAGGGGCTGTTCGTCAACGACGACGGTCAGGCAGACGCCTACGCAGCCGCCAGCGCGGACTGCGCAGCCGAACTCCTGCAGCACCACTCCGCTCCCGAGACGGTCCTCGCCAGGCTCTCCGACGTGCTGGAGTCGGCCTCGTGGTCGCTGCGTTTCCAGCAAGACCACAGTGACATCCTCAACGCCATGACCGTCGCGCTGAGAAAGATGCCCGAGGCGGCAAGACCGGTCTGGAGCACGATCATCGCGGGGCTCGAGGCCCGCGCCCCCAACGGAATCCGATGACCAGCACGCCGCGACGGACCACAGCCGGCTTCGGGCGGGTGGGGCCGGGAGGCGCGACCCGCTACGGCACCCGGCCGGTGCCAGACGGACGTGGCGTCACGTCGAGGGCCCTCGCTGGGCTCAGCAACTCCTGCGCGACGACGGGCGGCGCGGCCAGGGTGACAATGCTTCCGGCCCAGTCAGCGGTGGTCTTGTAGGCAGCAATCGTGGCGATCTCCCACATCGACAGGGTTTCCACCATGAGCAGCCCGTCCCAGTCGAGCCCGATGGAAGGAAGCCGCACGCTGATCTCTACGTTCGCTGCGGGGTGCCTGGCGACGGCCGGGCTGGGGGGCCGCAGACGGGCGCTCTCGTCGTAGTAGGCATAATCCGGGCTGGCATCGTGGTAAGGGTCCTGCCGCTGCCGCCACGCCTGCCAGGCCTGCTCCAGGTGCGCGGTAGGTGTCTCGCCCTGCTGGAGCGTCTCGGCAGCCCGCTCGATCGCGGCCGTGTCGATGAGAGTCCGTTGTTCCTCGCACCGGCGATTCGCGTGGGCTGCGGCCCGCGCCAGGACGGGACGCGCCCAGCTGTGCAGCCAGGGGTGCGTCCGTAAGCCGTCGGTGGTCACCGCCAGCAGGAACTGCAGATAACGCCAGTGGTCCCAGTTGAAGTTGAGTCCGAGGAAGTCCGGCATGTAGTCCGGTTCCTGGCGGTTTATTACTTCTTCGTCCTCTTCTTCAAGAGCCTCGCAGAGACACACGAGGTCGGCGACGGCGCCCACCAGACCTCTGTCCGCAGGTGCACACTCCACACGGCAGCATCCGCACATACTCGCGGCAAAGAACGCACCGAAGCGGACACGATATACCTCCCCGGGACCGACACCAGCCGGGGCACGGCATGCAGGATTGCTGTGCACAAAGCTGTCGTCGGCCCACGTGACGGCGTCCATCGGCTGCCCGTAAAACCGCTCAATTGGCATACCATGACGGCGCATCAAGCTGGCCGGGACGGACTCCACTGACTCAGGCTTCACCCGCCCCACGGTAGGCCCGCACGCTATTGCCGGTGCAGAAACAACGACAGCACCCCACTATCGGGGCAATCTAGCCGAGATCGACGCGCCTGCAGACCATGTGCAGAGGACCGCGTCCATGTCCCGCATGCACCGCGAGTTCCAGTTGTTCTGGCCGCCCTCGCCTCTCTCCATCCCAGCATCGAGCACGGCCGAAGGGCCAGCGAACCTGTGTGATGGTGACGGAAGCATCGGGGCAGCCGCCGCTCAAAGGCTTTCTCCCGAGAGGAAGTCACTCCTTCAGCGGCCGCTCCTGCGGGCCACGGCGACGCCCAGGGAACGTAATCGACGTCGAGCACACCCTTTCAACGCCGTACGGTCTCAGCCCTGCCCAACTCCGTCAGCAAGCCTGGCACAACCTGGCGGCACGCGTCCGCATCCCGCGCACAGGCATATTGCTCCCGCGCCCTGTGCGGGTTTGCCTGGCTGCTCTCCCTCCCCACGTCGGAGTGGTGCCGACAGTGCCGAGTCGGGCGTCGCCCAGTTGGCGGGCTATTCCACGGAATCCGGCGCTCGGGCGAGCGGGTCCGCGAGAGGATGCATGGACGAGGCAGCGCGCACGGGGGCCGTGCTCAACCTAGGTTCAGCTGGACCGCACTAGGGCGTGCGGACTTGGGTGGCGTGGACACCGTGGAAGTGGGAAGAGCGAGGGCACGTGGCTGCGTGGTTTGAGCGTTTGGCAGCGATTCCCGGCGTGCGTTTCACCGGGAGTCCTGGAGTCGTCCGTGACTCGCTCGCGGCGGCGCGTGTCCGTCCGGAGAAGTCGTACGGCTCACTGATGTGGCCGTCGGCTGAGGGCAGTACGTCGGCAACGCCGGCCAGTCGGCATGTGCCGGTGGAGGCGAGCGGGGCGGGCTTGGTCACCCGGGTCTGGGAGGCGCTGGAGCTGCCTGGTGAGGCGATGGACTACCACTTCGTCCTGCAGGGTGCCGTGGACCGGCTGTGGAGCGGCCGGCGTGCATACCCTGACGGGCTTGCGCTGCTTGAGGTGTTCGCGCTGTTGGACTTGGAGTTGATGGAGGCTGCCCCGCAGGCGATCTCCTTTGACTCCGGCCCTTTCCCGGCAACGTTTGTGCACGTGACGTCCGTTCCGCGACTCGTGATGCTGCTGGAGCGCGAGGGCGCCTTCGCCGAGGCCCTCGGCGTGGCGCGGCGGCTGGGACGGTTCGGGCAGGGGGAGGATGCGGTGGCCCGCCTCTCGGAGAAGCTCGGGGCACTGACTGTTGAGGCGGCGGTTGGCGGGCTGGCGTGAGTGCCGGACTGGAGCAGTTGATCCCCTCGGCCTCCTTTCTGGAAGAGGCTTTCCTGCGCTGGGTGCTCACTCCGGCCGCGCAGCGGGGCATCGTGGCCCACGTGCGCAGCCAGCATCCGGTGACGGTCAATGAGCGCACCTACCGGCTGGATTATCTGATCGCAGGCGAGTCGCTGCATCTGGCCGTCGAGTTGGACGGGTTCACCTTCCACAGTGACCGTGCCGCCTTCACCTACGACCGGCTGCGGCAGAACGACCTGGCGGCCACGGGGCTGACGGTGCTGCGCTTTCCCTACGACGCGGTGCGCCTGGACACTGCACGCTGCGTGGCTCAGCTGCAGGCGATGCTGCGCCAGGATGTCGTGCTGGCGCCGCTGGTGATCGCCGCGCCGCGTGTCGAGGTCCCGGACATGGTGGGCGATCCCTTGCGGGCGGCCGATCCGCCTCGGGGCGTCCAGACGCCGGCCGATGAGGCCTATTTCGCCAGTGTGCGCGCTCGGGTCGTCCGGGAGCCGTTGCGGGCCTGCCAGGACGAGGCCCTGGCCGCGCTGGCCAACTATTACGCCTCCGGCGGCCGGCATGCGGCCACGGTGATGGCGGTCGGGGCCGGAAAGACCGCGCTGGGGGTGGCGGCTGTGTTGTCGTTCACCAGGCGGCGATCGTTGGTGGTGACGCCGGGCTCGGTCATCCGTGCCACCTTCGCCAAGGCGCTCGATCCGGGAGTGCCGGGCAATGTCCTGTACGGGCTGGCGGGCGGTCCGCTGCTGCCGGGTGCCCGGCCGCCGGCCACGCTGGTCTTGGACGCGGACGACGAGCAGATCAGCCGGGTGAGCCGGCAGCGGATGCTGGCCGCGGACGTGCTGGTGACGAACTTTCACGCGCTGGGCACCGGCGACAAGGACGGGGACCTGCTGGCCAAGTCGGAGCCGGAGGATGTCGACTTCATCGTCGTCGACGAGGCCCACATCGCGGCCAGCGCCTCCTATCAGCGGTTGTTCGCCCACTTTCGGGATGCGCACACGTTGTTGATGTCGGCGTGTTTCCAACGTCTGGACGGCAAGCCGATCGACGCCGATGTCGTCTACCGCTACCGGCTGGTGGATTCCATCGCGGATGGCTCGGCGAAAAACCTGCGTGTGCATCGGTTCGCCCCGGATGCGGCGGCGACGGTGTACGAGGCGGTGTGGCCCGACGGCCACCGCGAGCAGATCGTGGGCCGCCAAGCTCTGCTGGCCGCGCTCGGGGACGAGCGGAAGATGGCCCGCATCACCGCGCAGTCCGACGCCTCGATCCGGCACGTGATGACCGTGACACGGGCCTGTCTGGATGCGCAGGCCAAGCTGCTGGCCCCCGTCAAGCCCCGGGCGCTGTTTGCGGCGTTGGGTGAGGCCCACGCCCGACAGATCGCCCGGATCGCCGAAGAGCACGGCATCCCCTGCGCCACGCTGCACCACCGCATGTCGTCGTCGGCGATCAAAGCTACCCGGCGACGTTTCGAGTCGGACGCGGGTGACCTGCAGGGCATCGTGCAGTTGCGGATGCTTGGCCAGGGCTACGACTTCCCGCCCATCACCGTGGTCGTGCCCGTGCGTCACTATGGCAGCTTCGGCGAGTTCTACCAGTTCGTCGGGCGTGGGGTGCGGGTGCTGCGGCATCCCGGTCTGGCAGCCGAGCAGCAGTACCTGGATGTGGTCTGCCACGCCGAACTCGGCCTCGAGGACCATCTGGAGGCCATGTGCGAGGACAACGACATGGATCCCGCACTGCTGCTCGACCTCCCGCTGATCGATGTCAGCGCGCTGGAGGCGGACATCGCAAACGGTGACGGCGCTGAGGAAGGGGCATCTGACAGTGCGTTGCCGGGCGGGGTCGATGCGTTCGTGCTGTACGAGCAGGGGCGTGTAGAGCAGCGTGTCGTGCACGACCTGGACCGGGTGGAGGCCCGGCGCGCGGAGCGGGAGATGCAGCTGATGGCCCAGCGCTACGCCGTCTACGCGCAGAACACCGCGACTCCGATGCCGTTTGAGCAGTTCGTCGAGTACATGCGGAGGCTGACCGGTGGCCAGTGATCTGTCGCGCTGGTGGGAGCCTGCTCTCGACGCGCATCCCGAGAAACTGCTTGCCCTGGAGGCGGCTGCCGGACAGCAGCAGCGGTTCACTCAGCTCGACGCGCTCGCGGCCCGGTTGCTGGCTGCGGCGCTGGCCGGGCGGTCGGTGGCCTCGGTGATCAGGGGTGAAGGGCCAGAGGCAGCGGACAGCGTCGAGGTGTTGGGGCTTACCGCCCAGGAGAGGACGTGGTGCGCTGAGGCGTTCGGTCTTCAGGAGCAGCAGCGGCGCGGTGCCTGGTACCCTGCCGCAGAAGATGTCGCTCAAAGCCGGGGCGGTGAACCTGCCATCTCTGGTGCGCGAACGGCCCGCCCATGCCCTGACGTTGGCCGCGGACAGCTCGGCCAGCGTCAGTTTGGTGGACGGCGCGGCCGAGGCGGTGTTGCTGTGGTCGGTGCTGGTTCCGTTGTTCGAGACACTGGTCGAGCCGGTCCGGGTGCGGGCGGCGGGCCCGGCGAAGGCGATCGACGACCAGCGGCGGCTGTGGTCCGGCATCGAGGAGCGCTACCGCTTGCTCGGAATTGCCGACGAGGCGCTGGAGATCTTCAACTTCGGCGGCGGCTGGCACCGGTTGGACCGACCCGGGCAGCAACGCGCCCGCCTCCGTCTCCTGGACGCCCTTACGGCCATCGATCCGCTGCAGTTGGTCACCCGTCATCGCAGCCTGCAGATGCATGCCCTGATGGCTGGCTTCGCGAAGAAGGCCAAGACCGGCACTGCCCTGGCGCGGCGGGTTCTGACGCGCGCCCTGCAGCGGGTCGTCTGCGGCTATTTCGCTGGCAACTGGCTGGCCGTACTGGACTACCTTCAGGCGCCGCCGCACCCGGACGAGGAGGTCATCACCGCGCTGCCCGAGCCGCGCCTGTATGTGGGGATGTCCGCCCAGGCGGCCGGCATGGCGGCCGAGGCGGGCATCCCGGAGGACGAGATTCATGCGATGCTCGCGGCCTTCCTTGGCGGCCCGACCTCCCTCTCCCCTGTCGAGGAGCGCGTGGCGGCGCTGCGCGACTGGTGGACGGCCTTCGACCAGACGCACGCCGCCCAACGACCCGGCATGCGGTCGCTGTGGGGGCTCGTCGACAACGAGGTCATGGCCTTTGAGTCGGACGAGCACGGCCAGCAGCTGTACCGGCAGGTGCTGCCCGCTTCTGTCAACGAGCAGGTGGACCGGCTGTGGCAGTCGGTGACGCTGGAGCGGCACGCCAAGAGCATCGTCAGCAACCCACGCCCCCACCAGCTGATGGCCGAAACCCTCGGCCCGGCCCTGGAGTTCTGGCACGGCGTTGCGCTCACCGCCTGGTTCGTGTGCGAAGGTCCCTACTCCCGCACTCCCCTGTCCGGTGTAGCCGACTACTACAGCCGTCCCCTCGCCGCGCTCCGCGCCGTCGGCTGCCCCGTCTCACCGGATCTGATCGAGGAACTGCGCATTGCGGAGCGGCATTTGGGGCCGGAGGAAGCGATCATCAGGGAGCGCAGGGAGCTCCCGGTGGACACGGCCGTCGGTTCTTTCACCCTGACGATGAGTCACAGCAGCGGCAGCCGCCGGGAAGGCTTCGAGCGGGTGCGTGACATCATCACCCGCCATCGCCGTGCCTGGGCCGAGCAGTACCTCGATACCTACCTGCAGCAGCGCTGGCGCACCGCGCTGCAAGAGGTCGCACGGGCCCACCACCGGTACGTGGCCGCGAAGGGCCAGCCGCCCACCCTGATCCAGTTCGCCCAGTTCGCCGCCGCCGCGGCCAACCAATGGACCGGCGGCGACCTCGGCGGCCTGTACACCGCGATCGGAGAGCCCGCGCCCGCCCAGCAGGAGCGCCCGGCCCGTCTCCTGCCGGGTGACGGCAGTGACTTCGCCCGCCGCGTATACACCGCACTCGGCGGCATCGCCGTCGACAACGACCTGCGCATGAACCAGCCCGAAGAAGCCCAACGGCAATGGCAACTCACCCGACTGGCCGTCGAAAGCCTACGCTACCTGCAACTCCACGAAGCCCTCGGACAGCCCCCCACGCCCACACAGTTCGGCGCCGCACGGCTGGCATGGCCCTGGCCTGGAGAGGAAGCCGAAGGCTGGCCCGTCTTTCAGCACACCCTGGCAGCGCTAACCAACACCAGCCCACCCTCCGAGACACCGGACGCGGAAGCAGCCGCTACCCCGCCGGGTGCCGGGAAGGAGCTGAGCAAGGGGGCCAACGCCCTTCTGGAAGCCGAATCCGTCACGGTGCGCCTCATCACCACCGGTGTACCCGTCGATGTCTCCGCCGTACTCCTCACCAGCCACGGCAAAGTACGCGGCGACCACGATCTCGTCTTCTACAACCATCCCTACCAAGACGGTGTCCACAGCAGTACGGCAGCCATCACAGCGGAACTGCCCCACATCCCTGCTGACATCCACAGCGTGGCCGTCATCGCCAGCATCGGCCTCGAAGCACAGCCCACGGCTGCCTTCGACCAGCACTCCACATGGCGCGCGGAGACGACCCAGCCCTCGGGCACCAGCTTGTCCTTCGAACCAGCGCCCTTCACTTCGGGCGAGACCGTCTCCGTCGTCGTGGAGATCTATCGGCACGCAGCGGGCTGGAAGGTGCGTGCTGTCGGTCAGGGCTACGACACGGGCCTGGCAGGCATGGCCACGGACTTCGGCATCAACGTCGAGGGCTAACGGTTCCAAACGAGACACCCAGCCGGGGATCATCACGGCTGGACACGGCACTTACACGACGGCGGGCCCACCGGTCAGCGCGTGCAGGGTCCGACCACACCAGGACCACCGGATCGGGCCTCCCAACGCCCCTGCGCATCGGGCTCTTAGGCTCGCCCAACGGGACACGAAGACCGCTCAATCACATAAAGGTTCTCAACAACCTCAGGGAATCTCAGACAAGTCCAGGTAGCGCAGGTCAAGCCCCTTCAAGTCTTCAGGCCACAGATGCACCTGCCGTCACATGTGCAGGTCACGGGCCAGACAGGCCGAGATCAAGATCAATCTCATACACAGGCAGGGAACCGAGCCAACAAAGCAGCGGACAATCTCACGCGCCTGAGTAGAGACGAGACCCCACAGTGGTGCGGCGGCCGGTCGCGCAGGTCGCGACCGCCGCGAGGGCGGTGCGTACGGCCAGGCCGCTGTCGAGGAGGACACCGTCGAGGTCGAAGAGCACCGCTTGCCGGGTCACCGGACACTTCCCGGGGCGGTGAGCAGCGCGGACAGGACCATCCGGTGCTCAGTAGGTGTTTTCCATCCTCGATGGAAAACACCTACTCAGAGGTCGCTTTACTCTTCTTTGCCCCGTTATTGGGCGGTTTTGAGGGCTCGGCGGTGTGGTGCTGGTGGTGCTGCTGAGAGGTGACGTGGTTTTCGGGACGGGTGGTGTGGCGCGCGGGGCGGAAGGCGGTCTGCGCCTGTCTCATTCCAAGACGCCCCGTTCTGTGCCGTGCTTCCGCCGATGGCGGTGCGCGCCTGGGCGCACACCACGTCCTGGCGGTATGCCCAGGTCATGAGTGAGCGACGTCCGTATCCAAGCGATCTGTCCGATGCGCGTTGGGAGTTGGTCGAGCCGGTGCTGGCTGCGTGGCGCTTCGAGCGCCCCGGCCGGGCCCTGGGCTTCGGCCGCCCGCCCGAGCACGAGCTCCGCGAGACCCTGGACGCGATCTTGTATGTGGACCGCACCGGGGTGCAGTGGCGCTACCTGCCACACGATTTTCCGCCTTGGGAGACGGTCTACGGCTACTTCGCCAAGTGGGAGAAGGGCGGCGTCTTTGCCCAGCTCAACGGCCTGCTACGGAAGCTGGTGCGGGAGAAGGAAGGCCGCAGCGGCGAGCCGTCGGCCTGCATAGTCGACGCGCAGAGCGTCAAGACCTCCACCAGCGTGCCCGTCGCGAGCCAGGGCACGAACAACGCCAAGAAGATCGTGGGCCGCAAGCGCAGCATCGTCACCGACACCCTCGGGCTCCTGCTCGCGGTGCTGGTCACCGCGGCCAGCGTCCAGGACTCCGCGGCTGGCACCCACCTACTCGACCAGATCGCCGCCGCTCACCCCGCGATCCGCAAGACTTGGGTGGACGGCGGCTACCGCAAGCACTTCGTCGAGCACGCCGCAACCCTCGGCATCGACATGGAGATCACCGCCCGCACCCCCGGGACCAGGGGGTTCACCCCCATCTCCAAGCGCTGGGCGGTGGAACGGACCTACGGCTGGCTGATGCTGAACCGCCGCCTGGCCCGCGACTACGAAACCCTCCCGGCCCGCCCCGAAGCCCTCATCCACCTCGCCATGACCGACCTGATGGCCCGCCGCCTCACCGGTGAGTCCACCACCTCCTGGCGCAATCCGACATCTCAGGATGGACGCCATATTCAGGGATGAAACATTGGGAGAAAACGACCTCTCAGGCAGAGAGCCGCAGTAGGACCGCCGACCGCGCGGCGCATACCCCCCACGGACGACACCACGCAGGTGTCCGCCGTCTCTGCTCCTCCGCCTTCTAGGAGAATTTTGCCGTACCCGGCGAGCCAGGGCGCGGCCCGCCGCACCACCACCGCCGGCAGCAACCACCACGACGACGCCGAGGCAGACCTGTGGTGGTATATCGCCCTGCTCCACCTGGCCCACGCCCGAACCCTGCGGAAAGACCACATCGGCCACACCATCCCCACCTAAAGACAACCGTCGAAGACCTCGTGCGCAGCAGGCGCCGGTGTGGCGGCCGTCAGTGCGGCTCTGGTGTATCCGGGCATTGACCCGCGGCGCTCCGGCCCGCCACCGGCGCACGCTGCGCTGAGAGCCCTTGAGGCTGCCGGGCCGGATGGTGTGGTGCGTGCCCCGGGGGTTCGCCGACACTGACGAAGGTGATGGCGCGCGGGCGCCGGCGGGGGCAAGCTGGGGACACGGCATCAGTGAGGAAGGTGGACCCCGCTCGTGGCGATCACGACATCCCGTTCGGCGACGCAGCTGTCGGTGCGGCCCTACGCAGCGACCGACGAGGCTGCGGTGCTCGACCTGGTGGGCGCCGACCGGCTGCCCGGCCAGCCGCTGACCACGCCCGCGATGCTCGATAAGGCCCTGGCCGGCCGTTCGCCGGTCGACGGCGGCTGGTGGTCCGAGCTGGAGCCGCCCACGACCGAGGTGATCCACGACGAGGCCGGAAAGGTACTCGGCGTCGTCTCCTACGCGAAGCGCCCCAGCGACGAGGCCGGGTTCATCCTGTGGCTGCACTGCCGCGAGGACTCCGCCCTCGCCGAGGCCCTTATCGCCCGCGCGCTCGACCGGCTCGGCCAGCGCACCGTGCACGCCTTCGAGTTCGCCTCCGCCCTCACCCTCGGAATGGAGGGCCTGCCCGCCCGGCACCGTCCCACGACCTACAAGGCCCTGAAGGCCGCCGGGTTCACCGGCCGTGACCTGTGGCGCTACATGCGCGCGGATCTGCCGATCGCCGGGCTGCCGCACGCCGCCCACGTCACCGTCGACGAGTCCGAAGACCCGCCGGGCAAGCGCCTGGAAGTCCGCGAAGGCGGGGAACTCCTCGCGGAGGCCACCATCGGCCGCCCCGTCGCGGGCATCGGGGTGCTGTGGTGGATCAGCGTCGCCCCACCCGCCCGCAGGCGGGGCCTGGGCCTAGCCCTGCTCGGCTCCGCGGCGGACCTGCTCGCCGGGCTCGGAGCCCGCGAAGCGATCCTCTACGTCGACGACGACGCCCCGCCCGGCGACACCGAGCGCGACCGCACCGCCGCCAACCACCTGTACGACCGGGCTGGCTTCACCGAGGTCGACCGGCTCCACTCCTTCACCCGCCGCCCGTAGACACCCACGGGGGATCCCCGACGTCGGGTGCACGCCACGGCCTACCTTAAGCGGATCAGCCCCTCGTGATGGCCGCGGCCTTCTTCTCGGCCCCGGCCAGCCACCGCTCCAGCGCGGCGACGACCAGCAGCACCGCCGGGTCCGTCTCGGCCGTCAGCACCTGGCCGTCGAGCAGCCCCGCCGACACGCACCGCGGCGCGCGGCACCCGGAGGCGGACGCGGTCGCGAGGGCCATTTTGAAGTACTGCTTGCGCCGCGGCAGCACCGGCAGCGCGGCGGCCGGCAGCAGCCGCACCACCTGGGCCTTGCACCGCAGATAGCGGGACGGCGGGCCCGGGTGGTAGCGGTCGCCGAGCGGCAGCGCGAGCACGGCGGCCAGGAACGCCTCGTGCAGGAATGGCGACGCCTCCGCAACCACTCCGGCGGGCGGGATCGCCTCACGGGGGAAGGCCGCGTCCCGGGCGTCGGCCTCGGCCCACGACCGCCCGGCCGCCCCATGCGCGGCGACCTGGGCATCCGCCCACTCCCGCGCCCACGCCGTCGCCGCCGACCGGTACGGCTCGGCGAGCACCGCAGGGGCGACCGGGTCGCACCAGGTGGGCCAGTTCGCCGCCCAGTACGCCCGCGCCCGCAGCCCCCGCGGCAGCAACCCGGCCACCGCCGCGGCCACCTCCCCGGCCAGGCCCGGGCCGGAGGCGGCGACATCGGCCGCGTACCGGGCAGCAGCCCGCACACCCCGGCGGGCAGCCACCGCGGCAGTGGCGAAACGCGGGACGCCCAGCAGCTCGTCCGCACCGTCACCCGACAGCAGCACCTGAACGCCGAGCTCGGCCGCCCGCTCAGCGGCAGCGGCGTTCACCTCGGGCAACGCGTCCAGCCGCGGCCCCGCGGGCGACCACACCGGCTCGGCCCGGTCCCGGGCCGGATCCAGCACCACCAGCTCGACCGGCAGCGCCAGGGCGGCCAGCAGACGCCGCACCACCGCCGCGGCACTGCCACCGGCATCGTCCGTCAGGTCGGTGGTGAACGCGATCACCCGCCTCCCCCTGGCGGCCCGCACCGCGTGGACCAGGACCGCGAGGGAATCCAGCCCGCCGGAGACCAGCACACCGATCACCTCAGCGTCCGCACACACCGCCTCCACGGCCCGGAAGAACGCGCGCGGCAGCGAGCCGGGCAGCGGCCGCGGGATCTCGGCCGCAACGCGCTCGACGCCCTTCCACGGCGAGCGGGGCACGAACTCCCCCAGCAGCGCGGGCGGCGCCAGCAGCAACGCGAGGGCCTCCAGATCGACAACAGGAGCGGGGCCGGCCAGGACCAGCGGATCCGCTGACCTTAGGCCGGCCCCGTCCTCAAACAGCGGGAGCAAGCTCACCGGCGCCCAAGCGCCAGCACACCCCGGGCCACGTCCTTCACGAAGGCGACCGCACTACGCTGCGGCTCGCCGCCCACGACACCCTTGCTGCCCTTGCCGTGCTGCCCGTCACCGGGCACGGACTTCGTCGACACGAACACCCTCCCCTTCCCAGCGTCACCAAACGATCTCTCAATGTGACCAAGCGTTCGAACGCTGTCCAGAGGATTTCCGGCGATCACCGCGGCTCGAAGTCGCACTCCGGCTTCCCTCCGATCGGCGGGAACCGGCGATCCCGTGAACTGCGCGTCCACTCGTACGCTCGCCGTCCTCCCGCCCGGCGTCGCGGTCGTCGTCGCAGCAGGTCGCCCGCCTCGTCGTCGGTGAGATCGTCCATGGACGCTCATGGCGTGCGCCGGCCCACCGCGCTGACCAACCTCACGCACCTGCACGGTGAATGGCACCTGGCTTCGTGTCACCGATGCAGCCGCTCATAGAGGGAGGTCAATTGGGACTGGACCTGAAGGAGCTCCCGCTGGGCCTCCAGGAGCTCGGCGGGGAAATCGTACGTATCGGGCACACCAGAATCATGCGACTGTTCGATGTCCGGCTCGGCAGTGACATGCGGGCGAAGAGTTCGGCAGTCGGTCGATCCCCGACGACCTCGTTGAGATGGCGACCACGCAGCTGTTCACGGCCCACGGTTGGGCCCCCAACTCGTTCTGTTCAGCGGTATAGGCGACCTGCCCGGAGAACACGAACCCGATCTCTACTGGTGGCCGTGGATGTCGCGCTCGGTGATGGCCTCAGGGCAGCGGCATGGCGTGGGTCGCCTCGCACTTCACGGTGATCTCGTGCGGCCTGACCAACATCAGTTGCCCCCTCTGCAGCGTGCCGTCCCGGCAGGGTATCGCTGCACGTCCAACCATCGGCCGACGATGACTTGTGCTGGCATACCCGTAGAAGACCGAAAGGGTGCGGCCACGGCTTGCGGCGATCGGCCGATGGGCAGGGCGTCCAGTGGCTACGGTGCGAGAAACGCGACGGCATGGGGAGGGCGGCACATGGAGCTGACGATCGTGGTCCAGAACCTGGGACACGGTGGGCTGCGCAACGGGTCCGGGGATCCGGAGGAGCGGTGGCCGCAGCTGGCTGAGCGCATCAATGGAGCTGCCGAGCGGGTCGGTGCTGAGCACATAGATTTCGCATTGGTCCAGGAGGCGGTCGACTGGGACAAGTACGGCCACCGGCAGCTCGGTCGCGTGATGCATGACCTGGACATGGACGCCGTGCCGATCCCGCCGTCCAGCTCCGGCTATCCGCCGGCGCTGCTGTACCGGCGAGAGACCGTCGGTCGGTGGACATACTGGAACACCGACTTCGCGCAGGAGACCCTGCACGGCTTCGGCATCGCCGTATTCGACGTCGGCCTGCCTGCCCCGCTTGCCGTGTCCTCCGCACACCTGAACCCCTTCGTGGGCGACAAGGCGCGCGACGAGGCGAAGCTGATCGCGACGCGGGCGCTGCGATATGGGCCGTACGGCATCCTCGCGGGCGACATGAACTATCCGCCCGCCGACCCGAGTAGCCCCTCCCCCGACTACGCGGAGATGCGGCCGTACAACCGCTCAGCCCGAACCCGGCTGCCGTCCGAGGTCGACGGGCAGCTGGTGCCCGACCGGCGGGTGACCGAGATGCTCGCGTACACCGGGTTCGTGGACGCAGCCGCGAAGCTGTATGAGGAGCGCGGCGACAAGGCGCTGCTGCGTAAAACGGGGACGGATGATCGGATCGACCAGTTGTGGGTGTCGGCTCCGCTGCGCGACACGATCGTCGACTATGCCCTGCTCGACACTCCTGCGGGCGCCTCCGACCATCACGGCCTGGTCGTGCGCCTCGACCTCGACCGGGCAGCGACCGACAACGTGTGGGCGTACCGGTAAAGGCCGACGCGGTGGCAACGGACGACATCCTGCGCGCTTGCGGCTGCGCGCGTGCGGCTAGCGGGAGGCGGTGTGGCGCGAGGACGATGCGGGCATGGCCGCGCTCCTGCGGATCGTCAACGACGCGTTCACTGCTATCGAGGAGCGTGGTTCCCTGCCCAACGAAGTCGTTGTGGAGGGTGCTCGCGACCTGATCGAGCGGTTCGCGCCCGCCCAGTACAGCGAGGACGCTCTGACGAAAATGGCGGCGTTCCCTCCGGGCCGGGAACCGATGGACCTCTCCGGCGGAGAGGACGGCGGCCCCCGTGGACTTCGTCATCGCAGCGGCAGCGGGTGCGTGGTTGTGCGGCGGGGCCGGCGGCCGGATGGCGACGCTGGAGAACATCCGGCTGATGTTGCTGAAGCAGGTGCGCAGCGCGGAGAGCACCGCGACCGGGGCCCGGAGCGCGAGCGGATCGACGAGGTCAGCGACGCCGACGCGCTTGCCCTGCTGGCCGACTTGTATGACGAGGACTACGCCCGTCTCATCCCTGGTGCCGACAAGCGGGGCCCGTGGGAGTGGAACATGCTCGCGGTCCTCAAATCGCACCTGCTGGAGACCCCAGTGGAGGCGACCACACCCGAGCAGCGCCAGGAGCTCAAGGCGAAGCTGCTCAGCATCCTGCAGGCCGCGGCCGTCACGCAGACGAAGAGGGCGAAGCCGTCGGTGCGCACCGTGGGCAAGCGCACCCAGCCCAAGCGGAAGCCGAAGCGCAAGCGCTGACTGACGTCGGCGGCTACGTGAGGTCGTCGGCGCGGCGCCAGCTCCACAGGGCGAGGATCTCCACGCCGGCGAGTGCGGCTGATCACGCTGCCGTATGTGCCCGTCGCAGCCCAGCGTTCGCCAGGGCCAGCTGCTGCCACCGCGTTGGTCGCGGCCACGATCGTTCCGCGCGCGATGGCGAAGATGGCCAGCGGCTGGGCGAGTTCGCGGTAGCGGGCCACCGTCTCCAGGGCGAGGGTGGTCATCGGTTCAGGCCCCGCCCAGCGGCACTTCGGCCAGGACGTCCCAGATGATTTCGCGGCGGTCATGCCATTCGGCAACCAGGCTGATCGTGGTGACCGGCAGGGTGACCGGCTCGCCCGGCAGATCGGATAGCGCCACCTTGAGCGCGCCCCGGTCGGCGAGGTGCCCTTCTGCCCCGGCGTAGGCGTGCGAGAGGTGCGGATAGGAGGTCGTGGGGATACGTGGCCACCGGTCGCCGACCACGGCGTGCGTCGCCTGCCACGTCATCTCCCACAAGGCACGGTGCGGTGCCCCGGGGTAGCCCTTGGACTCGATCGCGACGTTGCCGATGTCCGGACGCGACAGGGTCAGCTCGAACGGGTCGACGGCGGCCGCGCGCTTGGCAGCCTCGGCAACGAGCTGGTCGATCTCGCCCGTGCTCGCACTGTCTTGGGGCCCCATATGAAGGAGGGTGACGTGCGTCCACTCGGGCTGGACCGGATACAGGCCGGGATGCTCAGCCAGCTCTCGGTAGGGCTCGTACAGGTGCGTACGCGCGAAATCGCCCCCGGGGACGATCAGCCAGTGCAGGTCTTTCCGGCCGGGCGGCCAGGCATGGGCGCGGCTCTCAACCCGGGCGAAGAAGTCCTCCATGCGTAGCCACCCTCCGTACCTCCAGTGTCCGGCCGCTCACGTTATCTGTGAGGGATCTTCCCCGAAGGCGTTCCGGGCAACCCGGTGACGCACCGAGGTCGGGAGCCGTCCCGCCGGGCAGGCCGGCGGCTACCGGCGGCGTCCGATCCCGAACACGCCGCGGCTCTTCTTCGCCTCGGCTTCGGCCGCCTCGCGTGCGGCGGCATCTTCCGCTTGGCGCCGCGCAACGCGTTCGGCTTCGGCCTGGATGCGCTCCGTCTCCGCGCACGGCTGGCACAGCCCGTCGTGCTCGCTGCCCCAGGACCGTCCCCGCCCACGCAGGAACTCCCAGCGTTCATCGGTGAACTTGGTGCCGCAGCGCGTGCACACCGGCCGCTGCGCCTCCCTCTCCGCAGCCTGGCGTTCTGCCTCGCGTCGGCGGGCCTGCTCGTACTGGACCGCGTACAGCCGGTCGCCGTCCGGGGTGCCCAGCGCCCCGCGCAGCGTCTGCCACTGATCCCCCGCCCGAACCTGCGCCACACCGCGCCGCCCGCCCCGGCCGGATCGGCGGTGACCCGCTCCAACTCGGTGACGACCACGGGCACCGCCTGGTGGTAGTCGACGGCCGTGATGCCCGCGGCCCGCCCCGGGCGCGCGGAGCCGGCGAAGTAGGAGCGGGTGGCCTGCTCCAGGCGCCGCATCCGGCTCTCCCGCTGCGCCGCCGTCTTCCCGGTGAACACGAACGCCGCCGGCACGTAGCTCTCTTGGCCGGTCGCCAGGTAGATCCGCGACCACAGCCGGAAGTCGTGCACCGCCGCTCCCCCGGGTCAGCTGCGCCTTGCTCGCGTCGGCCTTCGGCGCCAGGAGCTCGAACCACTCGGTGTAGCGGCGCAGCTTGGCCACCAGGTCGTCGACGGGCTCGTTGACGCGGTCGACCTCCAGGAGCATCGCGGGCACACCCGCCTCCGGGGCGCGCATCGTCAGGTCGGCGTACTGGGTGTAGCCGTACGGGAGCTTGTGGCCGATCTCGGTCTGCCACGACAGCAGCGTGCCGAACCCGGCCCCGGTGAGCACAGCGGCGGTCGGTGTGACGGCCGCGGCGTGTTCGTCATAGCCGTCGCCGTCGACCGGTTCGCCGTCGGTGTCGTACTCGAGCTTGCACAGCGCGGAGATCCGTACGTCCTTCGGCAGCAGCTGCCAGCCGTCAAGCTGATCGACCGTACCCGCAGTCGTCCGGGACCCGCCGGGCAATCAGATGCAGTGGCCGAAACCATGTCGATCATTTCCGTGCATCGGTGCCTACCCGGGGGGTGTCACGTTGTCTCCGTGGCTTGGCAGAGGCAGTTGTCATGAGTTCTGCAGGGCGTACACCTGGTACGGCACGGTGGTTCCCTCGTCGGTGTGCCGGTCGGACGTGCCGATGCGGGTGAACCCGGCTTTGATCAGGGCGCGGCCGGAGGCCGGGTTGTCGGGGTGGTGCATGGTCTCCAGCCGGTTCAGGCTGGCGGTGGTGAAGGCGACGGAAACAACGTGGTGGGCGGCGTGGGTGGCGTAGCCGTGGCCCCAGCTGTCCTCGCGGAGGATGTAGCTGATGGTGCCCATGGACGGGGTTCGTCGGCGCAGGGCGATCAGGCCGATCAGGTCGTCCTCGTTGAGGATGCCCCAGCTCCACTGTGCCCGCGGGGTTTCGGCGGCTCGGGCGAGGGCTGTGCGGATCTTCTCGTGGGCCTGGTCGAGGGTGAGGGGCTTGCCGGTGGTGTGCCGGATGGAGGCGCCGCTGTAGATGCGGGTGAGGGCGGGTGCGTCGTCGGGGTTCAGGGCGCGCAAGGTCACCATGCGGCGGTCAGCTCCTTCGCGGTGGGCCGGTCGGCGGGGTCGGGGGCGAGGCACGCGGTGATGGCGTCCTCGAACGCGGGGAACGGCCACGGCCGGAGGTCGCGCAGCGCGGTGGTGGTGCCCTTGGCGATGGTGGCCAGCTTCTCCAGCCGGTCGGTGGTGTCGTCGTAGGGGGCGGGGCGGTGGCCGGTCCAGCACCAGAACAGGGAAGCGCCCAGGCTCCAGATGTCGGCGGCCGGCTGTGCCTGGATGTGGGTGTCGGGCGGGGTGGAGAGGATGGCGGTGGCGATCTCGGGGGCGGTGGTGTGGGTGAGGGCTCCCCGGTACGGGACGCGGCGGTCGTTGCCGGGGCCGCAGGCGAGGGCGTAGTCGATTACCTCTGTGTGGCCGTCGTGGGTGACGAGGGTGTTGGTGGGCTGGACGTCGGCGTGGGCCCAGCCGGCGGCGTGCATGCGGGCAAGGTGTTCCGTCCAGCTGCGGGCGATGCCGGTGAGCCAGGGGCGGACCGAGGCGCGGTCTCCTTCCGGTCCGCGGGCGAGGGCGAGGGTCCGCCACAGGGGTACGCCGTCGATCCAGCTGACGGCCAGCCACCGGCCGCCTTCCCACCTCCCGGCGCTCACCCGGTAGTCGGGGCTGAGGGCGCCGGCGGCCGTGAGGTGGAGGAGGTGGTCGTCCTCCTGGGCCATCTCGGCTGCCTTGTCGCGGGCGTCGTCGCCGTCGGGGTGGTTGGCCTTCAACGCGACGGCGCCCTTGGGGCCCTGGATCTTCCAGGCCCGGGAGCCGCGCCGGTCGCTCAAGAGCTGGATCGCGGTGGGCTCGCCGGTGTGTCCGGTGAGGAGGGCGACGGCTTCGCCGGGGGGGGAGCAGGTGTCTGGCCCATGTGCGGATCTCCGTCCACTCGGTGGGGATGTGCTCGAACACGTCGCGGCCGTCGTCGTCGGCTGCGGCGAGCGCGGCGGCCAGGTCGGGAGTCGCGCTCAGGAAGCGTGGGTCGCGGCGACGGACGGCGGCCCTCACGGGGAGGAACGAGGCGGGGGCGGCCGGGATCCGGTGGCCGGCCGCGGTGACTTCCTCTTCTCCCGCGTAGAACTTGCCGAACATCACCCCGACCGGGCCGTAGAGGTTCTTCAGCACCCAGTGCGGCCAGGCGAGCAGGTCACGGTGCCGGGCGTGGGACACGTCGCCCACCAGGACGATGTTCTCGCACCGCAGGATGCCGTGTGGCCGGTTCAGCAAGGGCCGCAGCCACTCCGCGGCCTGGGCGCCCGCGTGGAAGAGCTCCGCCTGAACAGCGTCGGCGTCACCGTCGGCGCGGTAGACCGTCCATGTGGTCAGGCCCGCCCGGAGCGACGGGGCCAGGTAGGGGCAGTGGGCGGTCATCTGCCGCGCGTAGTCGCTGATGTCCACGGATCTCGGCCGGGTGGTGCTGGCCTCAACGAGGCGCAGCGCCCCGGCGGTGGGCCGGGGCGCTGGCGTGGTGCGGCCGGTGGTCACCGGCGGGCGGTCTCCGGCTGGTCGGGCGCGACGTCGTCGCCGTCGCCGCCGGTCGGGGAGCAGTTCCACTCGGCGACCACGGTGCCGGTCTCCCGGTAGCGGGCGATGGCGTCCTGGTCGACGTTGCCGTCGGCGTCGGCGTCGGTGAACCAGATCTCCGGCAGCGGCCCGTACGCGGCCTCGTAGGCGGCGACCCAGGCGACCGGGCCGTGGCCGTTGTTCGCGACGTGGCGGATGGGCTGGCCAGCGGTCTCCAGGCACAGGGCGGCGTAGGCGGAGGTGCCGAGCAGTTCGTGCCAGGCCGCGTCCACGGCCGGGGAGAACATCTCGGGTGCGGACTGGCCGTTGCTGAAGCGCTGGCCGGTGATGGTCAGGAACCGGCGCAGCTCGGTCGTTGCGGTACTCACAGTGGTGCCCCTCTCGGTGTCGAGCGGTGCTCACCTGGCCCGGGTTGAGCCGGGTGTGGTGCCGTGCACCGCGCACCCGGGAGATCCGGTGTCGTCTCGGGTGCGCGGTGGTCTCAGGGGCTGGGGAGGGTCTGGGGTGCGACGCCGGCGAGGCGGTCCAGGCGCTCGTACAGAGCGCGTACGAGCCGGGCGTGGCCCTGGGCGCAGCGCGCGGTGCCCTCCAGCGGGACAGAGAGACGGCGGTCGGCTTCCTCGAGGACGACGTCGGCGAGGGCGCGAGCGGCGTGGTCTTCGGGCAGCAGGTCCGCGGCGCGGCGCACGTCGGTGGCGACAGCGCGGGCGGTGCCGGTGAGCAGCAGGGCGGGGACATCGGTCCATTGAAGACGGCCGACGGGAGGAAGCGCAGACATGGAGGCGACTCACAGGAGCAGTGGTGGGCAGGGCGCGGGGGTGAGCGCCGGCCCGGACCGGCGAGGTGGTGCCTCAGTGGTCCCGACCGGCGCTTGGCGCCTGTCGCCGCATCACACGCATGCCTTGAGTCCCTTGGAAGTCAGGAAGGGCACCCGTTGTGGGTGCCCATCCACTGTAGCGGGACAGGTGGGTCAGGTCGCGGGAATTGGGGTCAGATGGTGCAGGAGGGACGGTCCGATGCGGGTGGGATCGGGCAGGAGGTGGCGGGCCCCGGCCGTGTGGAGTGCGGCGGGCGGGTGCCAGCCCCAGGTGGCGCCCAGCGCGAGGACGCCGGCGGCGCGGGCGGCGGTCATGTCGCCGGGACTGTCCCCGACGAATACCGCCTGCTCGGGTGAGACGTCGATCCGGGCCAGGGCGGCGTGCAGGCCGTCGGGGGCCGGTCTCGCGGGCGCGTCCTGCCGGGTGATCACCACGTCCAGCAGGTCCATGAGGCGAGTGGCAGGAACCAGGACAACCGGTCGCGGTCCTGGAGGGTGACGACCCCGAGGGCAATGTCACCGGCGCGCAGGGTCAGCAGCCCGGTGAGCACGCCGGGAAACACACTGGGCAGCGCGACGGCGAGCGCGCCGTCCCACCAGCGGGCGCAGGCGTCGTCCGGATCGGTGACACCGAGGAGGGACCAGGACCTCGGCTCGGGGGCGGCGCAGGGCGCCGGGCGGGAGATCCGCCATGGTGGTGCGGCGGCCGGTCGCGCAGGTCGCGACCGCCGCGAGGGCGGTGCGTACGGCCAGGCCGCTGTCGAGGAGGACACCGTCGAGGTCGAAGAGCACCGCTTGCCGGGTCACCGGACACTTCCCGGGGCGGTGAGCAGCGCGGACAGGACCATCCGGTGCTCAGTAGGTGACGCTGTCGGGGATCTTGAGAGTCAAGATTTCCCTGCGGTGCGCCATGCGGTTGGCCTTGGGATGCGCTGCCAGTCCAGGAAGGTCTGTAGCGCGGTGGGTGTTCGGGGCTGGCGTTCTGTCACGGGCGTCGTGAGTTCTGCGTTGACGCGCTCGATGTTGACGGCGATGGCAGTGAGAACGTGCTGGACGTGGGACTTCGCCTGGCTCCGGTAGCGGGCTTGTCGCATGCCGTGACCGCTGACGAATTCGTTGACCGTGCTCTCGACGCCGGCACGCATCGCGTAGTTCGCCTTCCACTCGCCAGTCTTCTGTGCTGCCCGGGCGGCAGCCTGCCGTTCGTAGAGCTGCTGCGGCAGGAAGGTCAACGCCCGTCGCTCGCTGCGGGTGCAACTGGACTTGACCGGGCACTGGCCACAGTCCTCCTTGGAGAACCTGACGTTGACATAGGGAGTGATCGCCGGGGGCGTAGTCCACTGCCGGCTCAGCTTGCCCTGCGGGCATACGACGTGCTGCCGCTCCCAGTCGATGGTGAAAGCGTCACGGTCGAAGACGTTGCCCTTGCGTGACTGGCGGGTGCGTTTCTGCCGGACCGGTCCCACGAGAGTGATCCCGTGCTTGCTGTCCACTCGGTCCTGCTCCACGACCGAGGTGTATCCGCCGTCGACCAGGTGCTCGCCGGGCAGCAGGTTCCGCTGTGCCAGCCGGTTGTGGATGACGGGCAGCGCCCTGATGTCGTAGAGCGTGGCCGGGGTGGTGGTCACGTCCGTGATGATGTTGACCGTGTCGTCGTCGCAGGTCTCCGTGACGTGTGCCAGGTATCCCTTCCAGCGTGTGTCGTTCCGGCGGGAGTACCGGGCGGTCAGGTCATAGGGCGAGACGATCGCGATGGACGAGGGCGGCAGCCCGGCCTCGTCGTCGCCGGGTTCGCGCCAACGGACGCGGGCTCGCTCGTCGATCCAGTAGTTCTGGAGAAAGACCTGCCGCAACGCCTGGACCTGCGGCCCCTGCCACAGCGTGCGCAGGTAGGTGCGGACGTAGCGGAGCAGGAGGTGGACGTCGTCGCCGGTGTTCTTGATGCGGGTCTTCGGCCGGGTCGGGTTCTTGCCGAGCCGGGCGGCCCGTCCGTAGCGAGTGCCCCACTCTTCCGTGACCAGCCCGACCAGCTCTTGCGGCGCCTGACGTGCGAGTTCCTCTGCCCGTGGTCGCGGGAGCGGATCTGCTCATCCGCCCCGACCTGTTCACGCGCCTGCACGGCACCATCGGCCCCTCCCGCTGCCGGGCGGGTATGAGCGTCCACCACATGACAGCAGCCCAGACCGGCGAGCTTCCAGACGACGGGGTTTGAGAACATCCCCGCAGCGCTCGTATCCCCGCCCCGCGGTTCCGCTCCAAGGCGTCCGACACGGACTCATCCCAGAACCTCGGCATGGTCTGTGAACGTGGGACTGGTGAGGGAGGCCGTGCCGTGCTTCGTCAGATGCTGATGGCGCAGTAACGGCACAAGAAGCCAGAGAACGTACGCCGTTACTTCCACCCCCCGGCGTAGACCATCGTCGGCGTCACCAGCCTGCTCGCCCCGGCAACGGCAGGCTCTGAGCATCTCAGGTCAGCCGGACCCGGCCCGGTCAACTGCGCGCCCACCCAAACGACGAGGAGGCTGGCGGCCCCCTGAGTGGCCGCCGGATATGATCACAGCACACCCCTATCCCCTGCCTCATCAATGGCCGTCTCACTAGAAATGCAGGGCTGTCTCAATCTTTGCAGCTTCGCAGTTCATAGCACTGACCCGCAGGTCAGAATCCACTTGATCGTCTTCTCGCTCTTTGCATCACTACAGGTCAAAGAGCTATCGAAAGTCCTTCAGCCTGCAGTCCAGTTGAGACGACATAGCCGCCCTCGTAGAGGAACAACGAACCCCACTCCACTCAACACACCACCCACAACCCCAGCTCACACCCCTGACCCCCCTCCGAAGCCACTGCGCCCAGCCTCTCAGCGAACCAGCAACACACCAGGCCAGCCACCACCCCGCAAGTCGCTAATTCGTCGCCCCCTCCGTCGATCCCGACGCGTCGGAGCGGTCACCATCGGATGTACTTTGCGGAATCTGGGCGGGCGGCTCGAGGAGGCGGGCGCGGCGGAGGGCCGGGAAGGCTGTGGCGACCGCGAGAGTGGCGACGACGCAGACCAGCCCTCCCGTGGTCACTGCGGTGCGGGCGCTGGTCAGTTCGGCGAGGAAGCCGACCGCGGCGTTGCCCAGGGCGGGTGAGACTGTCGCCTGGGCCATCCACAGGCTGCTGACCCGTCCGCGCAGTTCGTCCGGCGTGCCGTGCTGCAGCAGAGCTGAGCGCAGGGTTTCGGAGATCAGGTCGCCCAGTCCGGCGAGGGCGAGCAGCACCAGGGCGACGGGCAGCAGCGAGGTCGCGCCGAAGCCGGTCAGCGACAGCCCCCACAGCAGGACGGCGCCGATCAGGGCGTGGCCGCCGGCGCGGGCCGTCCAGCCGCTGGTGGCCGCGCCGATCAGGGCACCGAGTGCGGGCGCCGCGTACAGCAGGCCCACCACGCCGGGACCGCCGCCGAACTGCTGGTCGGCCAGGGCCGGGTAGAGCGCCTGCGGCATCGTGAAGACCATCGCTGCGGCGTCGATGAGCAGCAGGCCGACGATGAGGCGGTGGCCTCGCACGTAGCGCATCCCGTCGGTCACCGCGGCGAACGCCTGCCGGACGCCTTTGGCGGCGCCTTTGGCGGCGGGCGGGAGCGGCCGTACGAACAGCAGCGCCAAGGAGAAAGCCAGGAACCCGGCCGCGTCGACGGCGAAGCAGGCGGCGAGCCCGGGGCCTGCGATGAGCACGCCACCGACGGCCGGCCCCAGCAGAGCTGCCAGCTGGACGGAGGCCGAGGTCAGCGCGCCCGCCGCGGCCAGGCGTTCGGTGCCCACGAGGGCGGGGATGGCCGCCAGCATGGCCGGGCCGCCGAGGCCTGCGAGGAGACCGGTCAGACCGGTGGCGACGTAGATGAGCCACAGATGCGGTTGCGGGAGCAGGGCGTTGAGGGCCAGCGCGGCCGCGACGAGCGCCAGCGGAAGCCGGGTGGCCAGCATCAGCAGCCGGCGGTCGTACCGGTCCGCCAGTACGCCGCCTACCAGTACGCCGGCCACCATCGGTAAGGCCCGGGCGAGGCTGACCAGGCCGGTGTGTGCCGCTGACCCGGTGAGGTCGTAGACCGCCACCGCCACCGCCACGCTGGTCATCAGCGTCCCGACCAGCGCCCCGAGGAACCCGGCGAACAGCAGCCGGAAGTCGCGGCTGTCGCGGAGCGGGGTGAGGTCCATGGCGAGACGGGCCGGGCGCATGGGCGACTCCAGAAGAAGTTAGGTGAGCCTTACCGGGACAACTCTCCCGACCGAGACCCTTAAAGTCAACATGTGTGAAGTTCAGGGCGGCTTGGTAGCCTCATGCCCGATGAGCAGCGACCCTCCGGCCCGGCGACGGCCGACCCACCGCAAGGGACGCGCCACGCTCACCCGCGAGTCGGTGGGACAGGCCGCCCTGGACTTCCTGGGGCGCCGGGGTCCGGCCGAGCTGACGATGCGTTCCCTCGCGGCCGGCCTGGGTGTCTCGCCGCGCGCGCTGTACAACTACGTCGAGGACCGGCGCGATCTGATCACCCTCGCCGCCGAGCTGTTCGAGGCCGAGTGGCACCCGCCCGAACTCGATGCCGACCCGGGCCGGTGGCGGGAGAGCCTGCGCGCCTTCTGTCAGGACCTGCGCGCCCACTACCGGCGCCACCCCGGCATGACCACGCTGGCACTGCGTGAAAACGTCACCATGGCCCGACACCCGGCGATGCTGCGGAACGTGGACACCCTGATCGGGTTCTTCACGGGCGTCGGGCTGTCCCTCGCGGACGCCTACCTCGCCTGCATGGAAGCGATCCGACTCGTCGTGGGATTCGTGGAACTGCAGGACGCCCTGCACGACCGGCCGCCCGCGCACCTGGACCCCGCGGACCTGAACCAACTGCCGCCGTCGTGGCTGTGCCCGGCCCCGGGCGTGGAACTGCCATACCTGAGCCGCATCAGCGAGCTGGAGCCCAGCCCAGCCGGCGCACTGTTCGACTTCTCGCTGGACATCTTCGTCGAAGGGATCGCGGCCCGCGCGCACCCTCAAGCCCGTCACCCATGACGCGGCCGGGCCATCTGCAGAAGTCACCGGTCATCCGCATCCCTCGATGAGCGGTTCGGATGGCTCGCCCCCTCACGGCTCCAACGCCCGCCGTAACCAGGAAGCGCGCATGAGTCGCACGTCTCGTGTACTTCAAAGACTCCCGGGTCGGGCTTGGAAGGCGTCTGCGTGGCAGCGCGGAATGACACTTCGTCTCGCCCCCGGCGCCGGCCGCCCTGCGGCGTTGCCCACCTCGGGCTTCGCGAAGTCCACACTGCCGCGCGGCCTCCCACGGGGCGGCGAGTTCGGCGAGCAACTCGCCTGAGTGCGCGCGGGAGACTCCAGGCAGGGCAGGATGGGAGCAGGCCGCGCGGGCCCAGGTCAGCTTCACAACTCACCCGACCCACGCGGCCCTTGTCGGGTCACGCGCCGAGTATCTCCGTGTTCTGGCAGGCGACCAGGCGCCATTGCCCGTCTTCCTTCGCCATGACATAGAGCGGCGTACCCGGGTTCCCGATGGGCTGACCGCCGAGCGTCAGGTACTGGGCATGCGCCTTGACAGCGGCGACGTCGGGGCGGATGAACAGCACATCCACCACCTCGTACACAGCCGTCGAGTCCTTCATGGCACCGGGCAGTACCTGGTGCGTGAAAGCCGATATCTCATCGCGCCCGGTGAGGCGCTTGCCGTGGCCCGTCGTCCACATCGCGTCGCTCCGGAAGAGACTGACGAACTCGTCCACGAGCTCCTTCTGCTGGGAGTGCTCAAGAGCGGCGATCACCTTCTTGATCGCCACGACCTCGGCTTCCTGTACCTGCTTATCGATCACAGTTGCGTTCATGGGGCCAGCATCAAACCTCTACCACGCTTGAGGTCAAGCGCCTTCAGGTATTGCTCCCAGGTCGTTAGCGGCGCAAGGTGGTCTCCCGTTCCAGATGCGACAGCTTCTCGGGATTGCGCACGGCGTAGAGCCCGGTGACGAGGCCGTCGTCGATACGCATCGCCATGACGGTGTCGATCTCGCCGCCCAGCCGGACGATCAGCGCCGGGTCGCCGTTGACCTGTGCCGGCCGCAGCGACATCGCGGCGGCGATCCTGCCCAGCACGTGGGCCACCTGGTCGGCCCCCACGACGGGAGCCAGTGCGGCCTGCACGACTCCGCCACCGTCGGTCAGCAGGACGACGTCCGGCGCGAGGATGTCGAGCAGGCGTTGCAGGTCGCCCGTTTCGACCGCCCGCTGGAACGCCTCGACGGTGCGGCGAGTCTCGGCAGCGGAAGCGACCCCGCGCGGTCGGCGCGCGGCGACGTGGGCCCGTGCCCGGTGAGCGATCTGGCGTACCGCGGCCGGGCTCTTGTCGACGGCCTCGGCGATCTCGTCGTACCCGAGGTCGAACACCTCGCGCAGCACGAACACCGCCCGCTCGGTCGGCGCGAGCGTCTCCAGCACCAGCAGCATCGCCATCGAGACGCTGTCGGCCAACTCGACGTCCTCGGCGACGTCGGGCGCGGTCAGCAGCGGCTCGGGCAGCCAGGGGCCGACGTAGGACTCCTTGCGCCGGCCAAGCGTACGCAGATGACTCAGCGCCTGCCGGGTGGTGATCCGGACCAGGTACGCACGCTGATACCGCACGGTGTCGAGATCGACGCCCACCCACCGCAACCAGGTCTCCTGCAGGACATCCTCGGCGTCGGCGGCCGAGCCGAGCATCTCGTAGGCGACGGTGAACAGCAGGTTGCGGTGGGCGACGAACGCCTGGGTGACGCTGTCCATGCGGTCGCCACGAGCGACCGGCTCGGATGCGTCCCGTGTCCAGTCCCTCGTGGTTCGGTCGTTCATCGCCGGCTCCTGTCCGTTCGCTCTCGGCTGCGCCGTACACCAGACGCCGGCCAACACCGCTTTGTGACACCCGCGACCGGTGACGCACGCCACATCACCGCGCCGTCACAAGGATCGGGCCGTCGGCATCTTGTGTTCGTCCAGTGCAGCAGCACGCAACACCACGAGTGAGGACGATGTCATGGAACCCCGTTTCAACCTGCTCGACAGCCCGACCGCCGCGAAGGTCGCCAAGCGGTTCTACAACACCTCGTTGGCCCTGGAAGGGTCGACGCTGCCGAAGACCCTGCGGGAACTGGTCGAGCTGCGGGTCGGCCAGATCAACGGCTGCGGTTTCTGCGTCGACGTCCACACCAAGGAGGCCGCGGCCGCCGGTGAAACCGCGCTCCGGCTCAACCTGGTCGCCGCCTGGCGGCACAGCACCGTGTTCACCGAGGCCGAGCGGGCCGCGCTGGCGCTCGCCGAGGAAGGTACCCGGCTCGGCGACCACGGCGTGTCCGACGAGACCTGGGCCGAGGTGCGCAAGCACTACGACGACGACCAGGTGGGTGCGCTGGTCTGCCTGGTCTCCCTGATCAACGCGGCCACCCGGCTGAACGTGATCGTGCACAACCCGGGGGGCTCGTATGAGCCCGGCATGTTCGCCAGTACGTCGAGCTGACCGGCAGGCGAAACGCGGCCCGTCCCAGGATCGTTCGATCCGGGCCGGGCCCGCGCATGCCACAGACGACAAGGATTCGCACCGTCCCTTCCTACGAGAGGAATCGTCAGATGGCCTCCCAGGTGGTGGCGATCTTCAAGCTGGAGCCGAGGAGGTGCGTCGCGCCGAGACCACCGCGGCGGCGCTGCGCGAACAGAGCGGCTTCCTCTCATTCGACAGTTCCGCGCTGTCGAGCGCGAGCTCAATCGGAGGGCGTGACCGGGGACCGCAGGCCGAGCCACTGCTCAGCGTCCCAGGCCCGGAACCGCTCTACCTCGGTGAACCCCAGCTTTGCCGCGAGGCGCATCGAGCCGACGTTGGCGGTCTGCGTGGCGAGCACCACCGGCTCACCGGGAAGGACGCCGTCGAACCAGTCAAGTGCCGCCGCGCACGACTCGGCGGCACACCCGAATCCCCACGCCCGCGGCAGGAACAGGTAACCGAGATCGGCCTTCCCCGCGGCAGCCGGGCGATGGTGCTCCGATGCTCTCCTGAGCAGAATCTGACCGGTCATCACCCCGTCGAGATCAACGACGAAGCTCCCGGGCCACCGCTCGGGCACCTCGGGCACCTCGCGCTCAAGCTCGTCACGCGGCCGGGGGCCTCCGAGGTAGGTGTGCACCTCTGGCGACGCCAGCAGCTCGATGAACGCCGCACGGTCCCGGGCCTCGGGCTCACGGAGCACGAGCCGCTCGGTCCTGATCGGGGCAGGGCCTCCCGGGGCAGGGACAGGCCGAAGGCTCGTTCCAGTCCGGCGAAGAACAGCGTGATGCCGTCCGTCCAGTCGGTTCCTTCTTCCGCGCGGCGGATGTGCGGGGTGAGGAAGCCCAGCGGCGCGTCCGGGGCGAACGGCGCCTCTCCCGGGGTGTACCACATGAGTTCGTACATGCTCCGCCGTGTGTCAGCGCTGTCCTCGATCGGGAAGGGGTTCTGGTAGACCCCGTCCTATCCGCTGAGCCGGGCGGCGCTGTCCAGCCTGTCTGCAGCCCACGCCCTGACCGGCTTTCACATGGCCGGGCGCGCGCGGGCTGGCTTCCTGGGGGAGCCAGCGACAGATGAACATGCGAGCTCGCCGGTAGCCGGCTACAGATCCGTAATCCAGGGATGCCCCGGGTGTACGCGGTCGAGTAGCTCGGTCAGGGTCTCGCGCTGAGCCGGGGTCATGTGCGGGACGGTCGCGTCGAAGTCTGTTTGATCCTTTCGGCGGGCGTGCTTGGCCTTGAACAGCAGGACCAGTTCGGGTGCCAGGTACGGGATGCCGTCTTGGGTGTGGTGGATGATGTCGCTGTAAGGAAGCCGGATCCTCTCATCGCGTCGGCAGATCCAGGTGTCGCCCTCGGACGGTTCGCGGAACACGTCGAGCAGGTAGTTTCCGGTGGCCGGGTCGCGGAGCCATGTCTGATGTACGGCGGCCAGCACCTCCGGTGTGGCGTCCTCCCAGATCCGGCCGCTGCCTGCCGCGTCGAAGACGTATCCGGGAAAGCGGTGGCGGACCTCGGGAAAGCTCGCGGCCGGGATCGCGATTTCGATGTCTCCGTGAGCGCGCGTCTGCCTGCCGCGGAACAGGTCCAGCGCCCAGCCCGCGGCTACGTACCAGGGCGTGCCGCTCCCGGCCAACTGCTGCGCGACCTCACTCGGGGTCCAGCATGACGACCACCTGGCGTGGAGGGCTTCGGTCTCGCCGGGTGACAGTTCGATGCCGCCGCTGGGCAGTTGCTCGCTCACCGCGGGAATCTATCAGCGGTCTCGAAGGGAGCCCCCGGCCACGGTCGATGAAGCAGGCCGGCGGGATGTGGAGCCGTAGACGGTGCGTGCTCCTCACCCGTGCGCGATACCGCCGAGAACACCGGCCAACACGCGGGTTCCCCTGTCCGGGGGGCCGAGATTCTGCGAGCCTGCGCGCTTCTGCCTTCGACGTACTGCGCCTGGCGGGCACCGACACCCCGGGCTGGCCTTACCGGCGGCGCCGGGCCGCGTTGGAGTCGGTGTTCGCCGAGCGGCGGCTGACGGCGCCGTGGGCACTGTGTCCGTCGACCACCGGCCCGGACACTGTGACCGAGTGGCTGACCTGGACCGCAGTCGGTCTGGAAGGGGTGATCCTCAAGCGGTTGGACGAGGTCTGCCGGCCTGCGGCGCGCGGCTGGGTGAAATACAAGGTGCGCGAGACCACCGAGGCGATCGTCAACGCGGCCACACCGGCCCTCTGACCGCTCCCCGCAGTCTGTTGCTGGGCGGGTACGACGACGGTGGGCGTCTGCAGTACACCGGCCGCACCACCCCCTCACACAGGCGACCGGCATGACGGTCGTCGGCCTGCTGGTCCCCGTCCGCGAGCGAACAACGTCCATGGACGGGCTGGTCGTTCTCCGCCGGGTGGGGCACGAAGGAGACCCTGAGCATCACCCTGGCCAGACCGCAGCTGGTGGTGGAAGGCGGCGTCGACGCCGCCCGCGACGTCTCCGGCCGGTGGCGCCACCCCGCACGCCTGTACCGCGCCCGGTCCTGCCTCTCCCCCGCCGACGTCCCCCGACTGGCGTCGCCACCACACTGAGCTGAGCGGTCGGCGGCGCGGCCGAACGGCGGCCCGCCGACCAGAGGCGCCACACCCGCTCGCAGACGTTCCGTGCTCAGGTGATCTCCTCCTCTCCGCCGAGTCCCCAGACCCGTGGGAGCTTGGTGCCGCATAGGGAGGAACAATCCCTTTGAGCGGCCCGCCGTACCATCCCCAGCCGCACGGCGATGGTGCGAGGGGGGGCGCGCCGCGCGGCGAGACGCTCCATGGGCTTCAGCCGAAGGATCGTCCCCCTCCCCCTGGGCACAGGCGGGATGCGGTGCCCCCGGCACCCACGTATGGTGCCGGGGGTCAGCCGCAGTTGTGGAGCCCCGCCCGTACGCGGACACCTGGCCCAAGTCGGGCCCGGTGTCCAGTCGGTGGGTCAGCCGACGATCAGTTTGGTGGGCTTGCTGTAGCTGAAGAGGTCCTTGATGTCGGCGGGGCGGAGCTTGACGCATCCGTTCGACTTGTAGTCCGAAGGGCCGTCCCACCGCCACGGCTCGGCGGAACCCTGGCCGCCGTTCCGAGTCATCTCGCTGTGGATGAACAGCTCGGTGCGAGGAGTGCCGTTGTGGCACCGCTTGTTCGAGAGCTCCACCACGTACCCCTTGATCTTGCTGCCGTTGAACTTCTTGTGCCATGAGGGGATCTTGTACGTACCGTTGGGCAGCCAGCCCTTGTTGCGAGCGCAGGTGTCCTTGGTGTAGCCGGAACCGGCTCGCCACGAGTCGATCTTGACCGTCCGGTCGCTCGACGCGACGTAGCGGTACAGGGTGAGCGTCGACTTGGTCTGGTTGCCGGGATTCTTGTCGAAGTACAGGAAGTTGTAGCTGCTGCCGGCCTGCGCGGGCGCTGTGGTGGCGGTGGCCGTGAAGCCGGCCTTGGCGGCCTGCGCGGGCGCTGTGGTGGCGGTGGCCGCGAAGCCGGCCATCAGGGCGACCGCGACGGTGAGCGATAGGTTCCGTGTGCGTGAAGCCACGGTGTCTCCTTTCCTGTCATGTATGTATCACCCAGCGGCGGCATGATTCAGCTGAATTCGAAAGCGGCCGACACGGTGACAAACCAACACAGAAACTGAGCTGTGAAGGTGCGACGGCCTGAAGGCCCGACAGGTTTACAGGCCCGCCCCCACCGGGCCGGCCACCCCCAAGAACCGCGACGACCACAACGTATGCACTCTCCGCCAGGGCAGCATCAGGGCTGGCCCTGATTTCCCGGGTCGGCCACCAACGCTCGTTGACCGGTTGCGCACGCCCGGCTTGTTCCTTTCCGTCCAGGGTGACCCGCCTTATAGGGTCAGCGCCGTGGAGGGGCGCCGGGGGAGGCCTGACTTCCGCTGGTCACCGGTGTGCTGGGCCGCGGCCGCACTGGCCGTCGGCATCTGCGGAGCGTGGGGCTACCTCCGAGCCGGAGCGGCGTGGGCCGATGTCGTACGAGACCTATCGGTGGGCTGGTCCTACGCGGGCGCCGGACTGATCGCCTGGTGGCGGAGGCCGGCCAACGGCACGGGCCAGCTCATGTTGGCCGAAGGGGTCACGTGGTACCTCGGCAATCTGCAAGGCACCGGCGTACCGCTGCTGTTCACCATCGGCGCGTGGGGAGAGGCGCTGAACCTGGCGGTACTGGCGCATCTGCTGCTCGCCTTCCCCGACGGACGGCTCGCCACTGCCCTGGACCGGGGCGTGGTGGCGGTCGGCTACGGCGTGGTGGTCTTCGGCGGGCTGCTGCGGGTGACGCTGTACGACCCGGCCGCCAGCGACGATGCCACGTATCTGTCCTGTCAGGGCTGCGGGCCGAGCGTGAACCTTGTGCTGCTGCACTCCGCGCCGCGGTTGTTCGAGGTCGTCGATCTCGTCTACCGCTGGGCGGGAGCGCTGCTCACCCTCCTGTGCCTGGTGGCGCTCGTTCGCCGCTGGCGGGTGAGCTGCCCGGCGCGGCGGCGTATCCTCATGCCGGCCTGGGTGGCGCTCTCCGTCGCCGTGGCCTTCGTCGGGTGGGAGATCATCCACCTCCTGGGCCCGGACGCCCTGGGTGCGGCGGACGCGGTGCTGATCTGGCCCTCGGACGCGAGCCAGGTTCTGATACCGGTCAGCTTTCTGATCGGCCTGCTGCGCATGCGCCTGCGGCGGGCCTACGTGGGCAACCTCGTCATCGAAGTCGGCGCGGACCCGACACCGCGGCGGCTGCAGGACGCACTGGTCCGGCTGCTCGGTGATCCTTCGCTCCGGCTCGGCCTGCGGTCGCCGAGCAGCGGGGAGGGCGAGCAGTCTGGTTACGTCGATGCGGACGGACAGCGGCTGGTACTGCCGCGCCCGGGCAGCGGGTTGACCGCCACCACCGTCGAGGAGTCCGCCGGAGAACCCACGGTGGTGCTGGTGCACGACACCGCACTCGAGGAGGACAGGAAGCTGATGCTCGCGGTCAGCAGCTCGGTCCGCCTCTGCCTGCGCAGCAATCGCCTGGGGGCGGAGGTCGCCAGGCGGACGCAGGAGGCGACGGCCTTCGGCTCCCGTCTCCTGAAGGCGGTGGACGAGGAGCGCAGGCGACTGGAACGCGATTTGCACGACGGGGCTCAAACTCGACTGGTTTTCGCCCTGGTGACCCTGCGTCGGCTCGATGCCGCGCTGTCCCGGGAGGCACCCGACCGGTCACTGCGCCGGACGGTGGCCGAAGCCGACCAGGCGGTGCGGCAGGCTGTGGACGAGCTGCGCGACCTGGCCCGCGGCATTCACCCCGCTGTCCTCACCCGCGACGGTCTCGCGGCGGCGATCACCGCTCTCGCGGCACTGGCGCAGACCCCCGTCGTCGTCATGGTCGAGCCGGGACGCTTCACCCCGCTGACGGAGTCCACCGCGTACTTCGTCGTCGCCGAGGCGCTGTCCAACGCGACGAAGCACTCGAAGGCGGATGCGGTGAGCGTGTTCGGAAAGCGGGAGGCGATCGCGGAGCCCGTCGGCGACCGGCTGGTGATCGAGGTCATCGACGACGGGATCGGTGGCGCCGACCCGGCGGGCGGGAGCGGTCTGCGCGGCCTCACCGACCGGGTAGCGGCGACCGGCGGCACCCTGCGGGTGACCAGTCCGCCCGGCGGCGGGACACGCATACGGGCGGAACTGCCGTGCGAGTGATCGTGGCCGAGGACTCCATGCTGCTGCGCGAGGGGCTCGTACGGCTGCTGCAGGATGCGGGCCTGACCGTCGTGGGCCAGGCCGGCAACGCGGACGACCTTCTCACCCTGGTCGCCGAGCTGCGCCCCGACGCCGCGCTGGTCGACATCCGTATGCCCCCGACCCACACTGACGAGGGCATACGGGCGGCCTCGGAGATACGGTCGCTCCACCCTGAGACGGCAGTGCTGCTGCTCTCCCAGTACGTCGAGACCGGCACCGCCCTGCGGGACCTGTCCCGCGAGCCGACCGGCTTCGGCTACCTCCTGAAGGACCGCATCGCCGACCTCGCCGAACTCACGCGGGCCATCAAGCGCGTGGTGGCAGGCGAGTCCTTCATCGACCCCGAGGTCGTACGTCGCCTCCTCGGGCGGCGGCGTACGACCAGCGCCCTGGAGACGCTCACCCGGCGCGAGCGGGAGGTGCTGACCCTGATGGCCGAGGGCCGCTCCAACGAGTCCGTCACCCGGCACCTGGGGGTCGGCGGCAAGA
Organism: Streptomyces sp. A01; assembly: GCF_059026195.1. Classification (NCBI taxonomy): domain Bacteria; kingdom Bacillati; phylum Actinomycetota; class Actinomycetes; order Kitasatosporales; family Streptomycetaceae; genus Streptomyces; species Streptomyces sp. A01. The sequence continues at coordinate 34,469 of NZ_JBWLKN010000033.1, read as the reverse complement.
CCGTCGAGACCCATGTGCGCAACATATTCACCAAGCTGGGCCTGGAGCCCGACCTGGAAGGCCACCGGCGCGTTCTCGCGGTGCTCGCCTATCTCGAGGCATGACGCGGGCCTTCGTACCGAGGCCGACCCTCCCAGGTCAGGTGCGCAGGCGTGAGAACCAGCCACCGGCCTTCCGCTCGGGCACGGCCTGACCCTGCTCCTGGCGCTCATTGTCGACCTGGTCCTGCCGTGCGGCGGTCACGGACTGGTGCTTGCAGTCGTCGCAGAGCTCCGGGCGGGTGCCCTTCGGGGTGCCCCAGTCCGTCGCCCGCGCCGCCTCCCACCGTTCGTCGGTGACCTTCGCCCCGCAGCCGGTTCACGGGCCGGCGGGCCGGCGGGCCTCACGCTCGGCTGCTTTCTTCGCAGCCTGCTCCTCTGCCGCCCGCCGCACCTGTGCCTTGTACTCCTCCTGGCGGGCCCGGTACTCCTCTGCCCGGCGGGCGTCGGCCGCCTCCCGGCGGGGGTGCGGCCTCGCGGCGCTGACACCCCGTAGCCGTCAGCCCGCCCCCATCCGCATACCGGGGGCCGAACACGACGTTGGTCGGCAGCGGGTCGCCGTGGCCCGGCACCAGGTCGGTGCAGACCTGGTGGAGCAGGCCGGTCAGGCCTTGGTAGTCCTGTCGGGTCGTCAGGCCCTGGCGGTGATCGCGGTCAAGGCGTGCGGGATAGTCGGGGTCGGTGAGTACGCCGGTGGGGGGCCGCCACTGGGCGAGGCCGGTCATGGCCTCGGTCATCGCCGTGACATGTGCCGGGTCCAGTGCCTGCGGCGGGAACCGGTCGGGGCCGGGGACCGGGGGACGGCCCGGGGTGTGCCCGATCAGCAGCACGTGGTGCTGCTCGTCCGCGGCGATGAGGGTGGGAGCGCACCGGCGGTGGTGCGTCGGTGAAAGATCGGTATGCCGCGATCTCCGCGCCGAACTTCTCCGCCCAGAGCGGTTCCCGGCTGGTCAGCAGCTTTGTGACGGCCGACCGTCCTCACCTTCTCCCGCGATGAGCAGGGACTTCTCGGTGCGGGAGAGGAGTGTGGTGGGGCGGAAGTCCGGCCGTAGCCGGATGGCCGCCGCGACGGTGCTGGTGAGTTCGTCGGGCACGGGGCTCCTCGGGGTGTCCGGGTCGGGCGCGGGGTCTCTCGGGGTATCGGGGGCGCTGGCGGTCGGCTGTTCGCGGCCGGTTCCGCGCGGCAGCCGGGTGTGTTCAGGAAAACGCACCGGCCATGTCGCCCGGTGCCCGCTCCCCCGCTTGGCGCTCGTTCGCCACGTTGGCCCGGCGGGCGGTCGCCGACGGCGTTGGCCCGGTGGGCGGTCGCCGACGGCCGCCCGTGACGGCGGTGACGACGTGCTGGGCGGGAGCGATGGCTGGTGCCCCGGGTTCTCCCGGCCCGCACGTCCGGTGGGAACGACGCCGTTCCCTGCGCCGTTTTCCGACCGTCAACGGTGTTGAGGGTGATGGGGGCCAGCTGTGGCGATGTGGGCCATGTCGTTTCCGGCGTTCGTGTGTCTACTGGCCTTGTTCGCGCTGGTGGAGAGCGTGTGGCGGTGGTTGACGGGGCTGGGCTTGTTCCCGTGGCTGCGCAGGCGCACGGGGCGGTCGTTGTCGAACACGGCCTTCGATGAATTCACGGCGGTCGTGAACGGGAACAAGACGGTCGAGCTGGAGCAGCGGCGGGTGGAGTTGCTGCGGCGGGACGATGAGAGTGACGGTGCGCCGCCGCGCTCCAGCATTGATCTGACCGGGGGCACCGCGTTCATCGTGTTGCCCCAGGAGGCGGGCGGTCCATGCGCTGACAGGCGCGATGCCCGTGAGGTGCGGCGGTGAAAGGCGAGGTGGAGGGAACGGGCGCCGAACCGTCCATGCTGTGGGGGCGTATCGCGTGCTTGTGGGCGGCCGCGTTCGCCGGGTTGCACTTCTACTGGGCCGTCGGCGGTGATGTGGGGTTGAGTATTTCCGCTGGTCCGCTGGCTACTGAGCGCCCGCTGTGGTTCGTCGTAGCCGGTTTGTGGGGTGTGGGTGTGCTCTGCCTCGGGGGCGCCTCGCTGGCATGGCTGCTTGCCCGGTCCAGGCTCCGGGGTGGTCCCGCTCTGGTGGCACGGTGGCTGGGGTGGGGTGTCAGTGCCCTCCTATTGGTCCGTGGTGTCGGTATCGAGGTGCTGGTGCTGACCGACACCACGCATCTGGACGCCTCCGTGAGCGCGGGGCAGCGAGCCTGGACGCTGGTCCTCTGGAATCCCTGGTTCATCGCCGGAGGGCTGGCCTTCGGTCTCGCCGCCCTTGGGTCCAGCAGGCGTACCGACGCGGAACCGCCACCTGTGTGCGGACGCTCTGCCGGCCGGAGCAGGTGCTAGGGCCTGGTCCGGCCGGTCACGTGGCCGCTTCATGTTCGCGTCGGTGATGTCGTGCGCGCCGTGGATGATGGTGGTGGGCATCGGGGTGGGCCCCGCCGCCGGACGGTGCACCACGCCGTGCGCATCGTGTACCGCGCCGTGCGCGTCGTGGTAGGCACCGCCGCACCGCACCGGGCGCGCACCGGGTGCGGGCGGGCGCCTCTCTTACGCACCCCCGTGTCCGCGGCCTGTTCGGCGGCTGCGGCGAGGGCGGTCCAGGGCGGTCCCGGGGAAACGGTGCCGGGTAGCGAACCCGGACAAGGGGCAACGCGAGCCCGGCCCCATCTGGTCAGGGGTCAGCCGAGCCTCGGTGGCGACTGGGCCGTATGGCGACTGGGCCGTATCAGGCGGGCTGTCCTGCTGTCCGATCCGGCGGATCGCCTCCAGCGGGTCGGCGGTTACCCGGTTCTCCCGGCTGGGATCGGCCAGAGAAGTCCCCTCTCGGTGCGGCGAGCGGTGCGTAACGGACAAGGGCTGCCGCGACCGGCGCTGGGGTCTCTTCCGGGGGCACTCCTGGGGCGCGGGTGCGTACGAACGCCTTGCGTTCTTCTGGTTCGTACCCGTGAGGGACCGGGCCGGCGGGGTTTTATGGGCGGCGGCCCCACGCGGAGATCATTGGGGAGGTGGCGAGGTCGAGGGTGCCCGAAGTGACGTTCGCCAGACGCCGATCGATCTCCTCGTCCGTCGCGAGTCCTGCCGCGATGAGTTTGTCGCGCACGTGTCGGATCGTCGCCGCCTCCAGGACGTCGCAGGCCGCGGATGCGATCGGGAAGTAGGCGTCCGCGGTGACACCGGTCAGTCCCGCCTCCCGCGGCAGCCGGGGTAGTTTGCGTCCGTAGGCCAGGTCGGCACCGCGGGTCGCGAGGAGCGAGCGGAATCCGGCCCGCAACCTGTTGGTCAGTGCCTGCTCGGGCCCGTACTCGTCCAGGCAGATCAGCGGTTGCGATGCCGGATCGGCGTCTGTGCCGGAAGGTGCTGGGGTCGAAGAGCTCGCCGAGCGCGCCGAAACGGGCGCCCGCTTCGGGCCGTGCGTTGTCGAGAAGGTAGCCGCCATCGTCGCGGGGGTCCGGTGCGGAGTGCGTCAGGAGAGGCGGACCAGCATCTTCCCGGTGTTGTGGCCGTCCATCAGGCCGAGGAAGGCGTTCACCGCGCTGCCGATGCCGTCCTCGACGGTCTCCCGGAAGATGATGCGGCCATCGGCCAGCCAGTTGCTCATCTCCTGGGCGAAGCGGGGTTGGAGGGCCGCGTGGTCGCCCACCTCGAAGCCGCGCAGGGTGAGCCGCTTTCTCACCAGTTCGAGCATGTTGCGCGGACCGGGCGGCGGCTCGGTGGCGTGGTAGCCGGAGATGGCCCCGCACAGTGCGGCCCGGCCGTGCGGGTTGAGCGCGTCGATGGCGGCTTCCAGATGGTCGCCTCCCACGTTGTCGAAGTACACCTCTATGCCGGCCGGGGCGGCCTGCGCGAGCTGCTCGTGCACACGGCCGTCCTTGTAGGTGAAGGCGGTGGTGAAGCCGAGTTCGTCGGTCAGGTATGTCACCTTCGCTGCGGACCCGGCGCTGCCGATCACGGCCTTCGCCCCGCGAAGCCGGGCGATCTGGCCGGCCAGGCTGCCCACCGCGCCGGCCGCTCCGGAGACGAACACTGTCTCGCCCGCGCGCAGTTCGGCGATCTCGGTCAGCCCGACGTACGCGCTCAGTCCGGGCATGCCCAGTACGCCGAGGAATGCGGAGTCCGGTACTCCCTCGACTCGCTGCAGCCTGGTGAAGCTCCCGGCGCCGGCGACCGCGGCGGTGCGCCAGCCGAGGTCGCTGAGCACCAGGTCCCCCGGGGCCAGACCGGCCGCCCGCGACTGGACCACCTCGCCCACGGCCCCACCCGTCATCGGCCGGCCCAGCGGGTAGGACGGGATACCGTGCCCCGCGCCCATGAGAGCCCGCATATACGGGTCCACCGAGAGGAATCTGTTACGGACCAGCACCTGGTTGTCGCCGGGAGACGGCAGGGCCCGTTCCACCAGTCGGAAGTCCCGTTCGGCAGGCCGTCCCACGGGGCGAGCGACGAGATGCCATTCCTGTGCGGTGCTTGTCATAGACCGTCTTCCTTCCGTACGTGCGAGAAAATGGTCCTGTCTTCTTCTTTCATGGAGCACAGCGCAGCGGCCCGGCGCATCGCACCGTGCAGCATGAAAGAAGAAGACCGTGCAGGGGGGACGGGCGGAGTCGGTGCTGCGCAGTGCCCGCCCGCACCGTCGCGGCGTGGGCTCGGCCGGAGGCCGCCCGGGGGGTTATGCGGTGGCGGCGGCGGGGGCCATCCGGGCGAGCGCGGCGCGCAGCGCGGCGTTGAACTGGTCGGGGAGCTCCTGGTGTGGCATATGGCCGGCGCCGGTGATCACGCTGACCGTGGCGCCGGGCGTGAGGGCGGCGCAGGTCCGGGCCACCTCCAGGGGGATCGCGGTGTCCAGCTCACCGTGGAGATAGTGGATCGGCACCCGCAGCCCAGGCAGCGTCGGGCGCGGGTCGTAGCCGTCGGCGGTGGCCTGGTGCTCATCGATGTAGACGCCGGAGTCCAGGATCTGGCGGACCGTCCAGTCTGTGAGCGCGGGCGCGGTGCCCGGCGCGTACCACCCCGGTACCCAGCTGGCGACCGTACCGGCCCGGTCCCGGCGCAGAGCGGCCACGAGCTCCGCCTGCGCCTGAGTTCTCGTCGACGGCCAGTACCCCGGCGCGTCCACCGCAACCACGCCGGCGATCACCTCAGGTCGCCGCACGCCCAGTTCGGTGGCGAAGGTCCCGCCGATCGATGAGCCGATGACCACGGGCCGCTCCAGCCGCAGCGCGCCGATCAGCGCCACCAGGTCGCTGACCACCCCGGCGGTGGTGTTGCCGCGGACGGGGCGGGCCGACCGCCCGCAGCCCCGCCAGTCGACGGTGACGACCCGGTGGTCCCGGGTGAAATCGGGCAGCTGGGCGCCCCAGGTCCGGCCGCTGGTGCCCCAGCCGTGCAGGAACAGCAGCGCCGGGCCGGTCCCCTCGTCCTCGTAGTGGAGCGTGGTGTCGTTGACGTCCAGGCCGGGCATGGCGGTTCCCCTGTGCCTCATGGCCCTTGCGGGCCGCGCGGTTTGTCGATGTCCCCAGCCAACCGCGCTCGCCTCCGCCGGCCAATGAGCGATCCGCGCCTACACTGATCGCGAACGGTGATCAATGCTGGTCACGGCGGACAAAGGGGGGGCCGGGGGTCATGGAGCTGCGTCAGCTGCGCTACTTCCTCACCGTGGCGGAGGAACTGCACTTCGGTCGTGCCGCCGAGCGGTTGCACATCGTGCAGTCCGCGGTCAGCCAGCAGCTGCGCCGGCTCGAACGCGAACTGGGTACGGAGCTGTTCGCCCGCTCCACCCGCGTCGTCCGGCTCACCGAGGCCGGCGACCGGCTGCTGCCGTACGCCAGGCAGATGCTCGCCCTCCAGGCACGCGCCCGGGAGGCCATCGACGAACTGCGCGCCGAACAGGCCGCGACGGTGCGCCTGGGCACCAGCTCCGGGCTGGGTGTGTGGCTGGACGCCCTGCTCACCGCGTTCACCCGGCGCGCCGGACACGCCCAGTTGGAACTCCTCACCGGCAGCACCGAGCAACGCCTGGCGCAGGTGCGGGCCGGTGACCTGGACGCCGCCTTGCTGCGCGGTGAGCGGAGCGAACCTGGGCTGGAGTTCCTGCCGCTGTGGCAGGACGTACTGGTGGCGGCGCTGCCCGCGGGCCACGAGCTGGCCGCGCGGGAGTCTGTCGAACTGGCCCGGCTCGCGGATCTGCCGCTGCGGATCTGCCCGCGCTCCCGCAATCCCGCGCTCCACGACTTGGTGATGCGCTCGTGCCGGGCGGCCGGCTACACGCCTGTCCTGGGCCCGGAGTTCACCAACGACCAGGACACCCTCGCCGCCATCGGCCACGGCAAACCGTCCTGGACGGTCTTGTACGCCGCGCATGCCGACCAGCTCCCTGTTCCCGGCGTGGTCTTGCGTCCCCTGAGCGGGCCGGCGCCCGTCATACGGACCTACCTGGCGGTGCGCAGCGGTCCGCCCCGGGCCGGGCTGCGTGCCCTGATCGACGCCTGCGACGAGGCGGCCGAGGGGGCCCGGGCGTAGGGGCTGGCTGCCGCTGGCCAGGAATGTTCAGCGTCGGCCGTGACGCGAACGGGGCGCCGGTGATCTGCCCTGCGACGGACGGGGCCGTCGGGCTCAGAAGATCTGCACGTACTGGTTCCAGCCGGAGGAACCGATCTTGGCCTTGGCTTTGAACGGGACGGACGCCTTGCCCGTGCCCTGGTAGAGCCACAGAGCGCCGGCGTTGTCCCGGGCGAGCAGGTCGGAGCGGCCGTCGCCGGTGAAGTCGCCGGTGGAGAGCAGGTGGTTGAAAGCGTTCCAGCCAGAACTGATCTTGCTGCGCTTGGCGAACGGCTTGGCGTGGTCCCCGGTGCCCTTGTAGAGCCAGAGCACGCCGGAGCGGTCGCGGGCGACGATGTCGGGCCGACCGTCCCCGCTCAGGTCGTGCTGCCCGGCGATCCGCGTGTACTGGCCCCAGCCGTGACCAACCTTCTTGCGGCCGGTCAGGGTCCCGTCGGGCTTGGCCAGGTGGAGCCACAAGGCTCCGGCGGTGTCCCGGGTGAGGAGGTCCGACTGCTTCGCTCCGCCGAGGTTGCCCGGGGACAGCAGCACGTCGTACCTGCCCCAGCCCCTGCCGACCTCCCGGGTGGGGCCGGTGCTGACCTCGTACAAGAGCGTGCCGTTGGTGGCACGCTGGTACAGCCCGGCGGACGAGCCGTCGTTGTGCAGGTCGACCTGGGTCGCCGCGTTGATGTCCGTCCAGCCGGTCTCGAACAACTCGCGGCCGCCCAGGCCCCGGCCGTTGGGCCAGTACCAGTACAGATCACCGCCCCGGTTCACCGCCCACAGCGGCAGCACGGGGGCGGACGCCCGCGCGGCGGCGCGTGCGGCAGCGGCCCGGTCTCCCTCCGGTGCGGCGGCGGACGACGGCGCGCCCGGGGACGCGGCGGGGACAGGCGCCGAGGTGCCGGTCCCCGCCGACGCGGTGGTGGTGCCGACCACAGCGGTGGCCGTCAGCGCGGTCGCCAGCCCCGTCAGGACACGACCGGCGCGGCGGCCGCAGAGGTAGGTCACGAGCGCTTCCCCCAAGGAAGGTGACAGGAGTCGAAGAGGCGGTCACCCCTCGGTGACCGCGATTCGCCTTGATCGTCACACGGAACCCGCACATGTCAACTTCCTAGCCGCCCGGGGCATGACGAGGCCCCCCGCACACCGGCGGCGACCGCCGCCGCACCCGCTCTGGCGATGCAGCGGTTCTTCGGTGGCGTCCCGAACCGCAGCGGGTTCGCCGGCCCGGGCGGCCCCGGACGTGGCGGAGGGCGGTTGAGCACCAACGGCATGAGCGGGGTCTATGACGATGAGCGGCCGGCGGGCGTCTACCAGGCCGGCGATGAGATGCTAGGTGTACTTTCTGACGACCATGCAGCGTATTGAGTTTGTGGACTATCCCATCGGCGAACAGCAGCCGGACCTTCAGTGGGGCTTCCGTATCGACGGCACGGATCTGCGCGTGTACGCCGCAGATGCCACCCGCGATCTCTGGCGCCTGGAGCGCGAGGATGAGGGCTTGGCCGAGGAGGAACGCTTCCTGCTCGCCCAGCACGGCGGCCTTACGCTCGCCGAGGTTGGCGACGCCGTACGGCATTTCCTGGGCGATCCGGCCCCGGAGTTCGCGGCCCCTTCCGCCGGCACCACCCCGGTCCTGGGCTGCTCCTGCGGCATCTGGGGCTGCTGGCCCCTACAGACGATCATCAGCACCACGTCCGAGACCGTCACCTGGTCCTCCTTCCGCCAGCCCTTCCGCAAGGAGTGGGGGGAGCTTGCCATGGGCCCGTACGTCTTCGCCCGCCCTGCCTACGAGAGCGCACTCGCACAACCGACCCGTCTCACCGCTGATCCGCTGCGAACCCTTGGAGGGGGTGATGCCGTGACCGGAAAGCGGCGACCACAAGGGCCCCAGCACCTTCGCGCGGAGCCGGCTGCCGCTCCCCCACCGGACTCGACGATCCGGCGCGTCTTCTCGATCGGTCCCTGCGGTTCCGGGCGGGCGAGCTGGTAGGCGACCGGTGTCCTGCCTCCAGTGGTTGCTGCTGCCCGGGTGGCGCTCTTCCTTCTCGTCTGTCGCGCCGTCGCCTCGTCAGGCGGCGTAGAGGGCGTTGACCGTCTCGAAGAGGTCGACGGTGTTTCCGTGCTCGTCCGTGGCGTGGCGGCCGGGGTCCAGGAAGTACAGGGGCGCCCACTGGCCGGACGGGTCGACATTGAGCATCCGTTCCAGCGGGTAGATGCCCAGGAGGTTGCCGGGGGAGGTTGCCGGGGTCGTCTTCCTGATCCGTTCGAGCAGGTGGCTGCTGTGGTGGAAGATCTTCCATTCGGAGTAGTTCTCGACGGGGATCGCCAGGGCCGGGCTGCTGTCGTCGTGGACGGCGGCGGCACGCAGTTCCTCAACGACGTAGCTGGCGTTGCCGAGTGCGGCCAGGTCGGCCGGTGGGTCGAGGTCCAGCACAAGGCTCCAGACCGGATCGCCCAGGGAGGAGAGCGCCGCGGTGAGGTCGCCGAGCGACGGCGTGCTGTTTGTCTTGACGGCGTCGCGCAGGAGTTCGGCGAGGCCGCCGAGGGCGTCGGATTCCCGGATGGTCGCGTCCTGCCGTGAGGCGGCCGCCAGGTGGCGGCGGAGGCGTTGGCGGAAGCAGCCCGCGGTGAGCGCATGACGGGCGTCGATCATGCGAAACCAGTCCAGGGTCAGCGCGACGCTGGCCAGACGTCGCCGGAAGGCGTCCAGGAGGTAGAGGTAGTACTGGGCCCGTGGGATGTCGATGGTGATGGTCAGCGGGACGCCGGGGGGCAGCGCCGCCACCAGGTCCGCGACGATGCGGGTCTGCCGCATGATCGACTCGTGCTCGTAGAGCGTCAGGCCGGGGGCGGCTGCCAGTGAGGCGAGGCGGTGGGAAAAGGGGTGCTCCGGTGGCAGAAGGTCGATGCGGCCGCCTTGGTCGTCGTAGCCCCGCGCGGTCTGATGGCTGAACAGGCAGGGGCCGGTGACGAGGTTGATGCCGCTGAGATCGGCGGTCGCGGCCGGCAGGTGCTTGGCGCCCTTGACGTGGAGGAAGTGCCACTCGTTGCCGAGACGGGCTTGGGCGAAGGGCACGGTGTTGGCGCCCCCGCCCACCTGGACAAGCAGCGCACCGTTTCCGCCGGCCAGGAGCCCGGTGCCCAGAAACCTCCCCAGGCGTTCGAGCCGCCCCACCGAGCGCACGGCTGCCTGGTGAAGCTCGCTCTGTCCTGGACGGTTGCTGTCGTGGTCCCTCCGGGGCGCCAGGGGAACGAAGTGGGCCCCGGCCGTTCCGGGGAGGAGGCAGGGTCTGTCCTGCGGCAGCACGGTGGTGTGGCGGATCAGCGGCGGCTGAAGAGTGTCCCGCTGGTGCCGGACGGCGGCGGTCGCCGGCTGGAGGGGGGCGAGGTCTTCTCTGGTCATGGGTCACTCCTGCGATCCGTCGGGCGGGGTGGTGTGTGGTGTGTGGTGTGGTCGGTGAAGCGGGGTGAGGGGGGCGGTGGTCAGCGCTTGGCGCCGGCCTTGAAGGTGTGGCGCGCCCACAGGTAGCCGACCACGGTGAGCGCCGCGCACCAGGCGAGGCTGATGGCCGCGCTGTTGCCGATCTCGGTGCCGAGCCACAGGCCGCGCAGGGTCTCGATGATCGGTGTGAAGGGCTGGTATTCGGCGAACCAGCGCAGGCCGGTGGGCATGGAGTCCGTCGGCACGATGGCGCTGCCGATGAACGGCATGAACGTCAGCGGCATCGGGATGTTGCTGGCGGTCTCGGGGTTCTTGGCGACCAGGCCGATGCCCGCGCTGAGCCAGGTCAGCGCCAGCGTGAGCAGCGCGAGCAGGCCGATGGCGGCGGCCCACTCGACGGGGGTCGCGCTGGGGCGGAAGCCCATCAGGAGGGCGGCGCCGATGACGAGCGTGATGCTGGTCATCGTCTGGATGACACTGGCGATGACATGGCCGGTCAGGAACGAGGCCCGGGAGATCGGCATCGTACGGAAGCGGTTGACGATGCCCTCGGTCTTGTCGACGCACACGCTGATGGCGGTGGTCAGAGCGCCGGAGGTGGCGGCCATCAAGATGATGCCGGGCGCGACGTAGTCGATGTAGTCGCCGCTGCCGGTGGGCAGGTCGCTGATGCCGGTGCCCAGGGCGCTGCCGAAGACGTAGTTGAACAGCAGCAGCATCATGATGGGCATGATGACGACGGTGAGCGTCAGGGACGGGTAGCGCGCGGCCTTCTTGAGGTTGCGCCGCAGCATCGTCCTGGAGTCTTTGGCGGCGTAGGACACGGTGGCCATCAGGCGTTCTCCTTGGGCGATGCGACGGGGCCGGCGGGGCGGGGCCGGCCGGTGAGGGTCAAGAAGACGTCGTCGAGGTCGGGGGTGTGCACGGTGAGCGACTCGGCCTGGGCGGCGGTGGACTCCAGGATGTCCAGGACGGCCCGCAGGCTGGGGAGGGAGCCGTCGCTGGGGATCTGCAGGGTCAGGGAGTCCTCCTCGCGCGTGGCGACGCCGAAGAGGCCCGCGGCGGCGGCCAGGCCCTGGGCGTCGGCGAACCGCACCCGGATGTGGCCGCCGGGGATGCGCTGCTTGAGCTCGTCGGCGGTGCCCTCGGCGATCAGCCTGCCGTGGTCCAGCACGGCGATGCGGTCGGCGAGCTGGTCGGCCTCTTCGAGGTACTGGGTGGTCAGGAAGATGGTCACGCCGTCGTCGGCGACGAGGTCGCGGATGATCTCCCACATGGTGCGGCGGCTGCGCGGGTCCAGTCCCGTGGTGGGCTCGTCGAGGAAGATGATCCGCGGATCGCCGACCAGCGTCATCGCCAGGTCGAGCTTGCGCCGCATGCCGCCGGAGAAGGTGACGGCGGTCTTGCCCGCCACCTCCGACAGGTCGAAGCGGCGCAGCAGGTCCTTGGCCCGCCGCTTGCCCTCGCGCCGGTCGAGGTGGTGCAGATCCGCCATGAGGAGCAGGTTCTCCTCGGCGGTCAGCAGATTGTCGACGGCCGAGAACTGGCCGGTGACGCCGATCGCGGAGCGCACCGCGTCGGCGGCCCGGGTCAGATGGCGGCCCGCGACCCATGCCTCGCCCGCGTCGGCGTCGATGAGCGTGGAGAGGATCTCCACCGTGGTGGTCTTGCCGGCGCCGTTGGGCCCGAGCAGGGCGAAGACGGTGCCTTCGGCGATGTTCAGGTCGATGCCGTCGAGCACGAGCTTGTCGCCGTAGGACTTGCGCAGTCCCGTGGCGGCGATCGCCGGCGCCGTCGCGTTCGCGGCGGTGGGCGCGGATGCCTGGGTGGCGGTCATGCCGCTTTCCTTTCGTACGTGGGAAGTCGGGTCGTACGTGGGGAGTTGGGGGGTGCGCCGGGTCAGGCGCGGCGGATGATGATGTCGCCGACCGCGGTCCGGGCGTAGACCTCGGCGGTCTCGTCGGAGTCCGCGGGGCCGGCGGAGGAGCCGAGCGCATTGCGTACCGCGCCGTACTTGGTGTTCACGTCGAGCCAGGCGGCGGTGCCCCGGTGGATGCCCACTTCGAGGTCGCCGACGGAGGTGCGCAGGTCGATCCGGCCGCGGATGGCGTCGCTGACGCGGATGCGGCCGTTGGAGGACATCGCCTCGACTCCGGCGTGGGCGACGCCGATCTCGATCCGGCCGTTGGCGGACTTGGCGCCGACGCTGCCGTGCGCGATGCCGACGCTGATGTCGCCGTTGGCCGCGTTGGTCTTCAGGCCGCCGGTGACCTCGCCGACCTCGGTCGCGCCGTTGCCGTTCTTGACGGTCGCCGTGCCGGCGACCGTGCCGACCTCGATCCGGCCCGCGCCGATGACCTCGATGTCCCCGGTCGAGCGGTCCAGGCGGATGTCGCCGTGGTCGGTCTTGAGGTCGGCGCCCGCCACCTCATCGATCTGGAGGTCGCCGAGCGAGGTCTTGAGCGTGACCTGTCCCAAGCGGCCTTGGCAGAAGAAGCCGCCCATGGCCGAGGTGCCCCGGATATCCGATCCCGCGGGCAGTTCGACGCTCACCTCGATGGCGCCCGGCTTGCCGAACAGGGACCGCTTCTTGGGTGTCTTGACGCTCAGGCGGCCGCCTGAGCAGGTGACCTGGGTCTGCTGCACGGCGCGTACGTCGTTGTCGTCGGAGCCGTCGCGCGGCAGCACCTCCACGACCGTGTCGGTGCGCTTGCCCGCGGTGATGCGGGCGGTGCCGACCTCCAACTCGAAGGTGGCGGAGATCGGTTCGGGGGTCTCGAAAGCAGGCATGGCTGTCCCGTCCTGTTGGCTTGGGTGAGTGATCCCGCTGGTGAGGCGGGTGATGAGTGACGTCGGCGGGATCGGCGATCCGCCGGTGAAAGTCGGGGTGGGCCGGGGGGTGGGCCGGTGGCCCTAGCGGACCCAGCCGGTGAAGCCCCGGCTGCCCGAGTCCTTGCCGCGGCCCGGTGTGCTCGCGCGCTCCCCGCCGTCCAGGGCGGTGGACACCGCCCGCACCAGCCAGGCGTTGACCGACAGGCCCTCCGCCGCCGCGGCGTCCTCGGCGCGGGCCTTGAGGTGGGCGGGCAGGCGGAAGTTGATCCGCGCCATGGCGCCGTCGTCGGCGTCCGCAGGCGGCTGCGGGGCGGGGGCGGCGGGGGCGGCGACCGGCTCCCGCGCCTCCCGGAACGGCTCGGGCACGGGCGGCGCGGTCACCACGAACTCCGGGTCGAGTCCGCGCAGTCGCACGTCGACCGAGCCCGGCGCCAGCTCCCGCGTGACCTCGCCCATGGCGGCGGACAGTGCGTTGAGGAGGGTCAGGCGGGCGGCGGACTCCAGGGGGGCGGTGAGCCGCTCGGCGAGGGCGCGGGCGTCGTCGCCGCCGGCGTCCGCGGCGACGGCCAGCTCGTGCCGGAGGTTGTCGACGTAGGGCGTGAGGTCCATGACGCCATCATGGCACATCGATGGCGCCATGGCGAGCCAGATTGGCTTCCTTTTGGCGCGTACGGCTCTGAACTGGGGATTCTTTCTCGGATTGGCGTGTCATGGCGCCGGGATGACAGCCAGGCGGCACGCCATGGCGCTGCGGTGACATCACGGTGGCGCCACTCGGGCGGCGGGCCTAGCGCCACCGCACTGCCGGTCTGGCACCGTCGCCGCTGGGGCTGCTCCGCGTCCCGCTTCCGTACCCCCCCCTCGGGCGCCGGGGATGCCACCAGCCGAGCGCGGCTCGCCTTTGCCGCCGCGGCCCAGGAGGCGAGTGGGACGGCCGATGCGCCGTCGTGGGGCGGTCGGCGCGCGGTCGTGGGGCGGTCGACGCGCCGTCGTGGGATGGTCGGCGCACGGTCGTGGGATGGTCGGCGCGCGGTCGTGGGACGTGAGGGAACCCCGGTGACACAGCCGGGGCCTTCCCTCTCCCGGCCCCACGGGCACGGCCGGGAAGGCCGGCCTGCGTCATCCGTCCGCTTCCGGCGGGTCCGACAACGGAATGCGGCAACGGCCCGGCAGGGTTCCCGACGGCGAGGGCAGGGGGCGAGCCGTCCCGTGGGCCGGAGGAGAGGCGAGGGCTGGATGGACGAACCGGACTGGCGGCGCTTCATCAGCGCCTACCACCAGGCGCACCCCGGTATCACCGAACAGCTCTTCTCCCTGGCCGGCACCTCCCCCTATGCCTGGCTGGCCGAACCGCTGCGCGGCGCCCGCGGCACGGTCCTCGACCTGGCCTGCGGCTCGGCACCCACCCGCGATGAACTGCTGGACGTCGACTGGGTCGGGATCGACCTGTCGGCGGCGGAACTCGCCGAAGCGGCGCGCCGGGGCCGCGGATCGCTGGTACAGGCCGGCGCGGGCGCGCTCCCGGCGGCCTCCGCGAGCGTCGGCGCCGTCTGCGCGGCCATGTGCCTGCCGGTCGTCACCCCCCTGCCGCTGGTCCTCGGGGAGATCGGGCGCGTGCTGCGGCCCGGAGGGACGCTCGCGGCGCTGGTGCCCTCCCAGTCGGGGCTCTCCCCCTCCGGCCTGCTCGGCTGGCTGCGGGTGATGGCAGCCCTGCGCGCCCCGCGCCAGCCGTGGCCCAACCCGCGGGCCCGCGACGGACTGGCCGCTGTGCTGCGCACGGCAGGGTTCCGCGTCCGCGACGACGAGCGACGCGTGTTCGCCCTCGCCATCGACTCGGCCGACGCGGCGGCCCTGCTGGCCGATGCCCTGTACCTGCCCGGACTGACGCACCACCGCGCCCAGGCCGCCAAGCACTCCCTGGCGCGGTGGGCGGTGCGGACCCGGCGCCTTGAGCTGCCGCTGCGCCGCGTGGTGGCCGACCTTCCCACCAAGCAACCGTCACAGGAGCCGACATGAGCCGCCCGGCGGCCCCCTCCCCCGCACCCGCGCACCCGCCGTCCGACGCGGCCCCGGACGGCGCGGCACCGCCGGGCAGAGCAGCGTGGTCACGGCTGGCCGCCTTGGTGGCCTTGCTGGTGGCACTCGGGGGCTGGGTGGCGCTGGGTGGTGGGGACCTGTGGCGCGATGTGCGCCAGTGGGTCGATGCGCTCGGCCTGTGGGGGCCGGTGGTCTTCGCGGTCTGCTACGCCCTGGCGGTGACGGCGCTGCTGCCCGGCTCGGTACTGACCGCGTCCGCGGGCGCGCTGTTCGGGCTGGCGCTGGGGGCCGGCACGGTGCTCGTGGGAGCGACGGCGGGTGCGGCCCTGTCCTTCGGCCTCGCCCGCCGGCTGGGGCGTCCGGTGGTGGCCCGCTATGCCGGCTCGGGGCGGCTGGCCCGGCTGGACGCCTCTTTGACGCGCCGCGGGTTCGCAGCCGTCCTGCTCCTGCGGCTGGTGCCGCTGTTCCCTTTCTCGGTCATCAACTACGGGGCAGGGGTGGCCGGTGTCCGCTTCTCCTCCTACCTGACCGCCACGGCCCTGGGCATCCTCCCGGGCACTGTCCTCTACACCGGGCTCGGCGGGTCCTTGGGCGACCCCGCCTCTCCTGGGCTGTGGGTCGCGTTGGGCGGTCTGCTGGTGCTGAGCGCGGGCGGCTGGTGGGCGGCACGGCTGGTCCGCTCCCGCAGCATCGAGGCCGGCGCGACTGCCGGCAGCCGGTAGCCGGCAGCCGGTAACGAGACAGCGGGCCGCGGCGACGCCGACGGGGGTCCCGTAGGCGAGCCCGTAGGCGAGGAAGTCCGCGCTGATATCGAGGAAGCCGCCCGCTGCATCGGCGTCGGCCCCAGGCTCTCGGCCAGGTGCACCACGAGGTCATGGAGCGTTTCCACGGCCGCGGTTCGCCCCTCCCGCCCCCGTCTGGCCACTGCTGACCAGCCGGCACGTCATTCCCGCCGGCGGCCTGGTACCGGGCCATGACGGTATCGACGCGCCCCGGCAGCGCCCGCGCGCCGTGGGCCGGTCCTCCTGCGGGGCTGGGGCCGGCGCGCGTCACGGCGGGAGGGCGGTCAGGAGGGTGGTCAGCGCGAGTCGCGGTGGCAATCCGGCGTGGGGTGCCCGGTTGAGGGTGATCCTGGTCGCGGGCAGGCCGGCGAGTTGGGGGTGGAGCTGTGAGGGGCTGGTCCGGGTGAAGACGCTCAGGTGCGGGCCGGTGTGGCGGGCCAGGCGCAGGACTTCCGCCCACGCGGTGAAGGGGATGACCGATGCGATCGGGCCGACCGGCACCCGCAGGAAGTGATCGCTCGCGCACGAGGGAGCCCGCAGGATGACGGGGTGCGGGATATGAGGTGCCGTGGTGCCCGGAGCGTGTTCCTGGACGGCCGATGCACCTGAGGCCAGGGCCTTTGCCGTCCAGGCGGCCAAGCGTGTCCGCTGCTGTGCCTCGGGCAGGGCGGTGCGCGGGACGAAGCGCGCGGTCTCGCGGGAGAGGTGGCCCAGGAAGACCGGCAGCACACTGGCGTGGACCGCCACGAGAGGGGTGGCTGAACAGCTGCGGCCCGCCCGCGTGAAGCTGGCGCCCACCGTTTCGCGTGCGGCGGCCCGGGGGTTCCCGTCGTGCCGGAGCACCAGGAGGCCCGGCGGGCGCAGGCGGGCGCCCGTTCGGCGCGGACAGCACTGCGGCGCCGCCAGGTCCACGTGCTCGGCGAGCACCGCTCGGACAGCGGCATGACCGTCACCGGCCGTATCGCAGAGAGCCAACTGCCATGCGTGGGGCGGCAGTCCGGCCTCTCGAGCGGCTTTGAGCACCGCCAGGGCCGGCACCGCGCTGCGAGGGTCGACCGCGGTGACCACCGTGAGGCCGCTCAGCAGTGCGGGAAGCCCTCCTTCGAGGAGCGAGGCGAGCGGGCGCGCGTCGTCCACCCAGGAGGACACCACCGTGGGCCGCGGCGCCCGGCCGGCCGGGCCATGGAGGGCGACCGGCCGGCCCAGTCGCGGGCGGACGGCCCCCAGGTGCGTACGCAGCGCCTGCTCGGCCGCGCCGAACTCGGCCTCGGCGTCGAGCGGGCCCAGACCACAGGACTGCGTGAGGACGGCGAGGAAGGGGCCGCGGCACGAGGCGACGGCCCGCCGGAGGCGTCTGCCCCACGCCGCGCGCTGGGCTGCCGGTACCTCCCCCCACGACGGAGCGGCTTGCCTGGCCCGAGCGACCGCTGTGTGCGCCTGGCCGGCTGACGACAGGGGAACCGACAGCAAAGGGCGGCCGGAGAAGACACCGGTGACGGTGACACGGTCCTCGGTCGCTGTGCTGAGGCCGCAGTCGGCCAAGGCCCGGGGCAGGAACGCGCCCAGTAGGTGCTGAAGGGTCCAGCTGACGGCCAGTGGGGGCATGGCGGGTGGCTTCCGGAGCGAGGTCGGCAAGGGGGGCCGGTGGGCGCAGCGGCCGGTGGTGCCCCCGCAGGTGGGGGCCGCCGCTGACCGTGTGCGGGATTGCTGGCAGGCCCGGTCCGGGGGCGCCGGTGGCGGGGTGGTGGGGCGCCTGGTCGGCGGCGGGGAGCGGGAGGGCAGGCGGGGGTGGTGGTGCTCCCTGCGCGGCGTTGCCGTGCGGTTGCGTGTCGTGGAGGTCGCGTGTCGTGGAGGCGGCGCTCCGGGGGGTGCCGGACCGGCGCGGTCCGGGTCAGTGCGGGTCGGCGCGGCGCGGGTCGGTGGCCGGTTGCGTATTCGGCGCGGTTCTCGCGCGGCCGGCACGCGGAGGGGGTGGTGCTCAGGGGCTTGTGCTGGTGGTCGCGGGGGCGGGGGGCGGTGTGGCCTCCCGCGCCGCGGGTGGGGGGTAGTGGGTGCACCAGGACGGCAGCCGGACACCCGCGAAGCGCAGCTGGGCCAGGCGGCTGTGGTAGGCCGCGCCGCGCAGCAGGGCCTGCGCCACCTCGGCGGCCCGCCGGTTTTCCGGGGCGCTCCAGGGGGTGTCCTGGACCCATTGGTTGAAGGCGCCCATCGCGGGGCCGCACCAGATCTGGAAGTCGCCCTGCCGGTCCGCGGCACCGGTTGTCGCCCAGCGGGAGGACAGGCCCAGATACCAGCGGAAGACCAGGGCCATGCGCAGCCGGGGGTCGTCTTCGGCCTGCTCGGCTTGTTCGGGTTGGTGTTGTCGCAGGTAGGCGGCGACGTCGGGCCACATGGTGGCCAGTGGCCGGCGGAAGACCTCGCGTTCCAGCCGGTCGCGGTCCGGCGCGGGGAGGGCGTCGAGGCAGGGGTGGGTGCGGTAGAGGCGGTAGAGCCATGCGGCGCGGCTGGGGAAGAGTGTTCCGCGTTTGAGGACTTGGACGTCCACTCCCATCTCGAACATGTCGGCCGACGGTGCCATGGCGTAGTCGCGGGTGTCGGCCCCGGCCAGGAGTGTCTTGGTCGCGGGGGACGTGCCGGCCTCCACGCATGCCTGGTTGACGGAACCGGTGACGATGTAGCCGGCGCCCAGGGCGAACGCGGCGAAGGCGGCCTGGGGTGTTCCGATGCCGCCTGCCGCGCCGATGCCCACCGCCGCGCCGGGCCGGCCGGCCCGGGCTTCGCGGTCGCGCAGGGCGAGGATGAGCGGGAGCTGGGTGACCAGGGGGCGGCGGTCGGTGTGTCCGGCCGAGTCGGCTTCGACGGTGATGTCGTCCGCCAGGGGTACCTGGGCTGCCAGGCGGGCCTGCTCCGCGGTCAGGGCGCCCTGCCGCTCCAAGGCGGCGACCAGTTCGGGTGGGGCGGGGCGCAGGAAGAAGGCGGCGGTGGCGGCCTGGGAGACTTTGGCGATCACCCGGTGCTCTGCCAGGGCCGCGCCGTCGGGGCCGCGCCGCAGGCCGGTGGCGCGGAAGCGGACCAGGCCCAGGGTGGGGGCCAGGAAAGCGGAGGCCTCGATACAGGGCACGCCGTGCCGGAGGTAGAGGTCGACGGTTTCCCGCTCGCACTGGGGGGAGGCCGGGCTGTGAATGAGGTTGCAGGCCCACGGCAGGCCGTGCAGCCGGCGGCGGAGCTCGCGGACCGCGCGCTCGACCCGTGCGGGGGCGAGGCCCGCGGCGCCGAAGGAGGCGAGGTGGCCGGAGCGGGCGAGGACGACGACCAGTTCCTCGCAGGAGATGCCCCCGGCCATCGACCCCGCCATGTAGGGGTGTCGCAGCGCGTGCCGCCGCTGGAAGTCGGCGGAGCCCAGGAGCCGGGGGGTGATCGGTGGTGCTGAGGCGAGGACTTCGACGCTCGCGGTGGAAGGGGGGCGCTCGCTGCTGGCTCCGATCCGTCCCTGGGCGCGGACGATGAAGCAGGGCTGGTCCAGTGCGGCCAGGGCCTCGCGGATACCGGTGCGGTCGAAGTGCGCCGGGCTCATGCCGGCACCTGCTCGCCGCGGTGGCCGCGGGCCAGTGCGATGCCGTCGACGGCGTAGATGCGCAGCCCGTCGCGCCAGAGGCTGCCGTCGGCCACGGCGGTCAGGTGGCCGTGGGTGTGGCGGAGTTCCTTGAGGTGGAGTTCCGCCTGGATCTGGTGGTGGTGGGGCAGGATCTGTCCCCGGTAGGTCCAGCGCAGTTCCGTGCCCGGCAGTGGGGCGAGTTCGTGGAGGGCGTCCGCGGCCAGGGCGCCGGTGTGCAGCAGGTAGTACTTCAGGGCTTGGAAGAGCGTCTCCACTCCGCAGGAGCCGGGCATGACGGGGTCGTTGAGGAAGTGCCGGGCGAAGTACCAGTCGGCCGCGTCCACGGCTTTGGTCAGCAGCAGGTATCCCCGCCGGTGGCGCCCGCCGTCGGGGACCAGGGCGCAGTGGGCGCCCTTGAGCAGTGCGAGGCGGCCGTGGGCGATCGGCGCTCCCGCGTCCGCGTCCGCGTGCTGGGCCGGCGGCGCGGGTGCTTCGCGGTCGTGGAGCCATGGCCGGACGTGGCGGCCGCCGTCCAGCCCCTGCTGCTGGGCCAGGAAGGGCCCGGTGAGGAAGCCGTGGACGGTCTCGCCCCGCTGGAACACCTCGCCTGCCACGTCGAGTTCGAAGGCGTAGCGCTGGAGCACCGCTCCGGGCATCGGGGTGTGCGAGAGCAGGGTGGTGCGCTGGCGTACGGTACGCCCGCACAGCCGGATTGGGTGCAGCAGGCGGCTGTGGCCTTCGAGGTTGCGGACGGTGAAGTCCTCGCCGGGGTGCTCCAGGCTGGTGCCCAGTGCCGCTCCGACGAACGCCGCCGCCTGCAGGGGGTGTTCCAGGTGGGCGAACCAGGGGAAGGTTCCGGCGTTCTCCCGTACGTACCAGGGGTCGGGGGGGACGTCGTATTCGGTGGTGTAGGTCGTGCCGATCGGGTAGTGGCCCCGGGGCGCCGGTGGGGTGACCATGCGGTCGAGCATCAACATGTCGCCGCGGGGCAGGCGCGGGCGTACCCGCGCGGCGGAATCCCGTGCGGCGGGCCCGTAGGTGACGGCCAGGTCGCCGTCGGCGGCGTGGGCCATGTGCAGTTCGTGGGCGTAGACCGGTTCGCCCAGGCTGGAGCGGCGGCCGGGCCCGGCGGTCTGTGACGGGGCGATGGGTGCCTGCGGTGGTTCTCGCAGTGCCACTCCCGCGCCGCGTACGTGGGCCATGGCGCCGTGTTCGCTGGTGATCTTGATGTCTGCCCGGAGGTGGGGGCGTGGGAGGAGGCCGATCGCGGTGATGTCGCCGTGCAGGGTGAGGGGTCCGGCCAGGCGGGCGGGGTCGGTGATCCGCACGTGGGTCGGCGTGTTCAGCAGGGGGTGGGCGCAGGGGGCGGGCAGGCACAGGTGCATGCCTTCGTGCAGGGCGTGCACCTGGAGGGCCTGCCAGGTGGCGCGGACCAGGTCGGTCCACTGCCGGCCGGTGCCGTGTGCGGCGGGGAGGGTGGCGGTGATGTGGCCCAGGCCGTGGCGGCCGGTGCCGGCGCCCGACAGGAGGGCTCCGTCGATCAGGTGCGGCCCGGTCAGGTCGCACCAGCCCGCGCAGGCGTCGGGGGTGGCCGGCCCGTGGGAGGGGCCGAAGACGTCGGTGATCCGTCCTGCGGTGAGCTGGGTCAGGGCGGCGCGTGTGAGGTGGTGGCAGGGGGTGCGGGCCAGCGGCCGCCACTGCGCGGGCGCCGCGGGGGCCGGGGGGGCGTCCGGTTCTTCTTCCGCGGTCAGCTGTGCCTGGGCCAGGAGGCTTCGGCCTTGGCGCACGGTCCAGCCGCGCGGGCCCGGTGCGCGGTGGGCGCGGCCCCGGAGGCCGCCGGTGGCCCGTGGCGGCTCCCGGTGCCAGATGAGCACGGCGCTGAGGGGCTGTGCCGTCATGAGGCCGTGGAGGGGGCTGGCGCGCTCACCGGTGTGCAGGACTGCCGCGGCCGCGCCGGTGGGCGGGGGCCGATCGCTGTCCGGCGCGGGGTGGCCGGCGCCGGCCAGGACCCAGTCCTGCAGCGCCTGGTGGGCGCGCAGGGTGACACGGTGCGCCCGGCCGGCCACTTCAGCCAGCTCGGCGAGTCCGGCCAGCTCGGCGAGTCCGGCCGGGAGGGTGGGGGCGGGGCGGCCGGAGGGTGGTGCGGGGGGTGGTGCGGGGGGTGGGGGGTCGGTCGGCGTCGTGTCCGCGGTGCCGGGGCCCTCCCCGGCCCACCCGGGGGTGCCATGGGCAGGGCCGTCGAATACGAGATCGTCCATGGTCGCTGTCCGTTCGGGGGGTGGCGGCGCGTTACGAGGCGGGGTCGGGGGGTGTGGCCGGCCAGGCGGCCCTGCTGCCCAGTTGCGGGGCGGCCACGATGCCCTTCAGGCCGGACCACCGCTGCAAGACGGTGCCGTCAAGGCGGCAGGCCACCACCGTGCAGGTCAGTTCCAGGGGGCTGTGGTCGCGCAGTTCCGCGCTGATGGCGAAAGGCTCGCCGTCGGGCAGCGGCTCCAGGAGCTCGATGTGCTCCACCGCGACGGGCAGGCACCGGTGGCCGCAGACGCGGCGGCCCAGCAGGGCCGCGGTCTGCAGGAGCAGGTCGGCCAGAGCCGCGCTGTAGAGCGCTCCGGCGTACGCGCCGCGGGCCAGCGGGGCGTCGGGCAGCTGGGCCGCGACGGTCAGCCGGGTGTCGTCTTCGTGCAGCACCGGGCCCAGTCCCTGGAGCAGGGGGCCGTGGAAGAGGAAGCCGTCGCCGTAGGCGGGGTGGCGCGGGAAGGGGGGTGGGGGCGCGATGGGCAGCAGGAGTGGTGCGGGCGCCTCACCAAGGACTGGACGGGTACTGAACTCGCCCTCGTAGCGCGGGGTGGGGTGGGTGTGCCCGTCGTCGTGGATGGCCACCGCGATCCGGCCGTCCTGGAGCGGTCGCAGGACCACCCGGGCGCGGGGTGCCTGGGTGCCGTTGAGGACCAGGCCCTTGCGTACGCTGAAGTCGTGGACCTCCCGGACGGGCTTGCCGTCCCCGGTGCGTTCCACGGCGTTGAGGCCCCAGCCGATGGCCGCGGTCATCGGCAGCACGGGTTGGCCGTCGATGCGGTGGTCGCGCAGGACCGGTTCGGCGGCCAGGCCGGTGAGGTCGCGCAGCAGCACGCGGCCGTCGGTGGGCAGCGGGGCGGGGGCGAAGACGGAGGCGAGCGGGCCCAGGACGGTGACCGTGTCGTCGTGGTGTTCCGGGGCGAACTGCTCGACGAAGTAGGCGCAGCCCTCCTGGCGGGTCAGCAGCGGCACACCGAGTTGCTGGAAGAGTTCCTGGGCGTGTGCGGAGGCCATGCCGCCGCGCCACGGCCCCCAGGCCAGCGCGGCGACCCGGGTGGTGGGGTGGGCGGCCTTCCAGGCGCAGGCGAACCGGTTCAGGGCCTCGTTGGCCATGGCGTAGTCCGTCTGGCGGCCGTTGCCGTAGATGCCGGACACCGAGGTGAACAGGACCAGGTGGCGCAGCCGGTCGGCCGGCAGCGCCTCCAGGACGTGGTGGAGGCCGGTGAGTTTGGTGCCGATGACACGCTCGATGTCGCGTGGGCTCTTGTCCGCGAGCGGCTGGTCGGCCAGGACGCCGGCACCGTGGATGACGCCGGTCAGCTGGTCCTGGTAGGGGGCCAGTGCCCTGCGGACCGCGTCGGGGTCGTTGACATCGGCGCTGATGTACTGGGCCTGGGCGCCCAGTTGTCGCAGGGTGCTGAGCGTGTGGTGGATCTCCCTTTGCCGCTCAAGGTGCTGGGCGCGCGCCTCAGCGGCTTGGAGGGCGTCGGCGCCGGGGGGGTCTGCGTCGGCGCGGGCCTGCTCGGCGCACGCCTGGCGCAGCGCGGGGAAGCTGTCGGGTTCGGCGGCCCAGGCGGGCAGTTCCTCCAGCGGTGTGCGTCCCAGCAGCAGGAAGCGGCACGGGCCCCGGGTGGCGAGCGCGGTCAGGCACCAGGCGGTGATACCGCGTGCCCCGCCGGTGACCAGCAGGAGGTCCTCGGGTCCGGGCGCGTCGGCGGCGGGCCCGGGCGGCAGGAGGCCGGAGGGTTGGGGGGACAGCCGCAGCGTGCGGCGCGACGCCCCGTCCCAGGCGGTCTCGGAGTCCGGCGCCGCGTCCGCCGCTTCCCGGAGCACCTGTTCGGCGGCCGCGCCGGGGTCGATGCCCGGGGCGATGTCCACGGCTCGGCAGAACAGGTCCGGTTCCTCCACGCCCAGCGCCTTGACCAGGCCGCCCAGTCCCCCGTACAGGGCCTGGGCGAGGTGGCCGCCGGACCCGGCCAGGCCCAGCGCGCCGTCCATGCGGGTGACGGTGAGGAAGCCGGCACGGTGCCCTGCGGCAGCGGTGCGTTTGAGCGCGTGGACGGTGTGTTTGGCCAGGAGTACGGCGTGGCCCAGGCGGGCGATGGCGGTGGTGGTGGTGTCCGTATCGGGTTCGCGGCCGGCGACCAGCAGGCACAGGTCGAGTCGGCTGCCTGCCGGCAGGGCCTGTCCGAGCTGGTCTTGCAGTGTCTCCTCGTGGCTGTCCGTCAGCTGCCCGGCGGCGGGCGCGTGTGGGGCCGCGCCGGGCAGGGTCAGCAGCCGGGTGTCCCAGCCCTGCTCCCGCAGCGTGGCGGCCAGCGCGTGCGACAGGGCGCTGCCGTCGTCGACCACGAGTGCGGTGGGCTGCGGCGCGTAGGCGTCGGCCAGGACGTCGACGGCCGGCAGGGGGCGCAGTCCCAGGCAGGCGCGCCCGGCGGCCACCGGGGTGCGCTGGGGCGGCTGGGTGGTGGGCGTGGCCGTCATGGTGGTCAGCAGCGCGGCGAGTTCGGCGACGGTGCGCGCCTGGGCGAAGCGGTAGATCTCCTCCCGGGGCAGGAAGGGGTAGCGGCGCCAGGCCTCGGAGGCGATCTCGACTTGCTTGAGCGAGTCGATGCCAAGGTCGGTCTGGATGTCCAGGTCGGGGCCGACCATCTCGAAGGTGTAGCCGGTCTTCTCCGCGACGAGTTCGCGCAGGATGCGTTCGACGTCGGCGACATCGGTAGGCGGCCCTACAGGGTCCTGCGACCCGGCGAGCTCCCGCGACCCGGCGAGGTCCCGCGACCCGGCGAGGTCCCGCGACCCGGCGAGGTCCCGCGACCCGGCGAGGTCCCGCGACCCGGCGGGGCCCTGCGACCCGGCGGGGCCCTGCGGCCGGGCGGGGGGCGGTTCGGCGGCGCCGGTGGTCTGGGCCGGGACCCGCTCCTGTGCGGCGGGGATGCCGGCGGACGGGACTGCGGAGGGCGTGAGAGGTGCGGGAGCGCTGCCGGTGGGCGCCGCGTCGTGGAAGGCCAGGCCGGTACCGGCCCCTGCCGTGGGGTCGGTTGCGCCTCTCGCTGGGGGAACCGGCGTGCGGTCGCCGATGGCCTGCCCGGCGTACCAGGCGCCTTCGGCCGATGCGCGCAGGCCCGCTTCCAGTCCCGTGCGGGCCAGTTCGAGAAGGGTCTGCTGGCCGCTGATATGTGCCTGGCAGAGCGCGGCGCTGTGGTCCCGGACGGCCTCGGCGCAGGCGAGCAGCGTCGCGTCAGGGGTCGTCCTGTCGTCGCGGGTGAGCATCTTCGTCAAATTCCGTGCGGTTTCCAGCTGGCCGGTCAGGAACTGACTGTGCAGGTCGAGCTGAGCGGCTGCGGCGCGTGCCAACGCCTGGGGTCCGGCGGCAGCCGGACCCCAGGCGGCAGCCGGGTCCAAGGCAGCCGAGTCCGGGGCGGAGGCGGCCGGGTCCGGGTCGGAGGCGGCGGCCGAGTCCGGGCCCGAGGCCAAGGTGACAGCCGGGTCCGGGGCGGCGGGCCCCGAGGCCGAGGCGGCCGGGCCCGAGGCGGCCAGGTCCGGGCCCGAGGCGGCCGGGCCCGAGGAGGCCGAGTCCGGGCCCGAGGCCACGGTGACAGCCGGGCCCGAGGCGGCCAGGTCCGGGCCCGGGGCGGCCGGGCCCGGGGCGGCCGGGCCCGAGGCGGCCGGGCCCGAGGCGGCGGGGTCCGGGGCGGCAGTCGGCGTGCTCAGGGGCGGCGCGGGGGGCGTGTCCTGGTAGGGGGCGGCGAGTTCGGCCTCGTACCGCGCCCGCCGGGCCTCCACCGCGAACGAGGCGCCCTCCAGCAGCCGTGCCACCGGGGAGGGGCTGGGCCGCGGGGGCCGCGGCGGGGCGTCGTGGCGGTTGATGTCCCGGATGCCCAAGCCCAGGACAGCCAGCCGCAGGGCGGCGTTCTTCAACGCCGCGGCGCTGTCGGTGCCCGGACCGGTGTCGGCCGGTACGGCTTCCACCGCGTCGGGGCCCAGCGTACGCAGCACGAGCCGGCTCAGGACCTGCTTCGGTCCGCATTCCACGAAGACCCTGACCCCGTCGGCGTACAGCTCCCTCACCCGGGCGGCGAAGTCCACCGGTTCCACGATCTGCCGCGCCAGGACACGCCGGTTGGCCTCCGGGTTCGACCCGTACCGCGCGCCAGGGGTGTTGGCCAGGACCGTCATGGCCGGGCGTCCCACATCAGTCTCCGCCAGGGCCTGGGCGAAGGTGTCCACGGCATGCGCGAGAAGCGGTGTGTGGAAGGCGGCGGCCACCGGCAGGCGGCGTACCAGAGGTCCGCCCTCGCGCGCG
Source organism: Streptomyces sp. A01 (assembly GCF_059026195.1). NCBI lineage: Bacteria > Bacillati > Actinomycetota > Actinomycetes > Kitasatosporales > Streptomycetaceae > Streptomyces > Streptomyces sp. A01. The sequence continues at coordinate 8,600 of NZ_JBWLKN010000033.1, read as the reverse complement.
CACCGGGCGGCCAGGGCCTCGACGGCCGGTGTCGGGCCGCCGACGACGAGTTGGTCCGGCGCGTTGATGTTGCACACGGTCAGTTCCGGGTGGGTACCGGCCTGTTCCTTCCACTCCTCGGCCGATACCTCGATCGCCGCCATGGCCCCGGCATCCCCGTTGGCGGCCGGTGGCGGCTGCATGGCCTGGCCGCGCTGCCGGGTCAGCCGCAGGCAGTCGGTATCGGACAGGCTTCCCGCCGACCACAGGGCGGTGATCTCACCGCTGCTGTGCCCGAGCGCTGCCTGGGGGGCGAATCCGAGATCGCTGAGGTAGGCGTAGTGGCCCATCGCCAGCGCGCCGACCGCCGCCTGGGCGAAGCAGGTGCGCCGCAGCCGGGCCGCGTCGGCGGCCGGGTCCCGCTCCTGTCCCGGCTGGGGGTAGACGACCTGGGCGAGGGTGGTCGGCTCCCCGGCCCACAGCGCGTTGGCGTCGTCCAAGGCGCGGCGCACAGGGGGCACCGCCAGGAGTGCGTCGATCCCCATGTCCACGTACTGGCTGCCCTGGCCCGCGAAGAGCACGGCGGCCTTCGCGCCGCGGGGCAGCCCTGTGCGCCGGTAGTGCGCGCGTCCCCGCAGGGTCCAGCTGTCCTGGGCGCGGTCCTCGGCCAGCTGTGCCACCGCCTCGGCGAGCAGCGCCTCGCGGTCCTCCTCGTCCTGGGCCAGCAGGCCCAGGCGGGCGTGGCCGGCCGGGACCGGTCCGCCACTGGCCGCAGGTGCCCCCTCCCGCAGCAGCGCCAGCAGCGCGGCCGGGTCCGGCGCGTGCCACAGCAGCGCTTGCGCGGTGCGGTGCAGCGAGCGGGCGTACCGGTCGGAGGGCGGGTGCTCCTCCAAGACGGCGTGGAAGTTCACGCCGCCGAACCCGAAGGCGGACACCGCGCCGCGGCGTACCGCCTGCCGCGGATCGCGGACCCAGGGCCGGGCGCGGGTGTTCACGTACAGGCCGCTGTCCTGGATGGCATCGGTGGCGGCGTCGACGTTGATGGTGGGCGGCAGGAGTTTGTGGTGCAACGCCAGTGCGGTCTTGATCAGACCGGCCGCACCGGCGGCTGCCTTGGTGTGCCCGATCTGGGACTTCACCGAGCCGATGGCGATCGGCGACGGCCCCTGCCCCGGTCCCAGCACGGTGCGCAGGGCGGCGAGTTCGACCCTGTCGCCGACCCGGGTGCCCGTCCCGTGCGCTTCGATCAGCCCGACGGTGCCCGGGTCCGCGTCCGCGTCCGCGTAGGCGCGGGAGAGCGCGGTCACCTGTCCCTCGCCGCTGGGCGCGTAGATGCTGCCGGTCCGCCCGTCGCTGGAGTCGCCCAGCCCGCGCAGGACGGCGTAGATGCGATCGCCGTCCCGCTCGGCGTCGGCCAGTCGCTTGAGCGCCAGCATGCCGATGCCTTCGCCCAGCAGTGTCCCGTCGGCGTCGCGGTCGAAGGGTTTGACGCTTTCGCTCGGTGACAGGGCGGGGGTCTTGCTGAAACACATGAACGTGGTGATCGAGTTGTCCGCGTCGCAGCCACCGGTGATCATCAGATCCGCGCGGTGCTCGACCAGCTCACTCACCGCCATACGCAAGGCCGCCAGCGAACTGGCGCAGGCGGCGTCGACCGTGCAGTTCGCGGCGCCGAGGTCAAAGCGGTTGGCGATGCGCCCCGCGACGACGTTGGCGAGGATGCCCGGGAAACTGTCCTCCGTCCAGGGCGGAGACCACGCGGCGGATCTGCGGGCGACCTCGCGCGCCGCGCCCTCGGGGAGCCCGCAGCTCAGTGCCGCCTTCTTCACGGCGGGAGCGCTGAGGCGGGCGCCGAGCGCGTAGAAGGTGGTGTTCTGGCCGCAGACGCCGAGGATGACACCCGTCCGGGACGGGTCGTACCAGGCGGAGTCCTGGCACCGGGCGTCCTTGAGGACCTGCCCCGCTACCCGCAGGCTCAGCAACTGCACCAAACCGATGGAGTCCAGTGTCGCCGGCGGCATGGCGAATTCCGCGGGGTCGAAAACGGCGGGAGGCAGAAATCCCCCCTTGCGGACATAAGTCTTGTCCTCGGCCAGCATGTCGGGGTCGTAGTGGTCAGCGATGCTCCAGGCCGCCGGGGGAACATCGGTGATGCAGTCGCGGCCGGTCACGATGTTGTGCCAGAACTCGCGCACGTCGTGAGCCTGCGGAAATATCCCGGCTACGCCGATGATGGCGATCGGGTTCCTGGCCAGCTTGAAACAGCCTGAATCCACCACTGCGGACCTCGGTTCTCGAAAGAAGGGGGTGACGATTCCCGTTCGGGGTGTCCTACGGTCACGCGCCGCGTTTTTTGGCAAGCGGCGCGGCACAAAACTGCCGTGCCCTCGCGCGCCGTCGCGTACGGGTGCGCGCGGTTGCGCGCGGCGGGTGAATGACCACTACCGGGGGATGCGGTCACCGTCCCGCGCTGAGGGCACTTCCGGCCCGGGGGCGCGGTCAGGCGAGGCTGCCGCCCCACAAGAACGCGGGCACCCGGACCGGGGGGGGTGTCGCGGGGTGCCCGGGAGGGATTTCCTACGGTGCGGGCGCCTGGGACGCCGGCCGTTCGGCTACCTCTTCCAGGACCTGGCGCAGCCGGTCCACTTCCTCGCGGAGCGCGTCGAGCCGGCCGGTGCCGCCGGCGCTCTCCTGCGCCGGCGCGGGGCCGCGGGCGGGACGGGGCGGGGCGGTGGCCGTGGTGGCCGCCCCGCGGAAACCCTCGTACTTCTCGAAGGCGTCGATGATGTCGTCCAAGAACTCCTTGGTTTCCGCTACGAGTCCGTGCAGTGTGCGTCCCAGCAGGTGAAGAGGCATGGCGCAGCACTCGTCCTTCCAGTGTCGGGTGCGGTACGAACGAAAGAGAGAGGGGGAAAGCGACCGTGGCGCGGGACGGTCGCGGTGGCGGGGGGCAGGACCCCGCACGCGTCCCGTCGCCTGGGGGGCGTCGACGGCTGGTCGTTACGCCCTGTCCGCGGGCTGGGCCATGGCGGACAAACGCGGTCCTTCACGTTCGTCCACACGGCGGCCGAGCACGCACTATCGGGGGACTGTATTCACGTTGAACCGAGCAGCCAATTTACGCAAGGCCCCGCCGCGGACGATTGGCGCGCGCCACAGCCGTGCACGCCCTCTGTGAGCCCCTCCCCTCACCACGCACGGCATAATCGTGAGAAAAGAGCGGGAAGAGCGCCGGGCATCTGGCACCGCCCACGGGACCATCCGGCCCCTATCCTTGTTTTCGCAGGACGACACCGCGAGGGAACCTGCTGTTCGCTGTAGCGGGCCCCTGCTTTCCTCATGCGCCCAGGGCGTATCCGGCGGATCTCGTATGGGAGGAATCCGCGCGCACCGGCCGGCCGCCGCCCGCGCTCACTCCCGAATTACCCGGACGGGTGATTCCAGACAATGCATGGGCGGCGAAAGGGCAGCCACCGACCCTTGTGTGTATATCGGACGGGTTTCGGCGCCTGCCATCGGAGTCAACTAACAAGAGGCACAACACCGCGAGTTGTGCCCCGACGAAAAAAAGGGCGCCCTCTCGCAGGGGCACACCGCCCCCGCCCGCGCGGGGGACAGTTCACAGGGTCGCTGCTGACTGGAGGCGCCGGTGCTTGCTGAGCGTGGCCGACTGCTGTTCACCGTCGCCGCGGGCCTGATGGCCCAGGAGGTGCGCGTGGCCGGACGGCGCAAAGAACAAGACCGCCCGGAAACGGCCTCACCGATGGAAGAGCGCGCGATACGCGTCCGCGCGGCCCTGGAACGGCTCGGCCCCTTGTACGTCAAGGCCGGCCAGATCCTCTCCACCCGCCAGGACCTGATCCCGCCGGCCATCGCGCGGGAACTGGAGCACTTGAGCGACCGCGCGACCGCCTGCCCCTTCGAGGGCATGGCGGCCGTACTGGAAGCGGACCTGGGGCGCGCGTGGCGCGAACGCTTCCGGGACTTCGACGCGCAACGACCGCTGGGCTGCGCCTCCCTGGCCCAGGCGTACGCCGCTACCCTCGCCGACGGCACCCCGGCCGTCGTCAAGGTCCAGCGCCCCGGCATCTCGCCGCTGATCACCGCGGACATGCGCCTGCTGCGCGGTATGACCCGGACGCTGGCCAAGCGCACACCCGCCCTGAGCCAGACCATCGACGTCCACGCCATACTGGGCGTGATCTTCGACGCCATGCGCAACGAGCTGGACTTCACCCGCGAGGCGGCCAACATGGACGAGGCCCGCGCCGCCCTCGCCTCCTGTCCCGGAGTCGAGGTCCCCTCAGTGGTACACGCCACCCAACACGTGCTCATCCAGCGGCGCGCCCCCGGAACCAGCATCCGCGACGCCGACCCCGCGGACTTCGACGACGACGAACGCGACCGCATCGGCACCGACCTGATGACCGTCATGTACCGGGGATACTTCCTGGACAACCGCTTCCACGCCGACCCCCATCCAGGCAACGTCTTCGTCTGCCCCGGCGGTCCGGCCACCCTGATCGACTGGGGCATGGTCGGCCGCATCGACCGGCACCTGAGCATGACGCTGATGATGTCGCTACTCGCACTCGCCAACAACGACGCCCACGCCGTCGCCCGCACCTGGCCCGAGATGGGCAGGCCCACCGCCTGGGCGGACATCGGCGGCTTCGAGCAGGACATGGCCCGCCTGGTACCGAAACTGTCCGCCGTCCCCCTGGACCGGCTGGAGTTCGGCGCGTCCCTGGGCACGCTCCTGCGGTACTCCACCCGGCGCGGCATCCAGACCAACCCCATGATCGGTCTTCTGGGCAAGTCCTTCGCCAACATCGAGGGGTCCGTGCGCTACCTGGCCCCACACCTGGCAGTGACCGACATCCTGGTCAGCCAGACCCGGCGAGTACTGACCGAGTACGCCATGCAATCACTGTCCCAACAGCAACTAGGCTACACCGCACTACAATTCCTCTCCGGCCTGGAGACCCTACTCCCGCAAGCCCGAGCCGTAGGACGCGGCCTAGCAGGCGGGGAACTGACCCTCCAGCACACCGCCATCACACGCCCCTCCTCCCCGGCCGACCACCGCACCACCACCCGAACACGACGCACCGAACGCCACCTGCTAGGCGCAGCCGCCGCCCTGTGGATACTGCGCCGACACCGCCGACCCTGACCGACCACCCCACCCCCCCACCGGCCCCCACCCCCCCGCCCACGGCCCGGACACCCCCACAGACCAGCGCGGGACAGAGTACTGGAACCCAATCCACCAGCACCACCAAGGCACCAACCTCCACCAACAACCCCAGGGCAGGGGAGCCAGGCGCAGACAGTAGACCGGGGCAGGCAACGGCTTACCGGCGGCCGCGGCGCGCGCCCAGTCCCAGACCTGCCGCTCCCGGCCGCGAAGGTCGCCGCCCTGGGCCCACTGGGTACCGACGCCCATCACGGCCCAGCACTGGCGACCACACGGCTCCCAACCAGGGTCCCCCCCCTCCGGGCGAACCGGACCCAGGGGCCTGGCACACACGAGCGGCGAGCTCCGCGGGGGGGCTTGCCGGGGCCGAGCAGGCCGTCAGGTCTCCGCAGCGGGGGCAGACGCGTGCGGTCGAAGACGAAGGGGAACCCCACCGCGTGGGTGGCGCCCAGCTCTCCGCCCAGGGCGCGGGAGCACCAGGCGAACGCGTAGCCGCAAGGTGGCGGAGCGGGGGTGGGCCGCGTGTGCGCCGGCCAGGGCCCAGCTGCCCGCGCCGAACAGCGCATCGCCCATGATGGCCGAGCGCAGCTCACCCAAGGACGCCCGGGGGCATGCCCTGTGGCAGGCCTGGACGAGCCGCGCCGGGTCGGGATGGGAGCGCGCCGCCACGGCGTCGACGTCCGCGCCGGTCGAGGTGGCGTAGTGGCCCAGGGGGGCCAGGGGGGCCAGGGGGGCCAGGGGGCCAGGGGGGCCAGGTAGAGATTTCCCTCTTCGGTGTCGGTGCCCATGAGCAGATCGACGCCGGCGCTGAGGCCGGCGGCGACCGACAGGGCGGGCTGAGTGTCCAGGACCAGGCTGAAGGGGGCCAGTCCGATCAGCGGGTCGCGGTGCGCGGGAGTTGCGCACATCAATGCCCGTGAGCTGGGAGGCGGCTTGGACCAAGCGCTCCTCGCAGAGGTCCGCGAAGACGTCGAGACGGGGCCCGACACCCAGGGCCCGGACCGCGGCCCCGGTGACGCGGGCGGCCTGCCCGGTGGTGAACGCCCCCAGGCCGCTGCCCCTTTGGACGACCGCCCGCCGAAAGAGGCCCGTAGCCCGGGAGCTGGCCAGAACGCCACCGACGACGGCCGCCCCGGCCGACTGGCCCAAGAGGGTGACACGGTGGGGATCACCACCGAAAGCGGTGATGTCCTCCCCCACCCAGCCCAACGCGGCGATGACATCGAACAGCCCGCGGTTGACAGGCGCTCCGGGCAGGTCGAGGAATCCGGGGATGCCGAGCCGGTAGTACACGGTGACAAGGACGACGCCGTCGCGGGCGAAGCCGGACCCGTCATACAGGGCCGACCGCGTCGACCCGGCGACGAAACCGCCACCGTGGACGAACACCACGACCGGCAGGCCGCCCCCGGTCTCCGGTGCCCAGACGTTGAGGGTGAGGTAGTCCGCCCCCCCGGCTCCAGCCGGCGCCGAGGTAGGGGGACATGTCCACGCTGCCGAGCTTGCGCTCGGACTGCGACGCGTTGGGCCCCGGCACAGAGTGGCGTCCCGTACGCCCTGCCAGGGCTCGTGCGGCCGCGGCGCGGCGAACCAGCCGGCACACAAGAGCGGCACGGCGCAGGAGATATCCAAGAAAGCGGTAACGCCCTCATGACACAGGCCGCCAACCGCCCCCTTGGTGGTGGTCGCGAGGGGGTCGGGGTGGTGGTTCATGGGTGTGTCTTTCTGTGGGCTCGGGTTTCGGCCCTGCTCGGTGCCGGGGGTGGAGGGGGGCCGGCTTGGGATGGCGAGCTGGCTTGTGTCGTGCGCCGCCTCCGCGGCGTGATGGCCGAGGATGGCCGCAGGTAGCTGGGGGTGGCCGCAGATGGCTGGGGGTGGCTGCGGGTGGTGACGTTGCCGGGCTTGCTGTTGTCCGTGAGGCGGCGGTCTCGGGAGGGTTGGAGGCAGCCTTCTTGGAGACCGTACGAACGGTCCGGGTCGGCGCGGTATCCGTCACGTGACTGCGCCCGCGCGCCCGCGCGCCCGCGCGCCCGCGCGCCCGGATCGCCGGGCCCCGCCGCTTGTGGCCCAGGTGGGACAGGCAAGACGGCTTCGGGGATGCGGATCGTCACCTGGACGGTGTGCGCCCTGGCCCGCCCTTGCCCGTGCAGGCCGCCGTACGGGCCGGGATCAGGTCATCGGCGAGGGAGCGTGGTGGCCGACTAGGCGGGCAGGCCGCTGCGTTGGTCGTGTGCCGACACCGCGGCTGGGGGACACGGACTGTGCCTCGCGACAAGGACTGTCCTCGGCTCAGCAGGTGGTGGTGACTGAGCTTGAAGTCGGCCACGTCGCGCGTCGCGGTCGGCCCGGTCGAGCGCCGGCATCCCGCTCCGGCTCGGATACCTCCGCCCGCCAACACCTTGTAAAGGGTTCTTTAGAAAGTTAGCTTTAGATGCATGTCCGAGCTTACGCCCAGGGCTGGCAAGCCCCAGCGCACCGTCCATCTCTCAGACTCCCGAGCCCTGCGGGCCTACAGCCATCCCACCCGCATGAAGCTGGTCGGGATGCTGCGTGTTGAGGGGCCCTTCACGGCCACCCGTGCCGCGCAGCTCACCGGCGAGTCCGTGGCCAGTTGCTCCTACCACCTGCGCATGCTCGCCAAGTACGGCCTGGTGGAGGAGGCCGAGGGTGGCCAGGGCAGGGAGAAGCCCTGGCGGGCCACAGCCCGCTACACCACCTGGAAGGGTGTCGACAGCGAGGCGGCCGAGGATCTCAGCAGGGCCGTGGCGGAGCTGTACTTCGAGCGGCTCACGCACGCGGTCGAGACCCGGCAGCAACTGCCGCGCGAGTGGCGCGGGGCGGAGCGGTTCGGCGACGACATCGTCTACCTGACGGCCGCCGAACTCGCCGAGTTCGAAGAGCGGGTCTCGGCGCTGCTGGAGCCTTACGGCGAGCGGTTCGAGGACCCGTCACGGCGCCCGGAAGGGGCGGAGCCGGTGACCGTGCTGCGCATCGCGTTCCGCAACCGCCGGGGGGAGGCGTCATGAGCCACCACCCGGATATCCACCCCTACCTCCACGCCGCCCGCGCCGCCGATCTGCGGGCACAGGCCCGCGCCGGGGAGTTACGCCGGACCGTCGGCGCCGACCATGCGGGCCGGGGCGGTGCCTCGGTGCGGGTCCGCCTCGGCTGGGTGCTGGTCGAGGCGGGTCTGCGGCTCCTGCACACGCCGGTGCCACCGCGCCCGGCACAAGGCTGACAAGCGCGCTCGGCGCTCAAGGCGAGAGTGGCCGACTCAATCGCGCATGGGCCAACCGGAGTGCTCAGTCACCGTGGTATTCCTGCTTCTTCTTTTCTCGTCTTTCCTAGTCTTCTGAGTCAGGAATTCTGTTCAGATATGAAGCGAGGCGTTCGAGGATTTCGTCGGCGGTCTTGGTCCAGA